>CAZULB010000037.1:5004-25328 GCA_964621155.1 uncultured bacterium | reverse complement strand
CTGCTGGATGCGATCGGTCGTGTTGCCGCAGTCGTCGGTCACGCGGTAGGTGCGCACGATGGTCTCCGGGCAAGTCTGATGATTCGACACGTCCGAGAGATGCACGATGTGAACCCGGCCGCAGTTATCGCTGGCCTGCACGATGGCGATGTTGGCCAGCGGAATATCACCCGCGCACTGGATCGTGATGGGCGAGAGCTGGCCCACCTGCGGCGCCGTGGTGTCGTCGATGGTGATCTTCTGCGTGACGTCGGTGAAGTTGCCGCATTCGTCGGTCGCGCGATAGGTGCGCGTGATGACTTCGCCGCAGGTGTTGCCGTCGGACACATCCGAGACGTGCGTGACGGTCACCTTGCCGCACTCGCCCGTTGTCGTGACCGAGCCCGGATTGGGATTCGGGATGTCGCCGCTGCACTGGATGGTGAGCGGTCCCGGCGAGGACACGATGACCGGAGCGGTGTCGTCGGACACGACGATGGTCTGCATCGCGGTGGCCGAGTTGCCGCAGTGATCGACCGCGGTCCAGGTGCGCTGAATGGTGTAGTCCTGCGCGCAGCCGCCGGGGATGATGTTGTCGACGTACGTGATCAGCACGTTGCTGTCGCAATCGTCGGTGGCCGTTCCCGCGCCGATGTCGCCCGGGGACGTCGAATCGTTGCACTTGAGCGACACGTTGGCGGGCGGCGTAAGGACCGGAGGCGTGTCGTCGAGACACATGTTCACCTGAACCGGCTCGCAGAAGTCCTTGAGCACCGCGCTTTCCGACGTGGATGATTTTGTGCGAATGAATACGGTGGCAATGCCGAAACAACGACTGAAGTTGGGAAGCACGGCGTCAAGGTTGATCGCGGCTTCGCCGAACTGGTTGATGGCGTACGACTTGATTCCGAAGACGTCGTAGGTTGAATTGATGGTGGAGTCGATATTGGCGGCGACGAAGGCGGTTCCACTCGGAAAGGGAACCGTCACGTAGTCGTATCCGCCCGCGACTGCCGACCAGCGCTGGGCGAAGAACTCGGCCTGGCTGCCGCCCTTGCTGAGGTGCATGGTCAGAACGATGTCGCCCACAGTGCGACCGCCGTGGGGGCCGGCCGATGTGAAAGTGCCGTTGGCGTTCTTGGTGAGCGTCGCCTGCAGGAACTCGTAGTCGATGTAGCTGTCGCCGCTGGTGGACTGGCGGTCGCCCGCGACGCGCATCCAGTGGTTGCCGCTGTTGTCTTCCGAGAAGTACGCGAGCCCGTTCTGGATGTCGTCCTTCTGCGGCGCGCTGCCGGCTTTCCATTTGTAGGTGTTGGGGTTGGCGTCAACCTTGTTGCTGCCATCGAACACGTCGAGGTCGGCACCGCCGACCCTGTCGAGAATGTGGATGGTGCTCAACGGATCCCTGGGCGTGCCGTTCTTGTTGAGCACGCCGCTGCCGGGCCCGGAGGGTCCGTTCAGCCAGTCGTTGCCGAGACCGATGATGCCGCCGGGATTGTTGGCGAAAAGGTTGCCGTCGACCTCGAATCCACCACCCAGGCCGGGCATCGGCAACTGGGCGTGCGCGTTCGTGAACGCGGTGAGAGTCAGGGCGACGAGTAATACGGGGGCGAAAGCCCGCGGGTTGATTGAGCCGAAGGAACAAAACGGGGCACGCATTTCGGCTCCTGTTCTCGCCGGATCGCCGCGACGTGCCTGCGCCGGATGGACGAAGGTCACGCTCGAGTGCGTCGAGCCGGGGTCGAATCTGGAATCAGACGAAAGGGAATTACAGCGGGTAGATTTAGAAACACCCTGGTACGCGGCGGCCTAAGGCAACTGGCGTGCCCCGGTGCGCGTTCGTTGATAATGTGCAAGTTGACGCGAACCAGCGCGCGCTCGATGGGTTCACTGAATCAGTGTTTCAAGCCCCAATGGGTGGCTTTCAACACATCGAGCGCGTGCTCGCGTTTCATGATGGCGCGTTGCGCCGTTCAGAGGCGTCGCGCCGCGCCGTCGCCCATCCGGCTCCCCCGGAGGGCGCGTGGTTTCCTGTTTTCGTTGCCCGGCCGCGCGACTCCACTATAATGAGGGCCATGCGCGGTAAGGCAAGAACAGGGGCAACCCCGACCACGGGCCCGGTGGTCAGCGTGACCGACAGCCACGACGGTCGCGTCCGCGAGATCACGCTGGGCGGCTCGCGTGGGAATCTTCTCAGCCAAAAGCTTGTCGAGGAATTCCGCGCCACGCTGGGGAGCGCCGCGAAAGACAGGAAGCTCAAGCTGATCGTGATCACGGGCGAGAAGGACAACTTCTCGTACGGGGCCGACGTCAAGGAGCACCTTCCCGACAAGATTGCTGAGGTACTGCCCCTCTTCCATCTATTGATCGGTGAGTTGCTGGCCTGCGACGTTCCCACGCTGGCGCGTGTCAGCGGCTATTGCCTGGGTGGTGGATTCGAATTGGCCCTCGCCTGCTCCATGCTGTGGTGCGACAAGACCGCGAAGCTGGGTCTGCCCGAGATTTCGCTGGGCGTGTTTCCGCCCGTGGCTGCCGTGCTGTTGCCTGAGAAAGTCTCGCGCGCGGTGGCGGCCGATCTGATGTTGAGCGGCCGCATCATTACCGGGGTAGAGGCGCGCGCGCTGGGTATTGCCAACCGGACGCTGCCGCGCTCGCTTGTCGCGGCGCAGCTGCACGACTTCATCGTGACATACATACTGCCCAAAAGCGCATCATCGCTTCGTCACGCCAATGCTGCGTTGATGGGGGACTTGCGCACGTGGTATGCCGCGCAGATCCGGTTGGTCGAGAAGCAGTATCTCGAGACGCTCATGCAAACGCACGATGCCACTGAGGGCGCTCGCGCGTTCATGGAGAAGCGTGCTCCCGACTGGCGCGATTCCTGACGCTGTGCTATAACTTTCTTCCCACAAAGCCTATTCGGGAGGATTCACGACCATGAAGAACATGTTTCGCGCTGCGGCTCTGGTGATCATCATCGCGGCCATCGCCGGTTGTTCGCAGAAGGGGTTTGAGACCAACCTCACCATCGAGCCCCGGCCCGTCGCCGGTGTCGACTGGACGCAGTACAAGAACTGGAGCTTCGGCCGCCAGGGCGAGTACGTCCTCACCGGCATCAAGAATCTCGATGACCCCGGGTTTCGCAAGTCGGTCGGCGAAAACACCATCAAGCTCATGAGCGATCTTGGATACACACACGTCACCGAGGGCCCCGACCTGCTGCTCATGTTCCACGTCTTGGTCGAGGAGCGTTACGACGAAGTGAAGATGAATCCCGCGTACCAGGAGTTCGACATGCAGTGGGCGCAGGCGAGCAGCGAGGACACGTGGCAGGAAGGCTCGCTCTTCATGTTTGCCATTGACGCCAAGACGGGCAAGCAGATCTGGAGCTCCGTCGCCAAGGCCGAGCTCGACAAGCAGTCCAATTATGAAACCCAGAAGAAGCGCTTCAATGAAGTCGTGACCAGGATGCTGGCCGATTTCCCGAAGCGAACCAGCTAGAGACTCTGGCGAAGGCCGGCGCCGTACGCCGGCCTTCTTCATTTATGAAACACAAGCGCACCGTTCGCCGCGATTTCGACCGCGGTTTTTTCAAACGCTTCTACGAAGACGCCGCCGTCATTTCCGAGGACGACGTGTTCAAGCGCGCGTGCTTCGTGCTCGCCTACCTCTCGCACCTGCAGGTGCCCGTGCGGAATGTGCTCGATGCCGGTTGCGGCACGGGGCTGTGGCAACGGGCGCTGCGCCAGATCGACACCGACATCGAATACCTGGGCATCGACCCCAGCGCCTACCTGTGCGAGGAGTACGGCTGGTTCCAGAGCTCGGTCGCCGACTTTCGCTCGCGCAAGAAGTTCGATCTGGTGGTGTGCCAGGACGTGATGCAGTACATGAGTGCCGCCGAGGTGGAGCGCAGCTTCGCCGCGATCGCCGCCGTGTGCAAGGGCGCACTCTACTTCGATGTTCCCACCAGCGACGACATCGAAGACGGGCTGCTCGACATGCGGAAGACTGACAAGAACATCCACGTACGTAGCGCGGCCTGGTATCGCAAGCGCCTGGCGAAGGACTTCGAGAATGCCGGCGGGGGAGTCTTCGTCATGAAAAGTGCCAACGCCGTTCTGCTTGCGCTCGAACGAGGACGCTGAAAGGGAAGATCATGTCAGAAGGTGCCACCACTCCCAAGCCCCCCTACTACTGTGTGATCTTCACCTCGCGTCGCAAGCCCGGCATCGAGGACGACTACGGTGATGCATCGGCCCGTATGATGGAGCTCGGCACGAAGATGCCGGGTTTCCTGGGCATCGAAAGTGCCCGCAACCTCGAAGGTTTCGGCATCACGGTTTCGTACTGGGAGAGTGAAGAGGCCATCAAGAACTGGCGCACGCATGCCGAGCACGTCGAGGTCCAGAAGATGGGTCGCAGCAACTTCTACGAATGGTATGAATCGCGTGTCGGCGTGATCCAGCGCGCTGTCTCGTTCAAGAACGGGAAATAACTACTTCGCGCCTGTTCGAATCGTCACGCTGGCACGTTCGGCGCCGCCTGTGTCCACGTTCGTCACCACCGCAATGCGCGAGGGCTCGCCGTAGAGATGCGGCTGCAGCGTCGCCACCACTTCGTCCGCAATCGACTTGGCCAGATTGAAGGTGGGAGCGGTGACTTCCACCTTCACAGGAACGTTGGTGGCAACGTTCTGATTGAGACGCGTCGCTGCCTCGAGCACCACCGCGGCGGGCACGCGGTCAGTCGCACTCTCCACCGGCACCGAGAACGACATGCTCATGGCGTCCTTGTTCTGCGCGACGTGGGGCGGAATCTGGAACGAATCGCCCACGAATGAACGCTTGTTGCCGGCCTTGTCGGTGGCGTTCAGGACATAGGAATAGGTGAGGTCGGAGCGCGCGGCGCCGCCGTCAATGGTGGTGCCGTCCCAGGTGAGCTCTTTCGGCGGTTTGCCGTTACCCTGGAAGCGCGCGACGGTCTTGCCACGCGAGTCGGCCACTTCCAGACCCCACTTCTCCACACCATTCACTTCCGGACGGAAGCGGGCCACGGGACCTTCGCGCATGGAATCGAGCCACGGGCGCGGCGCGTACGGTGAGCGCTCGTACACCGAACGCGTCAGCATCGGATCGACGAAGTTGAATTCGTCGGAGCCGAGGGCGGCCCACACGCTCTGCCAGTCCAGGCCGGGTGCCTTGGACGGATCCACGTCGAGCTTGAGCTCGGGCCTGTCGAAGTTCACGCGCACACGGTCTTCACCTTCCACCGTGATGTTGTTGAACTGCTTGCCCGACTCGCCGGCCTTGATGCGCATCGTGCTGTCCGGCGTCGCGGCCGTATCCTTCTTCGAAGCCGCCTGCACGGTCGCTTCATTCGTGGGAGACGGCTTCGCCCCCTTGGTTTCGGCCGCGTTCGCTCCGTACGCCCAGCAGATGGCGCACGCTACGCCGAACAACATGATGCGTTTATTCCTGTTCATGACCCGTTCCTTCCTCAATTGTCACTCAACTTGTAATCGAAGGTGATGCGTCCCCACTGCTCGTTGGAGAGGGGAAGCGACACGAATTGCCACTGCAACAGCGCGGCAACCGCGCGGTCGTCGAAGTCCGAAAATCCGCTGGTGCGCTCGACGACCACGCTTTTTTTGACGCGACCGTCGGGCAGCACAAAGAAGTAGAGCGTGACCGAACCTTCGGTGCCATCGCGCTTGGCCCACTCGGGATAGTCGGGCACCTGGTAGTGCGTCACCGCGCGGTCCGCGACGGGACCCACCAGGTTGGCTCCGGCGAGATTGCGCGAGCCGCTGCTTTGAGTGGCGGCCGCCGGTTTTTCGACCGGCGCGTTGATGACGGCGGCCGCCATCACGGGGCGTCCCGTGGGTTCACCGCCCAGTCGTCTTAGTGCGATCGGCGCAGTGCCACCGCCACCGCCCGGCACGGTGTTACGCGCGAGCGACTGCACGCCGTTGGGGTTGTCGCCCGGCCCCGGCAGGCCCGCGGGCGCGGGAATGCCGACATTGGGCGCAGGCACGAGCGACGCAATGCGCGTCGTGGATTCGCCGTTCCTGTTGATGGCGTCGAGTTTGTCACTCAGGATGTCCGCCACCGCGCGCGTCGATTGCGGGCGCGGTGCGTTGTCAGCGCGCTCCAGGGCTCTCTGGTAGTGCTCGGCCTGTTCCTCGCGCGACGCTTTCTGTGAAACCTGCTGCACCGGAGCACTGCTCGTGGTTGCACGCGCCATGGGCGGCGCCGCGTCGGGAAGACCCTTCGGGTCGGTCTGCTCGACGAACGTGACCTCGGTGAGACCGGCCAGCTCTCCCGCGCCCGCGCGGTTGAGCGCGAGCCACAGGAAGATCAGCAGGTGAATCACCGTGCTGATGGACAGCGCTTCGCGCGTGCGCGCACGGCTGTGGTGCGCGTCGTGTTCCATGGGCCGGTGTCTCACAGGCTCGCTCCCTGCGGCGCGTTGCCGCGCTGCGTCGTGCCCACCGCGATACGCGCGGCCCCGGCGGCGCGCGCAGCCTCCACAATCTGGCGCACCGCCGAATAGGCCACGCTCTGGTCGGCGCGGATCACCACAATGGCGTCTTTGTGTCCCTCGAGGTGCGACGCGAGAGTCGTCTGCAAGGCGGGCAGCGTGATGTTGGTGTCGTCCACCGCCAGCTCGCCCTTCGCGCCCAGCGTGATACTAACGCGGTCGTGACCCTCGAGGTTACGCGTCTGCGCCTGGGGCAGTTTCACGTCCACATCCGACACGGCAATCATGGGTGCCGTGATCATGAGGATGATCACCAGCACCAGTGCCACGTCGATGATGGGCGTGACGTTCACCTTCGCGATCGTCTGCTGATTCTCAGTTTGAAAGCGCTTCATGCACACTCCGCTATTTGTCGAAGACAGCGATATCGGTGGCGCCACTCTGCTTGGCCTGGTCGAGCACGTCGACGAAGGCGCCGTGGCTCACTCCCGACTCGCAACCCACGAAGACGCCGTGGTCCACGCTGGACGCCAGCATGGGCGCCAGGGTGCTTTCGAGCGCAGCGCGTTTCACGCGCGTCTGGTTGACGCGGACGTTCTCGTCCGACTCGATGATGATCTCGATGCGCTCGCTGAGCTTTTCCTCTTTCGCCTTCTGGCCGCTCCGGGACGCGCTGCCCACATCGATGCGCGACTCGAAGGCCAGCGGCGTGGCAAGAATCAGCATCACCACGAGCACCAGCGACACGTCGATGAGCGGGGTCATGTTGACCTCGCAGTTGGTCGCCGTGTCCTTGTTGAATGACTTCATCGCCATCGTTTGTCCTTATCCCACGTTGACGGTTTCGCGCGCGGCACGAATGGCATGCGAGATCGGTTCTTCGCGCTTGCGGATGCCGCTGCGGTCGTCGGGATGGTTGCTGTTGATTGCCGTGCGCAGCGCGCGCGCATGGTTCTCCGCGATGGTGAGCATGACGTTCATGCGGCGCACGAAGTGGTTGTACGCGATGAGCGACGGCACGGCGACCACCAGGCCGACTGCGGTGGTGATGAGCGCTTCGGCGATACCGCCAGCCACCACGGTCGGGGCCGCAGAACCCACCAGCGCCATGTCGTGGAAGGCGCGCATGATGCCCCACACCGTACCCAGGAGACCCACGAGGGGCGCCGTCACGGCCATGGTGCCGAGGACGTTGAGGTTGCGCTCGAGCATGAGCTTCTGCTCGGACAGCGCCACGATCACGCGCTCGTCGATGTCGTTGTTGCTCTCGCCGATGGCACCGATCACGACCTGCATGGTCGCACCGGCCGGATGCCCGGTGTGTTCGCACGACCACATGGCTTCCTTGATGTCACCCTTGCGCGCGCGCTGCAACACCTCGCGTGCAATCGCATCGGCGTTGCCGCGACGCGTCCAGTAGTAGTAGAAGCGTTCGATGGTGACACCCATCGTCACCACGCTGAATGCGATGAGCGCAATCAGCACCGGACTTTCTGAAGTCAGTTTGATCCAGTCAAAGTTACCCATGCGCGTTGTCCTCCTGCTGATGGTTACTGAGAGCTCTTCTGCACCGGATTGCCCGAGAGCAGCTCGTGTGCGCGCGCTTTGGCGGCCACGACGATCTCGGGGTCGGTGGAGTTCTTGATCAGATCGCGATACGCCGCCAGCGCGTTCGGCCAGTCCTTGTGCTTTTCGTAAAGAGCGGCACGGTGCGCGACAGCGGACAGCCGGTAGGTATCGGCTTTCACGGAATAATCCGCCGCGAGAGCAAAGATGGCGATCGCCCCCTTATCGTCACCCAGCTTCTCGCGGCAGAGTCCCAGTCGGTAACGGACTTCGCACAGCGCGGCACCCGGCATCTTGAACACGAGGGCGTTGTTGTATTCGGACGACGCCTCCTTGAAGCGTCCCGCTTCCTCGTGAATGATGCCGAGCTGGTGCGCTACGTCGGCGCTGCGCTCATCCTTCGGATGCTGTTTGCGATACGCCTCCAGCAGTGCGACGGCCTTGTCGGTCTCGCCCAGCATGCGATGGCACAGCGCCAGGTTGTACTGCGCCGCCGACTGCACCGCGGGTGCGGTCGAGTCACCGAGCACGGAGGTGAAATCGGTGGCAGCGCTCATGTAGTCGCCGTTGGCGAATTTCTGCGCGCCGATCTGGAGTTTCATCGGTCCGGCGAATTCGCTCTGCGGGAAATACGCAACGAACTGCTCCGAGGCGGCGCGGGCTTCTTCCGGCTTGCCGGCGCGGCTGTAGGAGTCGGCCATCAGGTACTGCGCACGATCCGCGTCAGAATAAGAAGGGAACTGCGACACCACGCGGCGGAATGACTCCGCAGCGTCGAGGTAGTTCCCGGCCTGGTACTGGCGCAGCGCAATTTCGAACTGCGCCTGAGCGGCAAATGAGCTGGTGGGATACTTCTCCACCAACTGCTGCAGCATGGCGTCGCCATCCTTGCCCTGACCCAGCTGATAGAGCGCCTGCTCGATGCCCTTCCTGGCGTCCGCGACCACGGGGTGGTCGGGGAAGCGCGTGATTACTGCGGAGTACGACTCCACGGCCTCGGAGTAGTGCCTGGTGTTGTAATCGCACTGTGCGAGTCGGAGCAATGCCACCGCCGCACCCGGCGTGTCGCCGAAGTGTGAGAGCAAGCCCTGGTACGCGTAGCGCGCCTTGTCGTAGTGACCGGTGGTGAAGTACACGTCGCCGGCCCTGGTCCAGGCCTTCTCTGCTATGGATGAGGTCGGATCGATTGCAGTCGCCGCATCCCAGCGATCCACCGCGTCGCCGTTCTGGCCCAGCCGTTGGTAGCACATGCCGGCCTGGTAGAGCGCAAGCGCCTTGTCGGGCGAACCGGGGAAGTCGGTCAGGAACGCCTCGTAGGTGCGCGCCGCCGCTTTGTAGTTCTTCTCATTGAAGAGAATGTGACCCTTGTTGAGGTACGCGGCACTCATGTCTTCGGCGCTACCGGTGTTGCCGTAGCGCAAGAGCATCTTGTCCTGCGTCTGCATGGCGAGGTCGAGCTGGTTATTCTGCGCGTACGACCATGCGAGCAGTCGATGCGCGGGCACACCCACGGTGGTGCTGCCGAAGCCGGAGATCAGGTCGTTCAGCATCTTCTGTGCTTCTGCGTGACGGCCCTGCGCCGCGAGCGCATCGGCATCAATCAGCATGGCGTCGGCGCGCCACAACGACTTGCTGGGCGGCATACGCTGCAGCATGAGGTGCGGAACACCGGAGAGAAGTCCCAGTTGTCCCGCCTGGTGATATGACAGCTCGAGCAGGCACAGCGAAGCTTCGACGAGCTCCTGCCGCTCGGGTGTTGCGAATTCGATGGTGCCCGTGCCCTTGTCCTGTGCGTAACGGTCCAGGACGAGGCGGAAATAGGGCACGGCCGCCATCGGTTTGTTCTGCGCCATGAGACCCGCGCCGGCGAGATACGCCGCCGGCGGGGCCTCACGCGATGTCGGATAACCGGAGACCACTGCCTGGTACGCGCCGGTGGCTTCATTGGCGCGATCGAGTGCGTCGAGGCAGCGGCCCACGCGGAATTGAGCCAGCGACGCCAGCTTGTGCTGGAAATAGCGCGTCAGCACCTTGTTGAATTCGACGATCGACTGCTCGTACTGGCCGGACTGGAACAGCACTTCGCCCAGCACAGCCTGGGCACGGGCCGCGACCGGTGAGCCGTCGTACTCCGATGTCACCGCGCGCAGCGCGTCTGCGCCGCCCTGCTTGTCGCCGGCGAGATACACCGAGGCCGCGCCGCGAAGTTTCGCTTCGGCGACAACCGCCGGGTCCTGCGCTCTGGCGGTAATGGTCATGAACTCTTCCGCCGCACTCTTGTACGAGCCGCTCTTCAGGAACACGCTCGCCTTGGCGAGCATGGCGATGTCGCGCAGGTGCGGGTCGTTGTACTTGTCGACCACTTCCTGGTAATGCGCCGCCGCCTGCAGCGGTCGTTGCGCCGCTTCGTCGTTGAGCGCCTGCAAGTAGACGCACGCCGCGTCGAGGGGCGAGCCGCTGGGCTGGGCGTGGACGTCGGCGTACCGCCCTTCGAGAAACGCGGTCGTGCTGGAGGCCAGTTCGAAGCGCGGGTCGCGCGCGATCCACGGGAAACGCGTGCGCGCTTCCTTCAAGCTGGCATCGGCGAGGCCCAGGCTGTCGCGACGGATGGCATTCCACGCCCGCGACAACAAAGCCTCAGACGCTGCATTGGAGCGAGCGTTGGCCTTGAGCCACTCGCGCCACTCTTTTTCCGCCTGTGCATCGCGTCCCGCCGCTTCTTCTGCCTGGATCCGCGCCAGGTTGGCATCCGCCGCGAGCGGCGAGTCCTTGGCTTCCTTCGCCGAGGCGCGAAACGCGTTGGTCGCATCATCGTAGCGGCCATTGGCGAATCGGATCTCTCCGCTCAGGAAATAGGCGGCGGCCTTTTGCGAACCGCCGAGATCGCCGAGCATCGCGGTGACGCGCGCGTCGAGATCGTTCAGCGTCTCGGTTCGCTCGACAGCGCTCAGCCTGCGCGCCTTTTCGAACGTCATGCCCAGATCCGTGAGCGATGTCTGCGGCTGACTGTTGCCCGCGTTCGCCACTCCGGCGGCCAATGCAATGGCGGCGGCCGTCATGATGGGAAGTCGTTTCATTGGGGCACGCCTCCGTTAGTTGACGATGACCGGGACGCCGCCCTGCGGGCCCTGCGTGGTGATCTCGACCCGGTGGTCTTCGGCGCGGAGCACGCGGCCCTCTTCGTCGGTGACCATGAGGCGATAGGTGTAGTAGCCGTCCGGCAGCGTCATACCGTTCTCATCCTTGCCGTCCCACATCACGTGGGCGGGAGGCGTTCCCATACCGCCGAACGTGCGCACGATTTCATTGTGCTTGTCGATCACATCGAGCTGCCAGGTCCTGGTTTCGGCCTTGGTGCGCGACTTGATGTTGATCTTGGTCACCGAGTTCTCGCCGATGGGCGAGAACACTTCCGGCGACGCGTACGAGTTGGCGAAGAAGCCGCCGAAGCGGTACGACACCGCGACGTAGTGCACGAGACCGAGCTCGTGGTCGTTCATGCCGTAGTCGAACTGCATCTGCGGATTGAGCCGGTAGCTGAAACCGCCCGCAACCTCGGTGTCGTTGTAGCCCGCGCGCAGACCGAACTGGTCCATGAACCACACTTCGGTGCCGGCGTGGAACGTCGTGCCGGGACCGTCACGATGGTCGGCCTCGAGCGAGAGCAGGCCCTGGCCGTGCATGTAGCCGACGGCCACGCCGCCGCGCACTTCCATCGGATAGGTTTCCGTGACGTCGCGCGGCGAAAGCGACGGCCCACCCAGGTTGAGCATCGACAGGCCGAGCTTTACGCGCGGAACCACGGTGTAGAGCACGCCGACGTCCGCGCCCACGCCCGACGACTTGAAGTCTTCCACCTGCTGGTTGACGACCTTCAGGTTGGCGCCGAGCGAGAGTTTCTGGTTCAGGCTCTTCGAGGCGCTGATCAGGAACGCCATGTCCTTGTTGTCGAACGATCCCAGCGAGTTGTTCATTTCATCGGTGCGCTCGAAGCCGCCGCTGGAGAGCGAGAGCATTGTGAAACCAAGGGTGGGTAAGCGGCGCGCGGGCATCACGAAGGAAAGCGTGTTGATCGACGTCTCCCCGAAATAGCGCGCAGTCTCGAAGTGCACTTCGTTTTGCAACGACTGCGTGAGACCGGCCGGGTTCCACACCATCGCGAGCGGATCGTCCGCCGCTGCGACAAAGGCGCCACCCAGACCGATGGAGCGCGCGGATGCGTAGCGCGCCAGCCAGTCGCCCGGCATGCCGTTGTTGGCATCTTCCGCGTGCGCAACGTCGACTATCGCGCTCAAGAGACACTGCATCAGAATCATCGCCGCGAAGGCGGGCGTACCGCCCAGGACGGCGCGCAGCATCGAACGGATTCGTTTCATGCGACGCATGTTCATCCCTCCTGTTAGCGAACGACCGCAATCTTGCGGGTCATGGTGTGAAGCGTTTCGCCCTGGCCGGCGGCTTCGATGCGAAGCACATAGCCGCCGCTGGCGACGGTGTCACCCTTGCCGTTCTTGCCATCCCACAGCACGGTGTTGAGTCCCGCGCTGCCGCCTTCGGAACCCGGGGTATAGCTCTTCTGCCACACCAGGCCGCCCGTGACCGTGAAGATCTTGAGCGTCACCGTGGCGTTGTCGTCGAGCTTGTAGGCGATGGTCGTCGCCGCTGCGCCGGGGTGGAACGGATTGGGATAGTTCGTGATGTAACCACCGGCCGCGGCCGGATCTACGAACGCGGTCTCTATATAGAGATCGGCGCTGAGCGCGCCCGACACCGCGTGCACACGGTCTTTCTCGGGCGTGCGCGGGCTCCGGAAGTCGCAGCGCGCGACACCCGCGGCCGACGTCAGCGAATCGATCGGCGCCAGCGAGCCGCTACCCGAGAGCAGCGAGAACGTGACCGCGCGGTCGGGCACACCGTTATCGTAGGCGTCGACAACGCGCGCGCTCACGGTGCCACGACGGTTGCCGCCCAGCCATTTCGGGCTCACCGACATCTTGATCTCCACGGGCGCGCCCGGCGTGACGGTCACTACTTCGGTGGTGGCCGGCGCGTTGCCGGCGTCATCGGTGACGATCAAAATGATGGGCTCGGCGTAGGTGTACGTCTCCGCCATCGCACGCTGGCCCTGGAGGAGCTGGAACGACGTGTTGAACAGCTTGCCCTTGCCGGCCGCAAGCGTGGTCGCGTTCTTGACCGTCACGGTGACGGCCGAATTGATTTCCTGGATCACACTGCCGGCGTCGTTGGTGACTTTCACCGTGAGGGTGAACTGTTCGCCCGCCTGCACGTTGATTGGTGTCACTTCCGCTTCGAGGTGGAAGCCGCTCGAGATGGCGCGTACCTGCGTGGTGCTGGTCTGCATCGTCGATTTCGACACGTTGGATGCTGTGATCTGCTGGAAGCCGCCCGTGGAAAGGCGCATCTGCATCTGCGCCACACCGTCGACCATGGCCTGGTCGGCCGGAAGCTGCGCCAGCGGATCACCCGAGGTGAGATGAATGACGTCGGTGGGACCGCTGACCGGGTTGAACCACTGGTCGGTGGCCTGCACGGTCACGACGAACGAATAGTTGATGGACTGATCGGTGGCGGTGCCGGTACGGCCTTCCGCCGTGCCCGGCGCAATGCTTTCCCCCGGACACAGCACGACGATGCGCGCATAGGGGCCGCCGTTGATGAGCACCTGCGTCGAGGTATAGTTGGCGACGCCCGAATTGCTCGCGTTGCTCGCGTTCACGCGCTGATAACCGGAACGGAACATCTTGATGGGAACCACGAGCTCGCCGTTTACGAGAGTGACCTGCGCCGGCATGTTCGCGAACGCGTCCGTCGAGCTGAGATCGATGGTGTCGCCGTTGCCGGTGACGCGGTTCCAGTACTGGTCACACGCGCGCACAGTCATGTTGAACGTGGTGCCGGCCTGCTGGTCGGTCGGCGTGCCCGTGTACCCGGTCGTCGTGCCGCCCTGCGGCGTCATGCCGGGGAAGTAGACGAACATTTTCGCGACCGGGCCCGCGTTCACCACAAACGAGTTGCTGGTTCCCGTATGCGGAGGCGCGGAAAAATCCGACACGGTGAATGAAACCGCGCCGCCCGCCCCCTTGAACGTCATCGGACCCGTCCATACGCCATTGGTGAACGTGATCGATTCCGGCGACATGCTGCCCTGACCGGTGTTGGGAATGATGATGGCGTTGCCGCTGAAACCCGGCACCGTATTGTTGCTCGCGTCGGTGGCGCGAATGGTGACGTTGGCCGACACACCCGCCGTCTGCGGAGAAGTAATGGGATCGACGACGAACTTTGCCGCCGCGTTGGCAAGCACGGTGATTCCCGCCGATGTCATGCCGGTGATGGAACCGTTGGACTGGTCGGTCACCGTGAGTGTGCGCGTACCGACCGTGTTGAGCGTGAAGTTGTAGCGACGATATCCGTTGGCGAGCGCCCCGCTCACCGGTGAGCTGGCGTCGCTCGCCGTGATGCGCGCAACGTCGCCGCTGGACACCTTGTTGTAGTAGTTGTCGGTGGCGTAGATGTCGACCGCGAACGGTTGGCCCGCGCTCTGCGAGGCGGGGCTGCCGGTGAGGCCGGTCAGTTCCCCCGGCGCGGGATCCTGGCCCGGCACCACCATGAGCAGTTTCTTGAATGCACCCGGGTGCACGGTGAACGGATCGCTGGTGCCGTTGATGGAACCGTCGGCGTCGAGATAAGCGTAGAAGTTCACATTGCCGCGGTTGATGCTGGTCTCGTCCGCGCGATACGGTGTAAGACCGCCGCTCCACGAGCCGTTCACAAGCGTGACGGTGGCCGGCGCAACGCGGCCGACGCCATAGCTGGTCACTTCCTGCACGCTCACCGGGCCGTTGTAGCCCACCTGCTGCCCGCTCGGATTGACCGCCCTGATGGTGACGTTGACGGGCTGTCCCGCGTTCTGGTTCTTCTGCGTGATGCTCGAGAACGTGAAGCCCTGCATCAGCATGGCCGCAACCGACGATGAGATCGCCTGGGGAATGGTGGCGTCCGAATTGTCCTTCGCGGAGAACGTAAAGGAACCCGCGGCATTGAGGGTTACCTGCACGGTCTTGCTCCCGCTCGCCAGCGAGAAGGCGCCGGGCAGCGCAGCGCTCCCGTCGGTGGACGTGAGGTTCACGGAGTTCGTCACCGTGGTGACGAGATTCCAGGCGTTGTCGCACGCGCGCACCGTCACATTGAACGGTACGCCGACAGTCTGGCTCTGCGGAGCCCCGCTCTTGCCGGTTCCGGTTCCCGGCGCGGGCGACTCGCCCGGCAGGAGAACCTGGAGCTTCGTGTAAGGTCCGGCGAGTGCGGCGCGCGGTGTGACGATGCTCATCGCGAAACACGAGAGCACGCACACAGAAAATACGATCCGATGGAGGGCGTATCGCACGGTATCACCTCGTAAGCGAGCAAGCGGAAAGCGCGCGAACGCACTTTCCGCGATGCGTCAACTTCGTCTCTTGACGGTTGTAACGGGAGTTTGTGTGGGCGGGATTGCAGCGAGATGCGTGCCCGTCACCGTGAAGTGCGGTGCGCACGTGCGCGAAGCGGATTCGTTGTTCTCAGTGTGGCGACGCCCTTCTCATGATCGTGGCTGCGCGTGGCCGGAATGTACGCGCGAAAAGCGCGTTCCGTTTCATTCGCGCGAAACGCGAGGCAACAAAATGCATGCAGAGGCGAAAGAGCTGCCCGTATTGCCACCACCCTTTTGTCATTGCATGCCGGCGGGTTGGAGTGTTCACTCAATTATATAGGTCGGAACACACGCGTCGCTGACGGTGTAACAGAAGCTGCTTTCGTGCGGCCAGTTGTGGCCGCTGATGAATCGGCGCAATCGCGCGCACACGAGGGCCGTCAACGCGAAACAGCCGCCGCTCCTCGACGTCTACAGCCCCGATGGATCGCTGGTGGGTGAGATCAAGGTGCCCGGCTTTCGCCGGCCCGTGTTCGAGGGGGACAGCATGCTGATGCGGGTTTTCAAGGACGACGAGCTGCCGGCCGTGATTCGTTATCGCCTGGAATGAAGGCTACTTCTTCGGCAGCTCGATGATGAATTCGGTGCCTTCGTTCTCCACCGACTCGACGCGGATGGTGCCTTTGTGTTCGGCGACCACGATGTCGTAGGAGATGGAAAGACCAAGGCCCGTGCCTTCTCCGGTGGGCTTGGTGGTGAAGAAAGGCTGGAAGACTTTTTCGGCCACTTCGGGCGGCATGCCGGTGCCGTTGTCCCTGATGCGGATCTCCACTTTGTCGCCCATGTTCTTTGTGATCATCGTGATCAGGGGCATCCAGTCGGGCGGCATGGTGGCCTTGCGTTTTTCCGCCGCGTAGCACGCATTGTTGATCAGGTTGATGAACACGCGCGAGAGATCCTGTGGGATGGTGGGAATCTCGCCGATGGTGTCGTCGTATTCCTTCTTGAACACCACGCTCAGGTCGGGCTTCGCGTTGCGCACGCTCAGGTAGGTGAGCTGCGCCTGTTCGTCAAGGAGCGCGTTCAACTTGGTCGGCGCGCGCTCGCCTTTCTGGCCGCGTGAGTGCATGAGCATGCCCTGCACGATGCCGTCGGCGCGCTTGCCGTGCTCGTTGATGCGTTTCATGTTGCCTTCAAGATCCTGGATGATGGACTCGATGTAGTCGGCCGACTTGTCGCCCAGTTTTTCCTTGTTGGCGTTGATGTCCTCGCGCAACTCCTCGATGAGCCCGCCCGAGAGTTCGGCAAAGTTGTTCACAAAGTTGAGCGGATTGCGGATTTCGTGGGCGATACCTGCCGTCAGCTGACCGAGTGAAGCCAGCTTCTCCTGCACGATCAACTG
This sequence comes from uncultured bacterium, assembly GCA_964621155.1. Classification (GTDB taxonomy): domain Bacteria; phylum Krumholzibacteriota; class Krumholzibacteriia; order WVZY01; family JAKEHA01; genus JAKEHA01. Next base: position 8,466 of record CAZULB010000037.1, on the reverse strand, counting down.
TTGCTGCGTGCGCATGATTTCCTGGTTCTTCTCGTCGAGCTCGATGTTCTGCTCTTTCAGCGTCTCCGCCTGCGCGCGCACTTCCGCCGTGCGCTCCTGCACCGTCTGCTCCAACTGCCGGTTGCGTTCGGCGAGCGCGCGCGTGCGGTAGACGCCGAGCCCCACCGCGATGCCACTCAGCAGCACGAGTTGGCCGATGGTCGCCCACCAGCGCAGCCACCACGCCGGCGTCACCTTGAACTCGTGCGCCAGTGGTTCCTTCGTCCACACGCCGGAGTTGTTGGACGCCATCACTTCGAACTTGTAGGTCTTCGGTACGAAGAACGCGCCCAGGTTGGTGTAGCGCGTCTTGAAGTCCGGTGTTTCGGGAGACCAGTCCTTGTCGTAACCCACCAGCCGCGTGCGGTAACGCACGCGCTTCTCGTCGGCGAACGAGAGGGCCGCATACTCCAGTGAGAGTTCGTTGTTGCCGGCCGCGGTTTCGGAGAATGCGGTGCGCCGGAACGTAACCCGCGGCGGAAGTGAGTTGGTGACGTCGAGCGCCGGATTGTAGACGGCGAGTCCTTTCGCCGTTCCGAAATACACGGCGCCGTCCGCGCTCGTGCGCACCGACCCGAGAAACCACACTTCGTTGTCGACGAGGCCGTCCTGGCGTGTGACGCTGCGCTTGACCGCGCGTGTCGCGGGGTCGATCTCCGCGAGACCGCCGTTGGTGCCCGCCCACAGCGCGCCCGAGGGTGAGAACGCCATGCTGGTGCCGTTATTGGCGGGCATGCCGTCCTTCGCGGTGAGCTTTACGGTTGTTTTCAGCGACTCGCCGTCGATCGCGAACACGCCATCCGGGGAACCTACCCACAAGGTTCCTTCTCTCCAGATCAGCGCGTCGATCTCGGGTGCATCGTTCCACGACGCCTCGAAGAGCGGAGCACTCACTTCCATCCCGAAGTTGCCGCTACCCTGGCCGGCCGGGAAGGGCACTGCGGTGGTGGCAGTCGTTGCGAGCAGCTCTGCCGTGATGGGCCGCTTGCTGCGGTAGATACCGTGGTCGCGTGTCCCCACCCAGAGGCGTCCCTCTGCATCGAATTCCACCAGCTGAAACGACGTGCTCGGGAGCCCGCACGGTTCCCACAGCACGTACCAGCTGTTGTTCACAAGACAGATGAGACGCTGGAAACCGGAGAACCACAGGCTCTCCACTCTGGCGCTGCTCGCAGCTGCGCCGGCGGGAATTTCGAAGCGCTGGCACATGTACGTCGAACGATGCACGTACGTGGTGACGGTCGCGCTGCGATCGAACAGTCGCGTGTCGCTCGTGGCGGGTCCGCGCCGCGGTGCGCCGGGGGCGGTCATGCTGCGGTCGGGAGCTATGCAGTTGATCCCGCCCACCGACCCTACCCAGAGCCTGCCTTTGGCATCGAACACCATGCTGTTGACCCAGTTGTGCCGCAGTCCCTGTGGGGTGCCGATGGTCTGGACTTGATTGTTGTTCGAAAGGGCAATCAGTCCGCTCTCGGAAGTCGCGAGCCATGTCGCGTCGGCGCCGAACTGGCGAACAGGGGGGAGCACCGCATTGATGCCACCGGGTGGCAGAAGCCCGGCGACTCCTTCACGCGATGACGGGTAATTGGCAAAGGCGCCGTAGTTGGCGCGCAGCCGCGACACGCCGCCCGACTGCGCGAACCAAAGATTACCTTCTGCATCGCGCATGACGCTGTGCACGGCGTCTCCGATGAGGCCGTTGTCGCGCGTGATGACGACAGGGTCGTCCGGCGTGTCGAGGGCCAGGCGCATCACACCGTTGCCCTCGCTCGTGACCCACAGTTGTTTCTCCGGCGTGCTCATGATGCACGAGATGTTGGACTTGAAGACATGATTAACGTCTACAAGTGTCACGGATCCGCCGCGCTCCGCCGCACGCCACAGGGATCCGTCGCGGCATCCGCCGAACATGATGCCGTCCGTGCTCTCGAGCAGGGCGTTGGTGTCGGGGCGCGGCTCACCATCGCGTGTCACGCGTGATGCCCTGCCGTCTTTCGAGAAGGAGAGGATCTGCCCGCCGCCCAGTGCCACCCATACCGATCCGTCGCGCCGCGCCGTCAAGGAGCGCACATCGTGCTGCTCGCCCTTGCGTAGCTCGGTGCTGAGAGTGTCGAGACCGTCGCCCGCAATGCGAATCACACCGCTGTTCGGCGTGCCCACCCAGAGGCGGCCGGCGTCATCAACGGCCAGGCGCTGGTTGGGGTCACTTACCGAATCATGCGGCAGCTCGTGCTGCTTGAACGTGGTGGCGAAGTGAATGCGTTCACCCGGCGCGTAGTCACCGAGGGGTTTCTCGGAAACGGCGAGGCCGCCGTTCGACCGAGCCCACAGCCGACCGGTCGCGTCTTCGCACACTTCCCACACGTTGGGATCGGGAAGACCATCGGCGGTGGAATAGAGCTCCGAAGAGTGGCCGTCGTAGCGCACAAGGCCCGACGAAAAGATCACAAACCAGATCAGGCCCTGATCGTCCTGGTAGACCGTGCTTACTTCCGCCGACGGCAGCGGGTTGGTTTCGCTGGCGGGCGTGTAATGCGTGAACGGGAGCTCCTGCGCGCCCGCCACCGCGGGAACCAGGAGCGCGATCAAGATGATGGAAAGGAAGCGAACGATCATAACAACAGACCAGCCGGAGGGATCAAATCCCTCCGGCTGGTCCGGAGTGTAGCAAATTCTGTCGCGGCCGCTAACCGCGAAGGACTATCCGCCCGTGCCGCCGCCGCCGGTGGCACCGTTGCCCTTGCGGAAGATGGTGCCGCCGCCCTCGAGCGGGCTGCTCAACAGGCGCTGAGGCCCGCCGATCGCGGCGCCCTGAGCGCCGCTTGCGGCGCCCGAAGGCGCGTTGGACTTGAGGAGGCCCTCACCCCAGTTGATGAGAATGGCCCGGAGCTGAACGTCGTTGAAGCCGCGTCCGCTCACATGGTTGAGCTCGAAAGTCAGCAGCTCGCGCACCAGGAATGCGTACGCGTCGTGGCGGCCGTCGTCCGTGATCTTGCCGCTCGAAATCATGATGCTGGAGCCGTCGTCGTCGCCGAAGGCGTGGTTGTTCAGGATGTCATAGACCTCCTGCAACTCGTTACCGGGCGTGAAGTCGTACTCATCGAGAAGAGCCGTCGATTCGATGGTGTGGACGAAGGCGAGCAGTTCGGCCTCGTTGTATGCCGTGTTGTGGTTGCCGTTGAGGACGCGCAGGAATTCCTTGCGCCACCACTTGTACGACTTGCCGTCGGTCGTAATGTCGCCGGCATCGACAAGGTTGATGATGCGGTCCACATCCGGCTCCCAACCAAAGTCGCTGCCCGTCGAGTTCGGACCCACAGTCACGTTGCGCGACTGCGTGTTCGTCTGCTCCCACTGCTGATAGAGCGTCTCGTTGTAGTCGGTGTTGTCCACCGTGGCCGAGTCGACGCTGACGGTGTAGTT
>CAZULB010000037.1:0-4904 GCA_964621155.1 uncultured bacterium | reverse complement strand
GTAGTAAAGGCTGGGATTGTCGTCGTAGCCCACGCCCCACTCGACGCCGTAGATGCCGTTGACGTTGGTGCCGAGCACTCCACCGTCGGGCGGCGAGAACGACACCGGGTCGCCGGAGCAGGACGGAACCTCCACCAGCACGTTGGTGAACACGGCCAGAACGCCACTGGCGGGCGAGCCGGGCGAGGTGGTGTTTTGCAACTGATAGGTGAATGTAGTCTGGTCCGACTCGCTGTCGTAGCTGCGCGAGACGAACGCGAGCGTGTACGGCGAAACTGCCTCCGAGAAGGAGGCGCCGCTCGGATTCGGGTCGAATCCGGGCGCTTCGCGCTGCGTACAGCCCGCAAGGGCGACTACCGCAACGGCGAACAATATGGCGATGACGGGAGGACGTTTCGAGGTACGCATGTTCTTTCCTTGCCCTTCGCCGCTGGTGGCGGCCATCACTGTGGACTACTGCTTGCCGATATAGCGCACCGCAAGGCAGGTGATGTCATCCGCCTGCGGGACGCCTTTTGAGAATTCCTGGACCGCGGTAATAACGCGGTCGACAATTTCCTCAGCGCGATGCATGTGCGCTCCCTTGAGGCACTCCTCGAGCCGCGCTTCTCCGTAGTCGCTGTCGCCGGCGCTGTTCGCCTCCGTGACACCGTCGCTGAACTCGAACAGCGCGTCGCCTGGTGCGAGCTGCACCGTGGCGCTCTGGTATTCCCATCCGGGAACGGCGCCGACCACGAGTCCTCCCACCGATTCCAGCATACGCACGCCCTGATCCGAGACCACGTACGGCGCAAAGTGTCCCGCGCAACAGTACTCGAGCGTGCCCTCTTTCGTGTTCAGCACGCCGTAGAACACGGTCACGAACATTCCGGGCACGACGTCGCCCGAGATCGCGTTGTTGACCGCCGAGATGCACTCGTGCGGTTGGCCGCCCTCCAGTGCCGCGCCGCGAATCAGCGTACGACAGATCGCCATCAAGAGTGCGGCCGGTACGCCCTTTCCGGACACATCACCAACCACAATTCCGATGCGCGCGTCATCGACGGGGAAGAAGTCGTAAAAGTCGCCGCCGACTTCCTTGGCCGCGATCATGCGCGCATGAACATCGATTTCGGTCCGCTCCGGAAACACAGGGAACACCTGTGGGAGCATCGAGAGCTGGATGTCGGTGGCGACGTTGAGCTCGTTCTGGATCGCCACCAGTTCATCGCGCACGCGCATCGCCGTCTTGATAGCGTCTGCCTCGCGCAGCGCCTTCAGGATCGTCGTTTCGAAGTCGTCGAGGTTGATCGGCTTGGTGACAAAATCAAACGCACCGCGGTTCATCGCCGTGCGGATGTTGTCCATGTCGCCGTACGCCGAGACCACAACCGCCTTCAACACGCCGTCGTGGTTGGTCAGCTTCGAAAGAAGCGTGAGCCCATCCATCTCGGGCATGTTGATGTCGGTCAAGACGACATCAATGTCTTTTTCGCGCGCCAGCGTTTCGAGGGCCTCGACCCCGCTGTGGGCAAAGAAGAAATGGAATTCACCATCGCGGATAGCACGACGAAACTTCTGACGGACCAGCTGTTCCAGGTCCATTTCGTCGTCCACCACCAGAATTCTGGACGGCATAGCCCCCTTGCCCGACTACGACGGGGAAAGAACATCTGACGCGGGCCCGTCTCCCGCCGTCAACCGGCACGCGAATCAATGCATGATAATACCACAATGCGTTGTACCGACGCCACTAACGCATTTCTGGACGGATTTCGATCAGTCCGTCGTGAACTACCCGCCGGAAATGGGGAAAGTTGATCGCGAAGGCGGCCGGCCTACCGGCCGGCCAGCGCCTTTTCGATGGTCTCGCGCAAGCGTGCGACGCTCTCGTTGCGCTCCGAAACCGGCCAGGCCAAGGAGGTTCCGGATACCGCCGTCGTGCCCGGATCCGCCAGCGGAATCACCACGTTCGGGAAGTCGGCGCCATTGACGATATCGAACGGCGTGGGCGTAGCCAGCCCGCCCACAAAGCCCACCGGGTCCATCCAGGACTGGTACGACTGGTTGCTGTTCACGTCCATGTACGCGCCGATGTAGTACTGGCCGTCGGGAAGCGGCGGGTCGGTATAGTAGGAGTGGAACTCCCACTTCGTGGACGAGGTGGGTGGCCAACTCAACATCACGGTTGCCACCGGCGTGTCCGCCGGGGTGAATCCCTCGGTTTTGAACAGCCCGACGTACACGGTCCGGCTTTGAGACACCCACAGTCCGCTGTACGTCAACGTGCCGTTCAGCAGACTCGGATCGAAGAGCTGGAAATAGATATACATCTGATGATTGCGGCCGAAGATTTCGACCAGTGCCGGGGGGTCCAGTGGGCCCGACGCCCCGTACGTGCCGTAAGCGTCGCCCCAGTTCCACACCCTGTCGTTGCCCGAGTCAAATAGTGCAAAGACGTTATAGTCGTCGTCGGGCAGATGCTCGATCGTATACGTGTTGTCTTCGGCGACGGTCGTGCTGCCCCGGATGCGTTGACCAAACTGGGGGGAGTAGTTGTTGATCGCGAAGACGATCGCACCGGTTGGATCGTCGGCGGCGCTTCCGGGATCGCCGGTAATCTCGCCCGAGATCGCGCCGCCCTCCAGCACATGGCCGGTCGTGAACGTCACGGTGGTTTCCCCGTCCAGCGTGTTGCGGGCCAGATCGACCACGCCATAGGGCAAAATCGTCAGCGTGTACTGCATGTTGTCGAGGAGCGGATGGAAGGGTTCGAAGGTCACCGTCCTGCCGTCGCTGGACCAGGTTTTTCCAAGCGCCCAGGGCTCGTAGGCCCAGAGACCGGGCTCGGGCGTAATCTGAACGCCGAGGTCGATCGACGTGTTCATCGGTTCCGAAAACGTGAGCGACAGTTTTGTGTTCACACTCACGTCTCTGGCGAGGTTCGCGGGCCTGGTCGACACGAGTGTCGGGCGAATATTATCGACGGCGCTCGTGGTGGTGAAGGACCACTGGAACGCGTCCATGGTGTTGCCGGCATGGTCCCGGACTCCCGACACCGTGACCGTCTGCAAGGCATTGTTTGGCAGTGGGTCGGTCTGCGGCATCAGCCACAGCACCCTGAAATCACAATTTCCACGGAACTCGTAGTCCTCCTCCCGTGCAAGGAAGTCGACGCGGCGCCCCTCCGATAGCCACGTAATACTTCCGCCCCCAGCGCAGCCCGCCAACGCCTCCGACAATGTAATGACCACCGGCGTGCCGACCGGAACGTCCACCGCTCCGTCCGGGGGCGAGACCGCGACGACTTGCGGCGGCGTCGTATCTGTCGTGCTTGATCCCGCAAATGGCTCGACGATGGGGGTGGTGATCTTGTTGCCGTGCAGATCAGAAACGTTGCTTACGCTGACCTGGAGGTTCAACCCCGCCATGGATGTCGCGGTTGAGAGCGTAACCGTCCGCTGATCGTCCAGGAGCGCCGCCGCGCCTGGCAGCTCGCCGGGGCTACCGGGCTCGCCCAGCTTGTAGTTGGGGGTGTACTGCGCGGACGTCCTCGAGACCGGTTCGTCGAATTTCACATCTACGTGGAACTCGTCGACGGGAGTCACGGCGGCAATGGCGGGTGCCGTGGTGTCAGACGCGACGCCGCCGGTCGGACCGTCGTCGTTACTGCATGCGATCACGGCGAGCAAGGGAAGCACGGCACGGAAAATCAAACGGAAGCTCATGGGGGGGAACCTCCTGCGGTGGGAGTCGATGAGCTTTCTGTACTGATGAAAAGCGCGGGACAGTTACGGCGAAGACGTTACCACAGCCCGGGAAGGTGGTCAATCGAGCCCGGGCGCCGCGCCGGTTATCAGCCGGTGCGGACGTCGAGGATGATATAGCCCCCCGAGCGCTCATCGGGCTCGAGCTTCAGGAGACCATCCTGCTCCATGGTTCGGAGCAGCTCGTTGAACCCGCGGAAGCCGTAGTAGGACTCGTTGAAGCCGGGCTGGCGGCGCTTGATGGCCTGTTTGACCATCGAACCCCAGATGTCGTCGTCCTCACCGCGCTCGTCCCAGAGCAGATCGATGGTATCGAGTACGAGGTCAAACGCCTTCTGCTTGCGGTCCTCGGTATCGGCGGCTTCGCCCTTGGGGGCAGCCGCCCGGGTCTTGGGGGCCGGCTTGCGCCGGCTCTTTTGCCGCTGCCGCTTCTCGTGTTCCCGGACCAGGTCGTCGTAGAAGATGAATTCGTCGCACGCCGACGTGAAGAGGTCGGAGGTGGAGTTCTTGACCCCCACGCCGATCACGGTCTTGTTGTTTTCGCGCAATTTGGTAACCAGGGGAGTGAAGTCGGAGTCGCCGCTCATCACTGCGAAGGTATTCACATGCGGCTTGGTGTAGCAGAGGTCCAACGCGTCCACCACCATGCGGATATCCGCCGAGTTCTTGCCCGACTGGCGCACGTGCGGGATCTCGATCAGCTCGAAGGCCGTCTCGTGCATCGTCTTCTTGAAGTCCTTGTAACGATCCCAGTCGCAATAGGCCTTCTTCACCACGATGGCGCCCTTCAGAAGCAGTCGCTCCAGCACGCGGCTGATGTCGAAGTCGGCGTAGCGGGATTCGCGCACGCCAATCGCGATGTTCTCAAAGTCGCAGAAGACGGCAAGGCTGGCGCTTCCGGTTCGTTCGTTTTTCTCGGCCATGGGAAACCTCGGTGAAAGTGTTACCAGCGCGTAGCCTAACACAGCGTGACATCAGGCGTCTCGAAGCGATACCGGTTGGTGCCGATTCCACCATTCGCGCTGGCGGTCCTCGGTCCATGCGTTGGCCGTGGCGATCTCGCCGAAACGACGCGCAAGGTCGCGCGCCGTCTGCGGCCGGTCCGCCGGATTCTTGGCAAGGCATGACAGCACGATGCGATCCAGCGCTTCCGGAACC
>CAZULB010000036.1:0-25352 GCA_964621155.1 uncultured bacterium | reverse complement strand
TGGGCCGCTTTCTTGGTGGCATCCGTCATCCACGTGTTGGCGTCGATGCGCTCACCCATGGCCACGAGCAGGTTCTGCACCAGCTCGTCGGCGCGCTTCTTGGCTTCGGGTGAGAAGTAACGCTCGACGTAGATCTTGCCCACCGCGTTGCCCATGTTGCCGTTCACGAACTGCACGCCGCGTTTCCAGCGGTCGCGCTGCTGCTTGGCTCCCGAAATCGCCGTGGATGTGAATGCAAAGGTCGCGTCATCCAGATCCTTCGTCAGGAACGCCGAGTTGCTGTTCAGGAGCCGGCACGTCAGGTAGTCCTGCCACACGGAGACGGGCGCGCCCTTGAACACCCTGGCCATGTTGGTGTAGGCGCTCGGCGTGGTGACGATGAATTCCTTCTGTGATTTCATTTCGAGCGCGGACAGGTACTGCTCCCACGGGAAATCGGGTGCGAGCTTCTTGAGGTCGGCCCGGCTCATCTTGTTGTAAGTCTTGTCGAGGTCGCGCGTCTCTTCCACCGGCCAGTGCGCGGCGGCGATGCGCTTCTCGAGCGCCAGGATGCTGTCCGCCCGCGTGCCCGGGTTGTCCTTGCCGGCCATCGTGAACAGCTTTTCCAGGTAGTCGTGGTAGGCCTTTTGGGCCGCGACGAAACGGGGATTGTCATCCTTCAGGTAGTAATCGCGATTGGGCAGACCGAGCCCGGCCTGCACGAAGTGCGGGATGTACTGCGATGGGACCTTCTCGTCCTGGTCGATGAAAAAACCAAACGGACTGCCGCCACCATTCACGCGGCGCAGGTCGCCCATCAAAGTCGCGATATCTTCGAGGCTCTTTGCCGCGTTGACCTTCTTGAAGTAGGGATCAAGCGGTGTCAGGCCCTTTGCGTTGGCGCTCTCGGTATCCATGAAGCCGCCGTAGAGCTCGGCGATCTTCTCGCCGGTGGTCTCGACGGCGCCCTTCGCCCTGGGCTGTTCTTCGATGATGGCCTTGATCTGATCTTCCCCGCGAAGGGTGAGCACGGTGAAGGAACCGTAGGCAGGCAGATCCGAAGGAATTTCGAAGCTGTCGAGCCAGTTGCCGCCGGCATAGCGGTAGAAATCGTCGCCGGGCTTGATGTTGGTGTTCCGTGCCGAGAGGTCGACACCCCAGGCGCCGATCTCGGGTTTCTTATCCTCTCCACTGAGCACGGCATGCCCGGAGAGCAGGATGGCCGAAACGCCGAACGTCGCGACGAGCGCGGCCAGGCGTACCGACTTCACAGGTGACTTTCTCATGTTCGTTTTTTTCCTCTCTTGAACTAGCAGACTGCCAAGACCGGCATCGGCGCCGGAAGCACCCTGTCAGGCGGGACTCGACCCTAAGGGAAGCGGGCCCTATTCTGGCCCACCGGCGACCGCCAATCAACCGCCAACTCCGCCCGGTATTGCTTGACCGGGGCAGCAATAGGGCGAGAGCATGTCCGGGGAAAATACGCACACCCATGGCACATGTTACACAGACAAGGGAGACCACATGAGCGCACGCATACGTATGGCAATGGCGATGATCCTTCTGGTTTGCGGATGCGCCCCCGCAGTGGACGTGCAGCCCATGCTGCGCGATTTCGACGACTACTCCAGGAACCTGAAGACCCCCGGCGCCGATGAGAAGGCGCTGGCCACACTGGCCGACGGTCAAAAGAAGCGCGACCAGGCCGCCTCTCTGGCCGGCAAGAAGGAGAGTGTCCCGCTCGCCGAGGCCGCGCTGGCCGACGCCCGTCTCGCGCTCGAAGTTCAGCGCATGAAGGATGCGTCGCATCGTGCCGACATGTGCCGGCTCGAGGTCGAGGAGGCACGCACGAAGTGGAGCGAGGCCGTCTATGTGCTCGAGCAGACCGAGGAGTTCACGAAACAACAGGCCGCTGATGCCCCCAAGGTCGAGCCCAAGGTTGGGGACAAGACCCCCGAGCTTCCGGAGACCACGTTGCTGCCTGACACGCTGGCGGTCGCGGCCATGACCGACGTGCCGGCAAAATGGAATGCCTGGCGGGAAGCCGCGGCGCGTCAGGGGGTTGCGGTGGCCGACATCGAGAACGCATACCGTCGCGCGACGGAATCCGCGAACCCGAAGGACGCTGCCACGACCGCGCAGGCGCAGTATCTCTCGGCCCGTGCTGTGCAGGCGCTCGAGTGCCGTGTGCGCACGGCCACCAACGACCGTGTTTGCCTGGAGGCTGCGCGGCACACCGCCGACTACGGCAATGCGCGCGAGGAGGCGTTGCGTGCCACACTCGAGCTCGAGCGCTCGATGTCGGCCGACCTGCGCAAGAACCTCGACCAGCTCCGTGAGGAATCACAGACCCGTCAGGAGTCGCTGCGCGAATCACTGCGCCAGATGGAAGGGCAATTCGCCAGCGTCCGCCAGGATGCGCGCGGCACCATCGTCAGCCTGGCCGACATCCTTTTCGATTTCAACAAGGCCACGCTGCGGCGCGACGTCGAGTTCAATCTGGTCAAGATCGCGACCATACTGAACCAGTATCGCGAGATGAACGTGCTCGTCGAGGGCCACACCGACGCGATCGGAACCGACGAATACAATCTTGCTCTCTCGAAAAAGCGCGCCCAGGCGGTGAGCGATTTTCTGCAGTCGCAGGGAGTGGATGCGAAGCGTCTGAGCTGGGAGGGCTACGGCAAGACGCGTCCGGTGGCGGACAATGACACCGAGGAAGGGCGGCAGAAGAACCGGCGCGTGGATCTCGTCATCCAGGATGCGCCGGCGACGAAGGGTTCGAACCCGTAAAAATCGAGGGGCACAACGCCAAAATGTTTGCGAGGACGCCATTTCGCGGTTGACGAAGCCATCGACGTTAGCCGCGACATCGCGGCCGCGCTCGAAGCGGCGCACGAGAGGCGCCCGACGGGAAAACGTTTGTCGTTAGCATCCCGGCGCAGGCGGAAACCCGCTCGGTTCTCAATCTCGTGATCAACTGGGACCGCGAGCTGCAAGGGGCGAAATTGGCGGCAATGATCGGAAAAACCATCTCGCACTATCAGATCCTCGAGAAGCTCGGCGAGGGTGGAATGGGCGAGGTCTACAAAGCGCGCGACGTCACTCTCGACCGCACGGTAGCGCTCAAGTTCCTGAAGCCCCACGTCGACGACGATCAGACCGCGCGCAAGCGCTTCATCAACGAAGCGAAGACGGCATCCGCGCTCGATCACCGCAATGTCGCCACCATCTACGAAATCGGCCAGGTCGAGGCCGGCCGGACCTTCATCGCCATGGCGTTCTACGGCGGCGCCTCGCTCTCCGACGAGATTCAACGTGCACCGCTCGAACTCCAGCGCGCGCTCGACGTCGCGATCCAGGTGGGTGAAGGACTTGCCGAAGCGCACCGCCATGACATCGTCCATCGTGACGTCAAGCCGGCGAATGTGATCGTCACCGAGCGCGGCGAAGCCAAGATCCTCGACTTCGGTCTCGCCAAGCTCGCAGGACAGACGCGCGTCACCCGGACGGGCACCACGATGGGCACCATCGGCTACATGTCGCCCGAGCAGGCACAGGGCGCGGAGGTGGACCGGCGCACCGACGTTTGGGCACTCGGTGCTCTTCTATATGAGTCGCTGGTGGGGAAACCGCCATTCGCCGGGACCCACGAGCAGGCCATCATTTATTCCATTATCAACGAGGACCCCAGGCCGCTCACAGCGCAGCGCGCAGGCCTCCCGCTGGAAATCGACCGTGTCGTCTCCAAGGCGCTGGCGAAGAATCCGGCCGAACGCTATCAGAGCATGGACGACATGCTCGTCGATCTCCGGCATTTGCGCGCCGAAGCGAAACCATCCATCTCCAGAAGAGCTTCCGTGGCCATGCCGCGCGGCCGGGCGATGCTGCTCGTCGGCGCGGGCCTTGTCGCCGGAATTGCGATCGGAGCCGGCCTTGCGAGGTGGATCTTCGCTCCGGCGCCGCCGGAACCCCCGCGCGTGCGCATCGTGACCAACTCTGGCGCCGATCGCAATCCGGTATCATCTCCCGACCGGAAGACCATCGCGTTTGCATCCACGCGCGCCGGGGTGTCCCAGATCTGGCTCAAACAATTGTCCACCGGAAATGAGATCGCGCTCACGGAAGGCGACGATGCTTCGCCGCGATTTTCCCCCGATGGCTCGCAAGTGCTGTTCACCAGGCGAGAGGGTACGGGGAGCACACTGTGGCGCGTGTCGGTCCTGGGAGGAGCACCGCGCCGTCTGATCGAGGACGCGACCGAGGGTTGCTGGTCGCCGGACGGGTCCATGCTGGCGTTTCTGCGTTTCGCCACCGACGGGAGCGGCGTGTGGCTCGCCGGCGCGGACGGCGCAAACCCGCGCCGTATTCACCGCGAGAGAGTGGTGGGGATGCGCGCACTCAGCTGGTCTCCCGACGGTCGCAATGTGCTCGCGGTGGTGGCGGATCCGTTCGGCAACATTCCAACGCGCTTTGTCATTGTTTCGATCAACGGCGATCCGGTGCGCACGATTGATCCCGGCGCGGCCAACCGTCAGACGGGTACGCCAATCTGGCTTGGTTCCGGTGACCGCATTGCGTACTCGGTGCTCGAATTGCTCTCCACGGCTTCGACAGGTGAGGCATCGGTGGTGGTGGAGCGCTCAATCGCGAGCGGTAAAGTTCGCGAGCTCGTGAGCCTGCCGGCCAATTGCCCGGATGTGTCCCCCATGGGGCAGGGGCAGCTCCTGCTCGGTTTCGAGCAGAGATCGCAGCACCTCGTGCTGGTCGCTGAACCCGGTACTGCGCGCGAACGCCAGCGAGCGCTCACCAGCGGTGGCAGCAGCGACCGCCAACCCAGGTTTTCACCGGACGGGCGAAGAGTACTCTTCTCCAGCAACCGCAGCGGAAACCTGGACCTGTGGACAATCGATATCGGTACTCGTGCGATGACGCGCTTGACGGATGATCCAGCGCAGGATTGGGATCCCACCTTCACCCCGGACGGCAGTCACATTCTGTGGAGCTCGAATCGCACGGGTCATTTTGAGGTGTGGACGGCAGCGGCCGACGGCTCGAATGCCCGGCAGCTGTCGCACAACCAGTTTGGTGCCGAGAATCCAACCATGACTGCCGACGGCAGGTGGATTGTATACTCGTCGTACGATTCGCTCGAATATTCGCTGTGGAAGATGCGCCCTGACGGGTCCGAAGCACACAGGTTCGCGAAATCAATGAGCATGGCGGAGGCCTCGCCGGATCCCGCGCTGATCACGGCGGCAACGTCGACCGGTACCCGCGTGGATCGTTTCGTGCGGGTGTGTCACGTGGACAGCGAGACGTGGTGGCCGGCAAGCGGTCGTCTCGGGCCAAGCATCGACCTGCTCACCGGCCGGCCGCATTGGACAGGCAAGAACGGAATCGCGTATATCGATCGGGATGCGGCGGGCCGCTACGGGGTCATGATATGCGACGTGTCGGAATCGAAGATGGGGGCGCCGCGCCCGCTCGCGGGGTTCGACCCGCTGGCACCCACGGAATCATTTGACGTCAGCAAAGACGGGCACATCGTGGTGATGTCGGTCCGCAATTCGCTGCAAACCATCGGGGTGGCGCAAGGACTCGCGCGGGTGGACGCCTCGAGCAGATAGTCAAGTTACCAATGAGTTCGAAATAGCGTTCCTACGCGCTCGCACCGTACAATATCCCGTCGTGCATCTTTCCCCCGGTCACCGTCTCGGTCCCTACGAAATCCTCTCGCCGCTCGGTGCGGGCGGGATGGGCGAGGTTTATCGCGCGCGCGATACCCGCCTCGGCCGTGACGTCGCGATCAAGGTTCTTCCGCAGCACCTCTCTGCGAATTCAGAAGTACGCACGCGTTTCGAGCGCGAAGCGAAAACCGTCTCATCGCTCAACCACCCGCACATCTGCACGCTCTTCGATGTCGGCCGCGAAGGCGACACCGACTACCTCGTGATGGAACTCATCGAAGGCGAGACGCTGGCCACGCGACTCGGCAAAGGTGCGCTGACAATCGCCGAGACCCTGCGCATCGGCGGGCAGATTGCCGACGCGCTCGACCGCGCGCACCGCGCGGGTGTCGTGCACCGCGACTTGAAGCCCGGCAACATCATGCTCACCAAGAGCGGCGCCAAGCTGATGGACTTTGGCCTGGCGCGCGCGGTGGGAATGGCGGATGCGAGCGGGCTGTCGACGGGCGCGACGGTCGGCGCGTTGACAAAGTCGCCCACCGTGGCACAGCCGCTCACCGCGGAAGGCACCATCATCGGCACCTTCCAGTACATGTCTCCGGAGCAACTGGAGGGAAAAGAATCCGACGCGCGCAGCGATGTGTGGGCGTTCGGTTGCGTGCTGTACGAAATGGCGACCGGTAAACGCGCGTTCGATGGAAAGAGCCAGGCGTCACTGATCACATCGATCATGGGGTCACAGCCCGCGCCCATCTCGACCGTCTCCAACATGACTCCGCCCGCGCTCGACAGGCTGGTTTCAGCCATGCTGTCGAAAGATCCCGCTGACCGCGTACAAAGTGCACATGATGTGAAGCTGCAGTTGCAGTGGATCGCCGAGGGCGGATCAGCATCAGGAGCACCCGCCGTCGCGTTACACCGTACGAGAAAACTTTCGTGGCTTCCGTGGGCGGTTGCGGCGGTGGCGATCGCGGCTGCAGTGTTGTTCGCGATGCGCGGAAGAATCACCGTCGACAGCGATCATCCGGTACACGCGGCCATTACGCCGCCTGCAGGGGTGCTCTTTTCTTCGAGCACCGACTCCCCGCTTCCGCTCGCCATCTCGCCCGACGGCACCATGATCGCGTTCTGCGCGCGCACGGGCGAGGGTCCGGACATGCTCTGGGTGCGATCCCTCGACAAGGATGACGCGCGCGCGATCCCGGGCACCGACGGCGCCGAGGGCCCGTTCTTCTCGCCGGATGGAAAGTCGATCGGCTTCTTCACCCGCGGTCATTTGAAGACAGTCAACACCGCCGGCGGTGCGGTCATCGAGCTTGTCGATCGCGTGGACGCGCGCGGTGGCACATGGAACGCGGACGGAACCATCGTCTACGGAGACGGCACCAACCATCCGCTCAAGCGGGTGCGCCAGGACGGCGGCAAGCCGGAGATGGTCACCGCGCTCGACTCCACGCGCGCCGAATCGACCCACCGTTATCCGTGGTTTCTTCCCGACGGCAAGCACTTCCTGTATCTCGCCCGCCGCAGCGGCGCCGGTGCCGGTCGTGAGCCGACGATCTTCGCCGGCGAGCTCGGATCCCAACAGCGCACGCCGGTTGTCGAGGTTGCTTCCAACGTGCAGTACGCCTCGGGCCATATTCTTTACGTGCGTGAGGGCGTACTCGTCGCGCAGCGCTTCAACCCGAAGACACTGGCGGTTTCCGGCCCGGCGCTTCCGCTGATCGATGATGCACGCATGGATGAGCGCTTCAGCCGTGGCGTCTTCGCGGTATCCGCAAACGGCGTGCTCGTGTGCATGACGGGAAAGAACCAGACGCGCACGCAGCTCGAGTGGCTTGATCGCAAGGGAGCGCTGATCGCGAAGGTGGGGGAACCCGCCGACTACACCTACGGCGGAACCCCGGAGCTCTCGTCGGACGACACGCAGGCAGTCATGCCGATCGCGAACCGCGAGCGCGGGACCTCCGACGTGTGGATCGTCGATCTCGCCAGCGGGCGCCGCCGGCGTCTCACTGTCGACCAGGACGATCATCCCGCGGCGGTGTGGTCGACACTGGGCCGCGTGATTGTCGCCACGTCCCGCGGTAGCGCGAAGTTTGCCCGCGTGAGCTTGACATCGCGCGACGGCGTCGCTGAGCGAACCATCCCCGTGTGGGCCGATTTTGTCTGGCCGCGTGCGGTTTCGCCCGACGGCAGCGTGGTGCTCGTCGTGGCGAACACCACCACGGCCCCCGCCGACATCTATTCCGTCTCAACGCTCGGAGACACGACGCGGACCCTGCTGGCCGGCGGCGAGGGCGTGCAGGATTGCCCGCAGTTCTCTCCCGACGGGCACTTCTTTGCATACCAGTCGGAGGAGTCGGGACGCTACGAGATCTACGTGGCAGCCTATCCATCCGGCGCGCGCTGGCAGGTGTCGCAGGACGGCGGGGTCGAGGCGCGCTGGAGCGGCGACGGCAAGGAGCTGTTCTTCGCCGACCGTAACAACTTCGTCAACGCCGTGGAGGTGACGATACGGCCGGGAGTGTTCGAAGCGGGATCGTCGACGAAGCTGTTCCAGCTCCATGGGACCGGCGGCGGATGGCGTTATGACGTGAGCCGCGACGGCTCACGTTTCCTCGTCACACAACCGCTGCCCGAAGATCTCGCGCTTCCCATCACGATCATCACCGACTGGACGCGGAAAGTATCCGACCGTTGAACGCGTGAACAGGGCGACAATGGCAGCGAGCACGGGACAGAAAGAGAAAGCAGCCAGGCTGCTTTCCCTGCACACAGGCGGGAAACTCCTCGTTCTCCCCAACGTCTGGGATCCCCTGGGCGCCCGTATCCTGCAGGTGAAAGGCTGCCCCGCCATCGCCACCGCGAGTGCCGCGATCTCCGCGTCTCTCGGGTTCAAGGACGGCGAAAGGATCCGTCGAGACTCGATGATAGAGGCCGTCGGGCGCATTGCGCGCAGCGTCGATGTTCCGGTGACGGCCGATATCGAGGCAGGGTACGCGGGGACGGTTTCCGAGCTCGAGGACACTATTCGCGCCGTGATCGACGCGGGTGTGGTCGGTATCAATCTCGAAGATGGAATCGGAGACGGCGCGGCAATTCGCTCGATGGAAGAGCAGTGCGCGCGCCTCGCGGCGGCACGGGACTGTGCCGCGCGCCGGGACGTGCACCTCGTCATCAACGCGCGGACGGACTGCTTCTACGCAGCGTCGGCGTATGCCAACACCGGCGAGGCAAGCGAAGAAGCGGTGAAGCGCGCGGCGGCCTACACGAAGGCCGGCGCCGACTGTATCTATCCATTGGGTCCCGGTGACGAAGCGACCGTGCGGACGCTCCGGGCGCGCATCGCAGCGCCGATCAACATCCTCGTCACGCCGGCGACCGCGCCGTTACCGGTGCTGGAAGCTCTCGGAGTCAACCGCGTGAGCTTTGGACCGTTCGTCCACCGGGCGCTCATGAAAAAGTTCGTGGACATCGCGGACGCCGTGCTGAATGCGAAAGACGCTTCCGGTATCCATGGCATGTTGACCAAAGACCAGATCGCCGGGTACCTGCTCGACGGTCCGGAGTAGAGCAGAACCCATGACACTCAATTCTGGAACCAAACTTGGGCCTTACGAGATCCTCTCGCCACTCGGCGCGGGGGGCATGGGCGAAGTGTATCGCGCGCGCGACACGCGCCTCGGTCGCGACGTCGCCATCAAGGTGTTGCCGCAGCATCTCTCGTCGAACGCGGAAGTTCGTGCGCGCTTCGAGCGCGAAGCAAAGACCGTTTCGTCGCTCAATCATCCGCACATATGCACCCTCTTCGATGTCGGGCGTGACGGTGACACTGACTATCTCGTCATGGAGCTCATTGAAGGTGAGACGCTGGCGACACGCCTCGCCAAAGGAACGCTCCCGCTCGCGGACACGTTGCGCATTGGTGCAGAAATCGCCGATGCGCTGGACCGCGCGCACCGCGCCGGCATCGTGCACCGCGATTTGAAGCCCGGCAACATCATGCTCACGCGCAGTGGCGCCAAGCTCATGGACTTCGGTCTCGCGCGCGCGAGTGGTCTGGCCGCGGCGCCGGGAAGCGGCACGCTCGGTGCGCTGACACAGTCGCCCACCGTTGCGCACCCGCTCACCGCCGAGGGCACGATCGTCGGCACGTTCCAGTACATGTCTCCCGAACAGCTCGAAGGCAAGGAGGCCGACGCGCGCAGCGACGTGTGGGCGCTCGGTTGCGTGTTGTATGAAATGACCACCGGCAAGCGCGCTTTCGAGGGCAAGAGCCAGGCCTCGCTGATCACGTCGATCATGGGCAGCGAGCCCGCGTCCATCTCGCAAGTCGCGCCCATGACGCCGCCCGCACTCGACAGGCTTGTCGGTGGATGTCTGATCAAGGATCCCGCCGACCGCGTCCAGAGCGCGCACGATGTGAAGCTGCAGATCAAGTGGGTGGCCGAGGGGGGATCGCAGGTCGGTGTGCCGAAAGTGGTATCCGCGCGACGCCGCACGCGCGAGCGAGTGGCGCTGTTCGCTGTGCTCGTCCTGGCCGCACTCCTCCTGGCCAAGGTAATCATGACGCGACCCGCGCCTCCCGCGCAGGTCACCCGCACCATGATTCCAGCCCCGGCCGCATCGCGTCTGCAGATCACGGGCGACGACTCCGGTCCTCCCGCTATTTCACCCGACGGCACCATGCTGGTATTTACGGCAGTCGGTGGCGGCGGCGGAAAGCGGCTCTGGCTGCGCCGGATGGATGATTTCACGGCGCGGCCTCTCGCGGGCACCGACGATGCCAGCTATCCGTTCTGGAAACCGGACAACACGTCGATCGGGTTCTATGCCTTCGGCAAATTGCGTCGTCTCGATCTCGCCACGGGTTCGGTGGTGACACTGGTGGACGGAATCGAATCCGGCCGCGGTGCCGCGTGGTCCACGCGGGGAGTTATCGTGTACACGCCCACCTACAGCTCCGGCTTGTTCGCGGTGTCGGAAGGTGGCGGGCCGTCACGCGCCGTCACCACCATGGATACCACCGTCGTGACGACCAACCGCTTTCCCCAGTTCCTGCCCGACGGCAAGCATTTCATTTATCTCGGTGCCAGCCACCAGGTCGACGCGGCGCCTTCCGCCATTTATTGCGCCTCGCTCGACGGTGGCGAACCCGTGAAGGTGTTGGAATCCAGAGCCAGTGCCGTGTACGCCAACGGGTTTTTGTGCTTTGTCCGCGACAGCACGCTCATGGCGCAGGCGTTCGACGTGTCCAGCCTCAAGACGCGCGGCGAGCCGCGCGCGACGCGCGAAGCCGTCCACCTCGATCGCTCGACGTGGAACAGTCCCATTACCATCAGCAACAACGGGGTGCTCGTGTACGGCCGGGGGGGGAGCGCGGGCAACAATCGCGCTGCCCTTTATGATCGCTCGGGTCGCCGCCTGCGCAGCCTGACCCCGGTGGGCAACATTCTCTCCGTGTCGGCAAGTCCTGACTTCCGTCGTTTCGTGTTCGAATGGCAACAGCAACCGCTCGCCGACCTGTGGTTGGTCGACGTTGCGAGCGGGACACGATCGCGCGTCACGACGAGTGTCGACGATGACAACTCTCCGGTGTGGATGCCGGACGGAAAGAACATCCTGTACACGGGACGCGACCAGATGCGTTACCGCATCTTTGAAACGCGTGTCGACGGTTCCGGCGATCGAAAAATAGTGTTCGAGGAGCCGGCCCACGATACCTGGCCCCTCGACGTCTCGCCCGACGGGCGCTGGCTGCTGTGCGGGATCGGCCGGGCCAACGGCAACAGGCCCCTCGGGGGGCTGTATATCCGGCCGATGGCCGGTGCCGAGGCGCCGCAACTTCTGCTTCCGGTGGGTGACGGCCCATTCAGCGCGCAATTCTCTCCCGACGGCAAATGGGTTGTCTTCGACGCCACCATTTCCGGACACGCGGAGGTTTATGTGTCACCGATGCCGAAACCGGGTGAAGGATTCTCCGCGCGCTGGCAGGTATCGATCGCGGGTGGAATGCGCCCGCTCTGGCGCGGCGATTCGCGTGAGATTTATTACGACCGCCCGGATGGTATGATCATGGCGGTCTCCGTCGATGGCAGCGGCGTGGATTTCAAGGTGGGCGGAGAGACCGCCCTGTTCCAGGCTTTTCAACGCAGCGATGTGCACACCATGGATGTGAGTCCCGACGGACAGTCGTTCATCGTCAACACCCTGGGCGGCGACGAAGCCGAGCCGCTGGCGGTGGTAACCAACTGGATTCAGACTCTGCAGACGAAATAGCATGACGTTGGCCGCCGGCACCAGGCTCGGCCCCTACGAAATCACCGCGCCATTGGGCGCGGGTGGCATGGGCGAAGTGTATCGCGCGCTCGACACGCGCCTCGACCGAGAGGTCGCACTCAAAGTCCTTCCCGACGCCGCGCGCAACGACACCACGGCACGCGCCCGTTTCAAACGCGAAGCGCTTGCCCTCTCCCGCCTCAATCATCCCCACATCGAGATGGTGCTCGATTGCGGCGAGAAGAACGGAACCGACTACATCGTGCTCGAGTTTGTGCCCGGCGATACCGTCGCGTCCCGGCTGGCGCGCGGGCGCATCCCCGAGCGCGAGGCCGCGGAACTCGGGGCGCAGGTCGCCGAAGCGCTTTCGGAGGCGCACGATCGCGGCGTGCTGCATCGCGACTTGAAGCCGGCCAACATCATGGTGACGCCGCGGGGGCGGGTGAAAGTGCTCGATTTTGGCCTCGCGAAGCTCGAGGAAACTGCGAGCGATGACACGCGCAGTATGGGACTCACGCAGGACGGCACCGCGCCGAGAACACTGGCGTACATGGCGCCCGAGCAGTTGCTCGGCTCCACCATCGACGCGCGCACGGACCTGTATGCGCTGGGCGTCGCACTCTACGAAATGACCACCGGGCAGCGTCCGTTCGCGGCGGCGCTGTCGACGGCCCTTGCCAACGAAATCCTGCACGGGCGGCTCACGCCGCCGCGCGCGCACGAGCCGGCGTTGTCCGGTCTTGTCGAAGCCGTGATTCTGCGCGCGATGGACCGCGACCCCGGACGCCGATACCAGAGCGCAGGGGAGATGGTGGGGGAGTTGCGTCGCATTGCATCATCGGGATCCGCCTCATCGGGTGCGACGTATGCGGTGGCCGTGTCCGCGGAGCGCCGCGTGACTTCAATCGCCGTGTTACCGCTGGAGAATCTCTCGGGCGATCCTGCCCAGGAATACTTCTCCGACGGCATGACCGAAGAGCTGATCGCGTCGCTGGCGCAGGTGCGCGCGCTGCGCATCATTTCGCGCACGTCGGTCATGCGTTACAAGGGCCAGCACAAACCGATCACCGAAATTGCGCGCGAGCTCAACGTGGACGCCGTGGTGGAAGGGTCCGTACGCCGCGCCGGCGACCGCGTGCGCATCACCGTGCAACTGATCGACGCCAACACGGAACGCCATCTGTGGGGAAATTCGTACGAACGCGCGGTCACCGAGGTGCTGGCGCTGCAGGGCGAGGTGGCCCGCGCCATCGTTGATGAGATCGAGGTCAGCGTAACGCCGCAGGAACAGACGCGTCTGCGCGAAACGCGGCAGATGAATCCGGCCGCATACGAGACATACCTCAAGGGGCGCTATCTCATCGAGCGTCGCACCGACGAGTCACTGCGCCACGGATTGGATGCGCTGGAGGATGCCCTGCGCATTGATCCCACCCTTGTGCTCGCGCACGTGGGTGTGGCGGATGCCTACAACCTGATGGGCTTCATGACTGTGCTGCCGCCCACCGAAGCCTTCCCGCGCGCGCAGCAGGCGGCGCGTCGTGCGCTCGAAATCAACCCGGCCAGCGCGGAAGCCGTGACGTCGCTGGCGTACGGCGTTTTCTGGCACGACTGGAACATCGAGGAGTCCGAGCGCCTGTTTCGCCGTTCCATCGATCTCAATCCGAAATACTCGCAGGCGCACCTGTGGTTCACAAATCTGCTGCAGGCCATGTGCCGTCTGGATGAAGCGCGGGCGGAGTCGCAGATTGCACGCACGCTCGACCCGGTTTCCAACATTGCCATCGTATCCCCGGGATGGTTTCTCTATTTCGAGATGAAGTTCGGCGAGGCCGCGCGCGTTCTCGCCGAAGCCACCGTGATGGTTCCGGACTTCGGACCGTTGCACTACTGGGCGGCGCTGGCACTTTCCGCGGCGGGGCAGGGCGATGCCGCCCTCCAGTCCGCGGGGCGGGCAGTGTCCATTCTGGGGCGGACCCCCATGGCGCTCTCCGCACTCGCCATCGTGCATGCGCGCGCCGGTCGTGCCGACGAGGCGTGGGCGATAAGCGATGAACTGGAGTCGTTGAGCACGCAGCGCTACGTAGCCGCGTACTATCGCGCCCAGGTCTTCACCGTTCTCCGGGATTTCGATGCTGCATTCTCCGCGCTCGACCGGGCGTTCGAGGAACGCGTACACTGGCTGTTGATGCTCCCCCTTGATCCCGTATTTTCCCCTCTGCGTGACGACGCGCGCTTCCAGCCGCTCGTCGCACGGTTGCCGGTTCCACACACGCACTAAAAGGTCTCACAATCATGATGCTCGAATCCGGCGCCAGACTCGGTCCCTACGAAATTCTTTCGCCGCTCGGCGCGGGCGGTATGGGAGAGGTGTACCGCGCGCGCGATTCGCGTCTTGGCCGGGAAGTGGCCGTCAAGGTTCTGCCGCAACATCTCTCGTCGAACAGCGAAGTGCGCGCCCGCTTCGAACGCGAAGCGAAGACGGTTTCGGCGCTCAACCATCCCAATATCTGCGTGCTCTTCGACGTCGGACGCGAAGGCGATACCGACTATCTGGTGATGGAGCTGATCGAAGGCGAGACGCTCGGCCACCGCATCGCGAAAGGCCCGCTCCCGATCAACGAGGTGCTGAAAGTCGGCGCGCAGATTGCCGATGCGCTCGACCGCGCTCACCGCGCCGGGGTTGTGCATCGCGATTTGAAACCCGGCAACGTGATGCTCACGCGCAGCGGGGCGAAGCTCATGGACTTTGGTCTGGCGCGTGGCACCGGGTTGGCCGGCGCGCGCAGCGGCAGCGAAGCATCCGCGCTGACGCAGTCGCCGACGATGGCCCAACCGCTCACGGCCGAGGGATCGATCGTGGGTACGTTCCAGTACATGGCGCCCGAGCAGCTCGAGAGTCGCGAGGTCGACGCGCGCACCGACATCTGGTCGCTGGGTTGCGTGCTCTACGAAATGGCAACCGGCAAGCGCGCGTTCGAAGGCGCCACCCAGGCCAGCTTGATTTCATCCATCATGCGCGACGAACCCCGTGCCATGAGCGAACTCGCACCGCTCTCGCCGCCGCCTTTCGAACGCACGGTGAAACAGTGTCTCGCCAAGGATCCGATGGATCGCTGGCAGACCGCGGGTGATGTACGTCGTGAACTCGAATGGATTGCCAACAGCTCGACCCAGCACACATCGCCGTCGGTGGTGCGCCGCCGCAATCTCCGCCGCAGCGCCACGGGATGGATCGCGGCGGCGGTGATCCTGGTGCTCGCGCTCGCTTATGCGCTGGGGCCGGGCCGTGTGCAGCGCTCGGGCGGATCGCTCATGCGCTTCTCCATCGACAATCCTCCCGGCACGGTACTGGGTACGCCGGCCGAGATGGCGCTCTCACCCGACGGCACCATGCTCGCGTTCATCGCATCCGACAGTTCGGGAACGAATCATGTCTTTTTGCGCGCGCTTTCCAGTGGGGCCGCCCGTGCATTGCCGGGAACCGACTATGCCTCGCTGCCATTCTGGTCTCCCGACAGCCGGTCGGTTGGCTTCTTCGCGGCCGGAAAGCTGTCCAAGATTGCCATCGACGCCGGTTCGCCCGTCTTTCTGTGCGATGCACCCGACCCGCGCGGCGGGTCGTGGTCGAAAAGCGGTGTGATCTTGTTCGCACCCAACAGCCAGAGTTACATCGCGCGCGTCTCCGCCAATGGCGGCGACGCCACCCAGGTGACAACCCTCAATACAGAACGCGGGGAGCGCGCTCACCGCTATCCGCAGTTTCTCCCCGACGGAGAGACGTTTCTATATGTCGCCGTCGGCGCGGGCGAAAAAGCCATTACATATCGATCCAGCGTCAACGGCGGCAAAACGACTGAAGTGTGCGAAGGCGGTTCGGGTGCGGTGTGGGCCCCGCCCGGCTATCTGCTCTTCCTGGACAGCGGCGTCAATTCCACGCGGCGCCGGCTTTTGGCGCAGCGCGTCGATGGGGACATGCGCGCCATTGGCGATCGCGAACTGATCGTGGATCCTGTCAATGCCACCAACTTCGGCTACAGCAACGTCACCGCGGACGCGCACGGCACGCTGGTGGTCGAGCATTGGAGTAACCCGCGCAGCCGCGTGGAATGGCGTCGGCATACCGACGGCGCCGCAGCGGGGACAGCGGTGGAAGATATGGCGTTCGACGCCGCCGCCCTCTCGCCCGATGGGTCGAAGCTCGCCTATGGCGGCCTGGATCCGCAGGACGTGTTCATCATGGACCTGGGGACGCATGTCACCACGCGCCTCACGTTCGAAAACCAGGGCATCACGTCCATCGTGTGGTCGCACGACATGAAACGCGTCGCGTTCTCGCGTCTCTCGCAGACGCGGGGCTGGCAGGTGTACACCAAGTCGACCGACGGCACCGGCGCGGACTCGCTCCTGTTCCGCGGGCCCGCCATGCTGAACAACGCCACCGATTGGTCGCGCGACGGGCGCTGGCTGGTGGCGCAGTGCGCCGACTCGAGCGGCAACCGCGACATCTGGAAGGTCGACTTGAACACGGGCAAGGCCACCGCCTACCAGCGCACGCCGGCCCAGGAGCAGCAGGGCTCGATTTCTCCGGATGGAAACTGGCTCGCCTATGTGGATGTCAACGGCAACCAGCCCGCGCTCTATGTGCAGTCGTTTCCGATGCCGGGTGCCAAGTATCAGGTCGCCGTCAGGAGCGCGGTCGGAGCCGTCTGGAGCGACCGCAGCGACGAACTGTACGTGGGCACCATCGACGGTTCCATCTATGCGGTCCAGGTTTCCACCCAGGGTGGATTCCGGCAGGGCGCCACGCGTCGCCTGTACCGAATGAGTCCGTCCGATCAGTTCATCGGTATCCACGAGGGGCGCTCCCTGATTGCCGTGGCCAAGGACCTCTCGGCGCTTTCGCGTCTGGAGATCATCCTCAATTGGACGCAGCTGTTGAGCCGTTCGAAATAGCTCGCCCCGACGGCCTCCGAAGCCGTAATCTCTTTCGATTCCATGAGTCTCACCCCCGGCACCCGGCTCGGTCCGTACGAAATCCTTGCGCCCCTCGGAGCGGGCGGCATGGGCGAAGTGTATCGCGCTCGCGACACGCGCCTCGGCCGCGACGTGGCGGTGAAGGTGCTGCCGCAGCACCTCTCCGCGAACAACGAAGTGCGCGCCCGCTTTGAGCGCGAAGCCAAAACGGTTTCGTCGCTGAATCATCCCAACATCTGCACACTCTTCGATGTCGGCCGTGAGGGCGATACCGAGTATCTCGTCATGGAGCTGATCGACGGCGAGACGCTGGCCGCGCGCATTCTGCGCGGGCCGCTTCCGCCTTCGGACACGCTGCGCATCGGCGCCCAGATTGCCGACGCACTCGACCGCGCGCACCGCGCCGGTGTCGTCCACCGCGACTTGAAGCCTGGCAACGTGATGCTCACGAAGGGTGGCGTCCAGCTGATGGACTTCGGGCACGCGCGCGCCACCGGCATGACGGGCCCCGGATCCGGCAGCGGCGTGAGTGTGGCGGCGCTGACACAATCTCCGACCATTGCGCAGCCGCTGACGGCCGAGGGAACCATCATTGGCACCTTCCAGTACATGTCACCCGAACAGCTCGAGGGACAGGAAACCGACGTTCGCAGCGACGTCTGGGCGCTGGGCTGCGTGCTCTATGAAATGGCGACGGGACGCCGCGCGTTCGAGGGCAAGAGCCAGGCATCGCTGATCGGCTCGATCATGAACGCGGAGCCGGCGCCGATTTCGCAGATCGCACCGATGACACCGCCGGCCCTCGACCGGCTCGTGCGCGCGTGTCTGACCAAGTCGCCCGACGAACGCGTGCAGACCGCACACGACGTGAAGCTGCAGCTGCAGTGGATCGCCGCGGAGGGTGGATCGCAAACCGGCGCGACGCCGGTGATGGGTGCGGGCGGAGTACGTCGGTCGCGCGCGGGAATACTCCTGGCGTGGGGCGTAGCCGCGCTCGCGATCGTGGCCGGCGTCGGCGGCATGGCGTGGCTGTGGCCGCGCGCGCACGCGCCGGAGCCGGCGTATCGCTTCCGCACCGAGGCCATTCCGTCGGTTCCGGACTACCTGTGGCCGCGCGTCTCTCCCGACGGGCGCTACCTGGTGGTCCAGGGACAGGACTCAACGGGAAGAAACCAGGCGTGGCTGCGGCCCCTCGACCAGACCGTCGCGCGACCGATTCTTGGCAGCGAAGGCCTCGCGCGCGCGTACTGGTCGCCCGACAGCAAGGAGATTGCGTTCGTCGCCAACGGCAAGATCCAGCGCGTCGCGGTCACGGGCGGAGCTCCCACCGTCGTCTGCGAAACGCGCGGCGGCTCCGACCTGAGCTGGGGCGCGGGCGGCTTCATCCTGATGGACGGACGCTTCACGGATTCGCTGCTGGTGGTTCCCGCGCGCGGCGGAGAGCTGAAGCCCGCATCGCGTATCGACCGCAAGAACGGCGAGATCGGGAGCGCGTGGCCGTGCTTTCTTCCCGACGGCAAACACTTTCTCTTCATTGGAAACCTCAGTAGCACCGCCGGCCTCGCCGGCAATATCCGACTGGGCCGGCTGGGCTCGCTCGATTCCAAGCTGCTCGGCCAATCCGACGGCCGCGTCGAGTATGCGCCGGGTGACTGGGTGCTGTACCTGAAAGGCACATCGCTCGTCGCCCAAAAACTCGACCTCGCGAAGGAGATACTCACCGGCGAGCCCCTCACACTGGCCGAGAACGTGCGCGTGGGCAATGGGGCGGGAAACTTCTCGATTTCGACGGCCGGTGTCCTGGCTTATTCACGCGGCGACAACCTTCCCGCGATGTCGCTCGTGGAGGCCGATCGCGGCGGCAAACCGGTGGGAGCCGTGCTCACGCGCGGCTTCTTCTCCAACCCTGCCGTTCCCGCCGAGGGTCGTCGCGTGCTTCTGGAATCGCGCGAGAACGGCGGCGGCGTGAAGCGGATCGTCGTACGTGACTTCGAGCGCGGAACCGAGACCAAGCTCACCCTCGACGGAAATTCGGCAAGTATGCCGGTATGGTCACCGGATGGCCGCCGCTTCGCGTGCATTCTCGCGGGCGACGGTGGCAGATCAACCCTGCTCGTGGCTTCGTCGGACGGGCTCGGCGCGCGCAACAAGATTGCCCTGCCCGGCGCCGGGGGGTGGATGGTCAACCAGTGGTCGCCGTCGCTCGGGAAACTGGTAGTTACGCCCCCGAATTTTCAGGGCGCATTGGCGGCGCATCCGGACAGCAGCGTCGCGCCGCGCGCGTTTGCGGGACTTGATCAGCAGATGGGGCAGACGGTGATATCGCCGGATGGAAAATGGGCGGCCTACGTTAACAACGAAGGTGGCGGTCCGCCGCAGGTGTACGTGCAGAGTCTCAGCGGTACGCCCGGCCGCTGGCAGATTTCGACAACCTTCGGAATCTGGCCGGTGTGGACGAAGGGTGGAAGCGAAATCGTTTTTGAAAGCCAGCCCACGCTCATGGCCGTAAGCATCGACACGCGCGACGGGTTCCATCCCGGCACGCCGCGCCCGCTCTTTGCGAGCCCACGCGCGGGAAACGCGACGTTGCGCTACTGGACCTGTACTGCAGACGGCAACCGGTTCTTCCTCTTACAGGCTCCGCGCAACCCGGTTAGTGGCATTGTCGAGGTTGTGACCCGGTTTCGCTCGCTCGTCGATCGTTAAATCATGAGCCTTGCTCCCGGCACGAAACTCGGTCCCTACGAAATCCTCTCGCCGCTAGGTGCGGGGGGGATGGGTGAGGTGTATCGAGCACGCGATACGCGCCTTGGACGCGACGTGGCTGTCAAGGTGCTCCCGCAACACCTCTCGACCAATTCCGAAGTGCGTGCTCGTTTCGAGCGCGAGGCCAGGACAGTCTCGGCGCTCAATCATCCCAACATCTGCGTGCTCTTTGACATCGGACGCGAAGGCGAAATCGATTTTCTTGTGATGGAGCTGGTTGAAGGCGAGACGCTCGCGGCGCGACTGGGGAAGAGCGCACTTGCCGCGCCCGAGTTACTGCGTACCGGCGTGCAGATCGCCGACGCCTTGAGCCGCGCGCACCGCGCCGGTGTCATTCACCGCGACCTGAAGCCCGGCAATATCATGCTGACCAAGAGCGGCGCCAAGCTCATGGATTTCGGTCTGGCGCGTGCGACTGGGATGCAGGGCACCGGCAGTGGAAGCGGCGCGACGGCCGCCGCCCTCACGCATTCGCCCACCATCGCACAACCGCTCACGGCCGAAGGCACCATCATCGGCACCTTCCAGTACATGGCGCCGGAACAGCTCGAAGGCAAGGATGCCGACGTGCGCAGCGACATCTGGTCGCTGGGATGCGTGCTCTACGAAATGGCGACGGGCAAGCGCGCCTTCGAAGGACGCAGCCAGGCGTCGTTGATTGCGGCGATTCTGGAACACGAACCCGCGCCCATTGCCGAGCTGCAGCCCATGGCACCGCCGTCTCTCGACAGGCTGGTGCGCGCCATGCTCGCCAAGGACCCGGATGACCGCGTGCAGACGGCACAGGACGCGAAACTCCAGATGGAGTGGATGCTGGGCGAGGGGTCGTCGGGCACGCGGACCGCGTCATCCGTTGCCGGCGGAATGGCCCCGGCAATTTCAACCGCCCGCCGCCGTGCGCGCGCGCGCTGGTTGTGGTTTGCGCTGCCGGTGTTGGTGGGGATTGCCGCGTTCTTCGTGGGACGAAAAAGCAGCGCCCCACCGGTGGCCACGCCGTTTCAATTCGAGCGCAAGACCTTCCGCGAGCAGACGATCTTCACCGCGCGCTTCATGCCGGACAGCAAGACCATCGTGTACAGCGGCGCGGTGAAGGGAAACCAACCGCAACTGTTCGTGATTCGTCCGCAGTATCCCGAGCCGAAACCCATCGGCCCACCCGGAGTCCATTTGCTCGCCATTTCGTCGCAGGGAGAGTTGGCCGTGTTGAGCAATGCGCGTTTCACCGGGCACCATCGCCTGTTTAACGGAACTCTGGCGCGCATGCCCCTGGAGGGCGCGGCGCCGCGTGAAATCATGGACGACGTGCGCGAAGCCGACTGGTCGCCGGATGGAAACCAGCTCGCCGTCATTCATGAAGTGGGTGGCACGGATCAGCTCGAGTATCCCATCGGCAAGGTGCTGCATGAGTCTGCCGGATATCTCAGTGACATCCGTGTCTCGCCCGACGGCAAGCTGATTGCGTTCATGGAGCATCCCGCTCGCTGGGACGACCGGGGTTCCGTGAATGTGGTAGATACAGAGGGGCACGCGCGCGAGCTTTCCGGCGGGTACTGGGGCATGGAAGGCATGGCGTGGGCGCCCAACGGACGCACAGTGCTTTTCAGTGTCTCCGTGAACGGCAGCGATTACGTGGTGCGCGAAAGCGATCTCCAGGGACACCTGCTTGCGACCCGGCAGAACGTGGGCCTGGTGGTCGTGCACGACGTCGCGCGCGACGGGACGTGGGCGGTCACGCGCGATGACACTCCGGTTCGGCTCTTGTTTCGCGCCGCGGGGTCCGCGCAGGACGTCGACCTCTCGTGGCTGGATGGTGGTCTTTCCCCGATTCTTTCCGGCGACGGGAAAACACTGTTCTTCACCGACCAGAGCGTGGCCGCCGGTCCCAATTACGGGGTTGCCCTCCGCCCCACAACTGGCGGCGAGATCACACGGCTGGGCGAGGGAACCGCCAGCGATCTGGCGTCGGATGGAAAATCGGTGCTCGTGGTTGTCTTCTCAACGCCCCCGCGTCTGATGAAATATCCCGTGGGAGCCGGCCAGCCCGTTCAACTCGACCGCGGCGGGATGGAGAACATCTCGGATGCGCACTGGATCGCGGACGGGCCGCGCGTGCTCTTGTCCGGCAACAAACCCGGCGAAGCGCCGCGTTGCTTCATTCTAGACCCGTCTTCGGGTCAGATACAGGCGGTGGGCGCGGAAGGAATCCTGACGGGAACTCCGGCGCCGGACGGAAACTCGTTCATCGCTCAGTCCCAGTCGGACTGGACCGTCTTTCCCATGGCGGAATCGGGCGAGGGCCGGAAGGTTCCGGGCATGACAACGCGGGACTATCTGGTGCGCTGGAGTCCGGATGCAAGAGCGGTTCATGTGTTTCACCGCTCTGAAGTCCCATCGCTTGTCGAGCGCGTCGACATCCAGACGGGACAACGCGAGACGGTGGCGCTGCTGGGTGACACCAACCAGCCGGGACTGGTTTCGATCATTTCCGTATCCCTCGCTGATGATTTACGCACGCTGGTATACGGGGCGTGGAACTACAGTTCCGTCCTTTATGCCGTGGGGCAGGTGCAATAGGCTCTTCACATGTCGCTCAATCCCGGTAGCAAACTTGGTCCCTACGAAATTCTCTCGCCGCTCGGCGCGGGGGGCATGGGCGAAGTGTATCGGGCGCGCGATGCGCGCCTCGGGCGCGACGTTGCCATCAAGTCGCTGCCCGAAGCCTTCGCCGCAGACCCCGAACGGCTGGCGCGCTTCGAGCGCGAAGCCAAGCTTCTGGCGTCGCTCTCGCACCCGAATATTGCTGGAATCCTCGGACTCGAAGAGGTGGCGGACGCGCGCTACCTCGTGCTCGAGCTGGTGGACGGCGAGACGCTCGCCGACCGACTTGGGCGCGGGCCGCTTTCCGTTTCCGACACTATCGACATGTCTCGTCAGGTGGCTGCGGCACTCGAAGCCGCGCACGAGCGTGGCGTCGTACACCGTGACTTGAAGCCGGGCAACATCATGTTCACGAGCGCCGGCGACGCCAAGGTGCTCGACTTCGGCCTGGCGATGTCGAGCGGCGGAACCAGCAGCGGTTCCGATCCCAATCTTTCGCACTCTCCCACGCTGCCCAATCAGGCGACACGCGCCGGCGTGATTCTCGGCACGGCGGCGTACATGAGCCCCGAGCAGGCGCGCGGCAAAGGCGTCGACCGGCGCACCGACATCTGGTCGTTGGGTTGTGTGGTCTACGAATGTTTGACGGGTCGCAAAGTGTTCGAAGGCGAAACCGTGTCCGACATGGTGGCGCGCATTCTGGAACGCGAGCCGGACTGGAAGGCGCTGCCTTCGGGAACACCGTCACGGCTGGTGGAGCTTCTCAAGCGTTGTCTGCGCAAGGACCCCCGAGAGCGCCAGCGCGACGCGGGTGATGTCCGTCTCGAACTCGAAGAGATCGCGCGCCGTGGTGGTGAGCCGGAGCCGGCGCCCGCGCTGGCGCTGAAACAACGTTCGTCGCTGCGCAATTGGATCGGGATCGCATTGTTCGCAGCGATGGCCGTGGCACTCGTGTACGCACTGGCGCGCGACCGCGGTAGTGTGGCAACACCCCAGTACGAATTCACCCTCGAACCCCCGGCCGGCGCAACCTTTCAAATCCCCGCCGATCCGGCGTTGTCGCCCGATGGGCGCACGCTGGTGTGCGCGATCATCGATTCGGCAAACGTGCCGCTCCTGGCGGTGCGCCAGCTTGACCGCGAGGAGTTCCGCATTCTTCCGGGCACGGAGGTGGGGTCATATCCATTCTGGTCGCCCGACGGCCGTTTCATCGCGTATTTCGGTCAGGGCAAGTTGCGCCGCGTGGCGCTCGATGGGTCCGCGTCGGTCGCCATCACCGAAGCCAATGACGGTCGCGGTGGATCGTGGTCGAAGGACGGCACGATCGTCTACGTGCCGACCGCAAGTGGCCCCGTGTTCAAAGTGCCCGCGGCCGGTGGCAACGCGGTGCAGATCACGGCCCTGGACAAGGGACGCGGCGAGGTGGGGCATCGTTATCCGATACTGCTGCAGGATGGCAGGCATTTTCTCTACGTGTCGATCTGCCGCGACGGCAAGAACTGGATCTGTGTGGGTGATGTCGACGGTGGTCAGAGCCGGGCATTGCGTGTGACAGAAAAATACGCGTGCCCTTCCGTCGCGGGTTGGATCACCACGGTCGAGAAACGGCGCGTCATGGTGCAGCGTTTCGACGAAGACGCGCTCAAATTCGAGGGCGATGCGCGCGAGATCGCACAGTGCGGGACTTGGGACAAGATCGGCGACGCCAACCTGGCGGATGACGGTCGGGGAACCGTTGTGTACCAGCGCGCATTCAGTTACCGCGGATGGGGGCGCTGGTATGACGTTCCCACTCAGACCATGGGGCCGCGGCTTCCGCGCGAGTTTGACACGCCGACGGATGCAGCCCTGGCTCCTGACCAGCGACACGTTGTAGCGACGCTCGGGGTGGCGAGCGATCTGTGGCTGGTCGATCTGGAACATCCGGTGCCCGTTCGCCTGACGTTTTATGCCACACCGCGGGCCGGCGCGATCTACAGCTCGGTATGGTCACCGGATTCGAAGCGGATTGCGTATGCGCTGAACGCATCGACGGACGTGATCCACGTATATTCGACCGAAACCTCCACCGACACCACGCTGTTTACCGCGCCGGGATTGTTCGCGACGCCGTGCGGGTGGACCCCCGACGGGCGCATGCTCGCGGTGATATGCAGCGACTCGACGGGTGGCTTCGATGTGTGGACGCTTCCGATCGACGATCCCTCCCACGCGGCGTGCTATCAGAGGACTCCGGACAACGAGCTGACGGGATCACTCTCCCCCGATGGGCGCTGGTTCGCGTGCGTGGTCGGGGACGTGGGCAACGTCCAGGTGCGGATCATGTCATTCCCACGCCCAGGTGCTCTCTTCCAACTGGCCCTGGACACGCAGTCGAACGGACAGCCTCCACTGTGGTCGAGTGACGGCCGCACATTGATTACCGCGGACATCAAGAACCGCGTCATTGCAACACCGGTGTCGTTCGAAGGTGGATTCCGTCAGGGTGAATCGCGCGTGCTGTTGACGCTTGCTCCCAATCAAGTCCTGGCCCGGCAGAGACCGGACATGAAACGTTTGCTTGTTCAAGAGGCCGACGTGCAGACAAATCCCGCGCCGCTCCGTGTGCTAACCTCGTGGCCCAAACGGGTCGAGGGGCATTGATGCTTACACCGGGCACCAAACTGGGTCCGTATGAAATCCTTTCGCCGCTCGGTGCGGGCGGCATGGGCGAGGTGTATCGCGCGCGCGATACACGCCTGGGCCGTGATGTGGCCATCAAAGTCCTGCCGCAGCATCTCTCGTCCAACAGCGAAGTGCGCGCCCGTTTCGAACGCGAAGCGAAAACCGTTTCGTCGCTCAATCATCCGCACATCTGCACGCTCTTCGACGTGGGCCGCGAGGGCGATACCGATTATCTCGTCATGGAATTGATCGAGGGCGAGACGCTCGCGGCGCGCATCGCGAAGGGCTCGATGTCGCTGGCCGATGTGCTGCGCATCGGCGGACAGGTGGCCGACGCGCTCGAACGCGCCCACCGCGCCGGCGTGGTGCATCGCGATCTGAAGCCCGGCAACATCA
>CAZULB010000035.1:0-25445 GCA_964621155.1 uncultured bacterium | reverse complement strand
CGAGATGTCGTGGACCAAGCACGTCAAGCACCCGTCTAAGATCCTCTCCGTAGGTCAGGACGTGGAAGCGGTCGTGCTCAAGGTCGACAAGGAGAGCCAGAAGATCTCCCTGGGCCTGAAGCAGACGGAGCCCGATCCCTGGACCACGATCGAGCGTCGTTATCCGCCGGGCACGCGTCTCAAGGGTATCGTGCGCAACCTGACCAACTTCGGTGCGTTCGTCGAGATCGAAGAGGGCATCGACGGCCTCTTGCACATCTCTGACATGTCGTGGGCGAAGCGGGTGCGCCACCCGAGCGAAGTCGTCAAGAAGGGCGATCTCGTGGATGTGGTCGTGCTCGAGATCAGCCAGGACAAGAAGCGCATCTCGCTCGGCATGAAGCAGCTCACGGAGAACCCGTGGGAGCGCCTCGCGGTCGAGTTCGCACCCGACACCGACGTGGCGGGCAAGATCACGCGCATTCTGGACCGCGGTGCCGTGGTGGAGATCCGCCACGATGTCGAGGGCTTCGTTCCCGTCGGCCAGATGGGGATGGAGGACATCCAGCATCCCGAGCAGTACTTCGTGATCGGCGAGGAGATTCCGCTGCGGGTCATCAAGGTCGATCCCAAGAACAAGCGCATCGTACTCAGCGTTACCGCGTACCTGAAGACGCGGGACGAAGCCGAGGTGGGCGCGTTCATGGAGAAGCATCCCAAGAAGGACATCGTCATCCCGGTCTCGACCGGCGATGCGATCGACGATGTGGATGCCGACCTCATCGCGGGTGCCGAGGAAGCGCTGGAAAGCTAAACAGCGGCTTCGCATGGTCTCAAAAGGGGCCGGTCGCTCGACCGGTCCCTTTTTCTTTTTATGGATGTGAGCCTCGCTGTCGCTCGGCTATCATGGCCGCAGGTCAGCGAATCGACGCCAAGGAGGCGGCCGCCGTGTGGTTTATCCGTTCCGTGGTCATCATGGTGGGAGTAATTGCGTTTCTGTGGCTTGGCATGGAGAACGCCGGCCAGTCGGTCGATTTCACGTTCTTCACCCGGCGCTATCCGGGGTTGAACCTCGATTTTCTGATGCTGCTGGTTTTCGTGAGCGGGATGGTGTTTTCGTTTCTGATCTCGCTGGTGAACGAGATGAACCTCAGGCGCGAGCTGTTGCAGGCCCGCCGCGAAGTGGCCCGCGTCAACCGTGAGGTGGCGTCGCTGCGCAGCCTGCCGCTCGACGAAGCCGACCTGACATCACCGGGGATCAAGAGTTAAGAGGTCCGGGCCGGAATGGAGAATTCAGCCGCCACATTGTTTCTGGCCGGCGTCGTGGGCGCGTTGTTCGCGCTCGCGCTCGCGTGGCTCTTGCGCGGGCGGCGCGAACCGCACGTAGAGCGCATCAGCGATGCGTACGCCGATGCCCTGCGCATGCTGGCGGATGGAAAGGGCAACGAGGCCTTCGCCAGGCTGCAGCAGGCTGTGATCGCAGGCGCCGCTCCCGTGGATGCCTATGTGCGCATCGGGCGCATGCTGCGTGAGCGCGGCGATATTGAGCGCGCGCTGCACGTGCACAGAAGCCTCACCGTGAAGTCGGACCTGACACACAAGGAACGTGTCGACGTTTTTGCGAACGTGGCCGAGGATCAGCTGGCCCTGTCGCAGCCCGAGCGCGCGCTGCGTACCATCGAGACGGCCATGCGCGACCTCGGCGATCGCCATCCGCTGCTGCTCGCGGCCGGGATGCGCGCCACCCACGCGCTCGGGCGTTCGGAAGAGACGTATGAGTTCCTGAAGGAGCTGCGCAAGGCGGGCGGTGTGACCGAGCGCGAGATGGCCCTGTACCTGGTGAGTATCGCGGAAGCAGAAGTGAGCAAGAGCCGCACGCGCGACGCGCGCCGCACCCTCTCGCGCGCGCTGCGCCACGACCCCGAGTGCGGACCGGCGCTTCTGGCGCTGGGCGGCCTCGAGGAGTCGGCGGGCGACGCGGATACGGCGATCCGGCATTGGAGAAGCGCCGCACGCATCTCCCCGGAGCTTGCGCCTGCGGCCCTCGCGAACCTGGAACGCGTGCTTTATCAGCGCGGCACATTCAACGAGATCGAGACCGTGTACCGCGATGTGTTCGATGCGCGACCGGCCGACGAGCATGCGGCGGTGGCGCTGGCGTCTTTCTACAAGAAGCAGGGGCGCACCGAGGCCGCTATCGCGCTGCTCGACGAACACCTGCACGCCAAGCCGGACTCGACGGCGGGCACCGTCATGCTGACCGCGCTGCACGCGTTGCGCGGGGATGAATACGAACTCGAGCGCATTGTCGACCGAGGGGACCGCCTCCTGCGCCGGCCGTCGCACTTTGTGTGTACGTGCGGCCGCGAGTCGGACTTGATGCGCTGGCATTGCCCGGAGTGCAATCGATTTGACTCGTACGCGCGCAATTCACATTAGCGTCACGGTGGCGATCGCGACCGTGTGCGCGCTGGTGGCGGCATCACGCGCCCGCGACGATGCCGGCGACTGGATCAGGAAGGGCAAGCGCGCCCTGGATGACGGGCGCGTGGCCGAGGCCGAATCGAGCTTCGTCCGCGCCGCCGCGCTCGGAAGCGGCGGCGACCGTTCCGAGGCATGGTTCCTGCGCGCCGGAATCACCCATTCCGGTACCCAGGCCGAAGCGCTCTACAAGAAGCTGATTGCTTCCGATCCCGACGGCGAATATGCAAAGGAAGCCGTGCTCGAGCTGGCGAAGATCCAGTTTGCGATGGGTCGTTATGAGGGCGCGTATTCGACGCTGCACGAGTCGAACGCCTGCGACGAGTCGGAAGAGGCCTGCCTGTTCGAGGGCATGTCCGCGGTGATGCTGCGTCGCTACGACGACGCCACGGCGCCTCTCGAGCGCGTGCGCAAGGGTCGCGCGAAAGCGTGGGCAACGCTCGCGCTGGCCGAGGCGACCGACGGTAGGGGCCAGAACAGTGAAGCGTGCGCGCAGTACGGAGCGCTCGCGCGCGCGCGCGTGAGTCCCGCGGCGTGGTACCGCTATGCCGAGTGCCTGGAAAAAGCGGGCAACAAGGACGAAGCACGCAAAGAATATGCGGCGCTGGCCGAGGCGTTTCCGCTCACCCCGGAAGCGGTGCGCGCCGTGGAAAAGCGGGCGCAGCCGGCGGCAGCAGCGGCGACGACGCCCGCGTCTTCCGCGCCGCCGGCCTCGCCGGTGCAGGATGAAAGACCGCGCGGCGCCGCGTTCACGGTCCAGTTTGGCTCTTTCGGCGAACGCGGCAATGCCATCAAGTTTCAGTCGGAAATCAGGAAGCAGTACCCGAACGTGCGCATCGACAGCGAACTCGTCAACTACAAGGAAGTGTTCCGCGTGCGCGTTGGATTCTACGCCACGCGCGACGCCGCCACCTCGGCGGGCGAGCAGATGTCGAAAGCCATCGGGGAGCCGTTCACAATCATGCCCGTAGCCGCGAGCAATGAGCGATAACACCTCACCTTTGATGTCGCAGTACCGCGACATCAAGAAGCAATATCCCGACTCTGTCCTGTTGTTTCGCGTGGGCGATTTCTACGAGACGTTCTATGAGGACGCCATCGACATCGCATCGATTCTGAACATCACTCTCACCTCGCGCGACAAGAACAAACCCAGCCCGGTACCGCTGGCCGGGGTGCCGTTTCATGCCGCCGAGGGCTACATCGCCCGCCTGCTCGCGGCGGGCCGCAAGGTAGCCATCTGCGAGCAGACGGAAGACCCGGCGCTTGCCAAGGGACTGGTGAAGCGCGATGTGGTCGAGGTGCTCACGCCGGGCACCGCTCTCAATGCGCAGCTGGTGGCCGATCCCGACAACAATTACTGCGCCGCCGTGCATGCCGGGGGCGACGGCCGTGTGGCGGTGGCACTGATCGATGTGGGCACGGGCGAATGTGTCAGTGGTGAGGCGCCGGCCGATGCCTTTCTCCACCTCGTGCAGGGCAAGCGCGTGCGGGAACTGGTGGTGTCGAAGGACATCGATGCGCGCTTGCGCGCGCTGCTGATGGAGCACCTGGAGCACCCGTTCGTCACCGAGGTCGACGAAGCGCACTTTGCCGCTGCCGCTGCCGACGAAACGCTGGCACAACAGTTCGGCGCTGCGGCCGCAACCGCGCCCGCAGCGCTGGCCGCGACGGAACGCGCGGTGGCCGCCGCTCTGCTTTCGCACTGCATGCGGCTGCGCGGCGCGCGCCTGCCGCAGGTCGTTGGCATCGAGCGCGCGGAAGCGGCGCCGTTCATGCGTCTGGACGAAGAGACCATCGGGAATCTCGAGCTCTTCGAGCCGCTGCGCGGTGGGCGCAACGACGCCACCGTGCTGCGCATCCTGGACAAGACGCGCACGCCCATGGGCAACCGTGAGCTCCGCCACTGGATGCAGAAGCCCTTGTGCGCCGTCGCCGCCATCGATGAACGGCTGGATGCGGTGGCACGTGTGTATTCGGATGCGACGCTCGCGGAAACGCTCGTGCGCGAGCTGGGCGGAGTGGCCGATATCCAGCGCATCGCGGCGCGGATTGCGGCGCGCAAGGCCATCCCGCGCGAGCTGCATGCGCTGCGCGAGTCGCTCGAGCACGTGCCCGCGCTGCGCGACGCGGCGCGGGGCTCCGGGGCTGCCCTGTTGGCGGCCGCGGCGGACGAGCTCGGCGATCATGCTGAAATGTGCGACATGATTGCGCGCGCCATCGTGGCCGAGCCGCCTTCGCACCTGCGCGACGGCGGCGTCATCCGGCGCGGATACGACCGCGACCTCGATACCTTGATCGACGAGAGTGAGGAAGCCAAACGCTGGATCGCCGGACTCGAAGCCGGTGAGCGTGCTCAGACCGGAATTGCTTCGCTGAAGGTCGGCTACAACAAGGTCTTCGGTTACTTCATTGAAGTCTCCAACGCCCACAAGGGCGCGATTCCGCCGCACTACATGGCCAAGCAGTCGCTCGTCAACGCGCAGCGCTATTTCACGCCCGAGCTCAAGGAGAAGGAAGACCTCATCCTCCACACCGAGGAGCGCCGCGTGCGCGAGGAGAACCGTGTGTATGACGCATTATGCGCGGCGATTACCGCGCGGGCGGAAGCGCTGCAGCGCGCGGCTGGCGCCATCGGTCGGATTGACGCCACGCAGTCGCTGGCCATGGTGGCGCGTGCACACGGGTACCGCCGCCCGGTCGTGGACGATTCCATGACGCTCGAGGTGGTGGGGGGGCGGCACGCGGTGCTGGAGCGCGTGGTGACCGAGCCGTTCGTGGCCAATGACGTGCTGCTCGACCCGGAGCGCCGACAATTCGGTTTGATCACGGGACCGAACATGTCGGGTAAAAGCACGTTCCTGCGCCAGACCGCGCTGATCGTGCTGATGGCGCAGATGGGTTCGTTCGTGCCGGCCGAACGGGCGCGGATCGGTATCGTGGATCGCATCTTCACGCGTGTGGGTGCCAGCGACCGTCTCAGCCGCGGGGAGTCCACGTTCCTGGTGGAAATGAACGAGACCGCCAACATTCTCCACCACATGACGGACCGATCGCTCGTGATCCTTGACGAAGTGGGACGCGGAACCTCCACATACGATGGGCTCGCCATTGCGTGGGCAGTCAGCGAGTATCTTCTGCAGGGAGTGGTGGCGCGACCGCGCACGCTTTTCGCGACGCACTTTCACGAGCTCACCCAGCTCAAGAGCACATATCCGCGTCTGGTGAACCTCAAGATCGCGATCCGCGAGTGGGAAGGGGGCATCGTCTTCCTGCGCAAGATTGTTCCCGGGACCAGCGACCGCAGCTTCGGTATTCACGCCGCCAAAGTGGCCGGGCTTCCGGCATTGGTGATCAAGCGCGCCGAGGAGATCCTGCAGTCGCTCGAGTTGCGGCGCGACCTGGTCTCGCGAGGGCTCGATCCGGTGGAACGCGACCAGATGAGTCTGTTCACCCCGGGCTCCCGGTCGGACGCGGCTGACGACGAGCTGCGCGCCACGCTGCGCGAATTCGACCCCGAGCGCTCCACGCCCATCCAGGCGCTCCAGTTTCTCCAGGATCTCAAACTGCGCCTGAAGTAGACCGGCAGAAACTGCCCACCGTCTGGCTCCCCCATGCGCCACCATGAGGCATCGTGGTCCGCGACTTGCTCTTCCTTGACTGCCATCCCTGTCGCGGCCGCGCCGGGGGCATCCGGTATTGCTCGAACTGCGTCCTGTAACTGCATGACATCAAAGCGTCTAAAGGTCGGTCTTCTCGGCGGGTCCGAGGCGGATCTCTTCATCCTTGCGGAGCTTCACAAGCTGCGTGATGTGGAGATCGCGTTCGTTTACGACCGAAATCCAGCCGCTGTCGCGGTTGAGATCGCCGAGATCCTCCACATTCCTGCCCTGAAGGACCCCGGGCAGATTGCGGCGCACCTGCCCGTCGATGCCGTCGTGGTGGAGGACCGCGCCGCCTTTGCCGCCGAGATCGCGAGCGCCGGCAGCGCCGCGCTCCTGGACCATGCGGCAGCGCTGCAGCGCTTCGTGCCCGCGCCGGAAGCTTCCAC
Source organism: uncultured bacterium (assembly GCA_964621155.1). Taxonomy (GTDB): domain Bacteria; phylum Krumholzibacteriota; class Krumholzibacteriia; order WVZY01; family JAKEHA01; genus JAKEHA01. Next base: position 18,934 of record CAZULB010000035.1, on the reverse strand, counting down.
AATGCCGGAAGCGCCCGCGGCGCGCGAACCGCTGCGAGAGCCGGCGTCGCATGCGCTCGACGAAGCCCTTGCCGGCTTCGAGCGTCTGTTCGATCGGACGCGGCTGTTGAAACTGCTGCTCGACCTCGCGGTGGAGGAGACGCACGCTGCCAACGGCTCCATCATGATGTACTCGCACGAAGCGGGCGAACTCTACATCGCGCACGCGACGGGTCTATCCGAGCGTGTGATCCGCAACACGCGGCAGAAACTCGGCGAAGGCATCTCGGGTACGGTGGCAAAAGAACGCAAGGGCAAGCTGATCCGGCAGCCGGCTCCGTACCCGGGAGAACGCGACCGGGCGCGCATTACTTCGGCCTGCTCGGTTCCGCTGGTCGATGGGGACACGCTGCTGGGAGTGCTCAACGTATCCACCACCGGCAACGGCAACGCGCGCGAGCTCACCGTCAGCGATCTGGAAACGTTGGAGAAGTTCAGTCACCGCATGGCGCGCGTGCTCGCCGATTCCGTTCGCCTCCAGGAGGCGCACCTGCGCAAGGATGAGATGGTGCTGCGCCAGTCACTCGGCGAGCTTTCCGAGCGGTCGGGGTCGACGTCGGAGAAGTTCGCGTTGCTCTCCACACTGGTGGCAAAGATCACCGGCGCTGAGTCGGTGGAAGTGTTCGTGAGCACGCAGTCGGGCGAGTGGCTCGTGCTCGGCGGTTCCAACCGGCGCCTGTCGGCCTCGCCCGAATTCGTGCGCATCGGCAGGGGTGCGCTGGCGCGCGCATATCTCGAACGCCGCACCATCGTGCTCACAGAGCCCGTCGATCCACAGAGCGGTGCTTTCGCGTCGTCGTTCGTGTTCACACCGCTGGTGCTGACGGAAACCCTCGGCGTGGCCGTGGTCGAGTTCAGCGCGCGACATCGCCTGGATGAATTTCTCGCCGTCAAAGAGTCGGTGGCGCTCGAGCTCGCGCGTTTCATCGGCAACGAGCGCCGCGAGCGGCGCCTGCGCAGCGAGCTCTCGTCCCTCGTGAAAATATCCGACGCGGCACCCGCATTCCTGGGCTGTCGCACGCTGCCCGATCTGGCCGACGTGGTGGCGCGCGTGCTCGCGGATGCGCTGGAGTGCGAGCGCGTGTCCGTGCGGCTGCGCGGCGCGGCGGAGCAGCGCTGGACGCTGGCGTCGTATATCGGCGCCGGGCGCGATGACGACAAGTGGCGCGAAGAGGACGAAGAGCGTTTCACCAAGCTCGAGAAGAAGCGCGCGCCGTATCATCTGTCGCGCGTCGAGTTCGGATCTCGGGCTGCCGACGCCGCGCATCCGGTGCGCTCCGTGCTGGCGGTTCCGTTCACTGCCGGCGATAACCTCATGGCGGGTGTGATCGCGTACGATCGGCGCGCGCAAAGCGCCGTCGAAGAGGCCTCGTTTTCGGCGCACGACGAAACCGTGATCGAACAGGTGCTGGCAGTGGCATGGCCGGCCGCGCGCGCGCTCGCCAGCGGTGCCGGCGACGAGAAGCCGACCTATGACGACATGATCGCGGGGAACAGTCGCCGGCTGGCGCGCATTCTCGACGCCGAGATGTCGCGCGCGGAACGCTATCACAATCCATTCTCGTTGCTGGTGATTCGTGTCCCGGCCATGACCGAACTGTTCGCGGCGCACGAAGAGCGGGCGCTGCACGTCGCCGACGAAATCCGCCGGGGAATCCAGACGCGCACGCGCAAGAGCGACTACGGCTGCTGGATTCGGCGCGACACGTACGCGATGGCATCGCTCGAAGGTGCGAGCCGGATTCAATTCCTGGTGACCCGCCTGGTTGCCTACCTGCACAAGGATCTCGGCGGCGCCGACGTGGACACGGCGGCGCGTGAGGTGCTGATCGGGGTTGCTGCCTATCCGGGCGGGGCGCGCACCGCCGATGCCCTCCTGGACGAGGCTGAGCGCGCCCTCAAGTCGTACCCGTTGTCCTGACCGGCGCGGCCGCAGAGGCCGCGCGCCCGACCCCTCCGGCGTCCGCTGCGCCCGGTACACATGTTATCCCCACAAATCCGCATGCCGACCGCAAGCTCTCGTTGCCCTTCCCCCACACGCATGCTAAGGTCTTCGACGCCCACTCAGAAGAAGAGCATAAATGGCTGTCATTCGTACACTTCCAGACGACGTCGCGCGCCGCATTGCAGCCGGTGAGGTCGTCGAACGCCCGGCCTCCGTGATCAAGGAGTTGTTCGAGAACGCGGTCGACGCCGGTGCGCGCACCGTCACCGTCATGACGGTGGGGGGCGGGGAATCACTCATCGAAGTGCGGGACGACGGCGTGGGGATGACGCGCGAGGACGTCGAGCTGGCGCCGCGCAATTTCTCCACCAGCAAGATTTCCGACGCCGACGACCTGGAGCGCATCGCCACCTACGGGTTCCGTGGCGAAGCGCTTGCCAGTATTTCGGCGGTGTCACGTTTCGAGTTGATCTCGAGTGACAGCACCCAGGGCGAAGGCTGGCGCATCCGCATCGAGGGGAAAGAACCGGTCGAGCGCGGGCCCGCGCCGCATCCGCGCGGCACCACCGTACGCGTGCAGGATCTCTTCTTCAACACGCCTGCACGCAAGCGCTTCCTCAAGTCATCGATTACCGAGCGCAAGCGTATCCTCGAAACCATTCTTGCTTTCGCCCTGATCCTGCCCGAGGTCGAAATTCACTATATCGACGACGGGCGCCACGTGCTCGATCTGCTTCCGGCGCCAAGCTGGCGCGAGCGTATCGCCGCCGTGCTGGGCTCTACCACGATGCGCCAGATGGTGGAGGTAGAATCGACGAACGGACCTCTGCGCGTGCACGGCTTTGTGAGTCTGCCGTCGCACACGCGCGGCAATCGATTCAGCCAGTTCTTCTTCGTCAACCAGCGTGCAGTGCGCGAGCGCACGCTCGTCCACGCGCTGCAGGATGCGTATCGCAACGTGATCCCGTACAAGCGCTATCCGGTTGCCGTGCTCAGCGTCGAGATGCCGGCCAGCGACGTCGATGTCAACGTGCATCCGAGCAAGCTCGAGGTGCGCGTGCGCAACGAACGCGCGGTGTTCGCCGCCATCCGCGGCGCGGTCAAACAGTCGCTCACGGCGAGAAGCGAAGCGGCGCTCGCGGTGGGCGTGGGAGCAGGCGGGGCAGAGGAAAGCGCCGAGATCGCGGCCGCCCCGGCAGCGTGGGAAGAGCACACCCAGACCGCGATGTTCCAGGCTCCCGGCAGCGAGGCGCGCATCCGGGATGCCTTCAGCGAGTATCAGGCACGGCGTGACGTGCGTGCCGACGAGAAGCGAGTCGAACCGGTGGCCGCGCAGATGGGCACCTGGCCGCCAACCACCATCACGCCGCCCGGGGCCGTACCCGCTCGGCGCGACGACGTGGCGCCGGTGGTTCCCACCGACGACACGCTGTACTGGCAATTCAACCAGACATTCATCTTCATTCAGGTGCGCGGGGGCGTGGTTGTCATCGACCAGCACGCGGCGCACGAGCGCGTCATCTTCGACTGGAGCATGCGCCTCATGCAGGACGCGGCGCCGCCGTCACAGCAGATCCTGTTCAGCATTCCCATCGAGCTCTCGCTGCGCGAGCTCGAGGTGTTCAAGACCTCGCGGCCGGTGTTTCAGAAGCTGGGGTTCACGCTGGAGCCGTTTGGCGGCACCAGCATTCTCGTGCGCGGCTACCCGCAGGGGCTGAAGAACTGGGCCGACGGACACCTGCTGCGCCAGATTTTTGACGACATCATTGCCGATCGTTCACCCGGGAATTCGCTCAACGAGAAACTGATCGCAAGCTACGCGTGTCGCAGTGCCATCAAGGCGGGCCAGCGGCTTTCCGTCGACGAAATGAAACTCCTCGCCGACCAGTTGTTCGCGGTCGACAATCCGTACTCGTGCCCCCACGGGCGTCCCACCATCTACCGGCTCTCGCTCGACGAAATCGGACGCTGGTTCCACCGGCGCTAGCGCATTAGGATTGCGGTGTCACATCCGCAGGTAAGACCAACGCCCGTTCGAGCCGTGGCCATCATGGGCGCAACCGCGACCGGAAAGTCACATCTCGCCATCGCGCTCGCGGAAGAATTCAATGGAGAGATCGTATCCATGGATTCGCGCCAGGCGTATCGCGGCCTCGACATCGGAACCGGCAAGGTGCGACATGCCGATCGCGAACGCGTGCCGCACCACCTGCTCGATTATCTCGACGTGAATGAGAGTGGGAGCACGGGACGCCATGTCGCGGCGGCAGAGGCGGCGCTGCGCGACATCGCCGCCCGGGAACGCGTGCCTTTCCTCGTGGGAGGCACCGGCCTCTACTTTCGAGCGCTCTTCAGCGGCCTCGTGGATATTTCGATTCCGCGCGAGGAGCTGGAGCGGATACGCGCCGGCTTCGAAGGGCGCGACACGGCAGAGCTGTACGAGGAGCTCGAGCGGCGCGACCCCGAGCGTGCCGCTGCCATCTCGGTGAACGATCGCGTGCGCATCACGCGCGCGCTCGAACTCATTATCCACACCGACACGCCGGCGACGGAGCTCTATGCGCGACAGGGCAGGGCGGCTGACAATGTCGCCTATCTGAAGCTTGTCCTCTCCATGCCGCGCGAAGTCCTGCGCGAGCGCATCGCGGAGCGCACGCGCGAGCTCTTCGATTCCGGGTGGGTGGAGGAAGTGCGCGCCCTCGTCGCCCACGGTGTATCACCCGACACACCCGGGATGAAGAGTCTGGGCTACGCCGACCTTGCCGATGCCCTCGTGCAGCGCGAGGATCCGCTGGAGACGTTCGACCGCGTGGTTACCATTACGCGACAGTACGCCAAGCGTCAGGAGACCTTCTTTCGGAGCGAAAAAGACGCGGTCTGGCTCGACATGACGCATGCGGACGCGGCCGAACGCGCACGGGCCCTGGTGGGCCAGTTCCTGGCCCCGGCGCGGCCTCAGTAATAACTTGACACAACAGGGCTAAGATGTTCACATACATGCACATTAGGAGAGCGGGCATAACTCAGTTGGTAGAGTATCAGCTTCCCAAGCTGAAGGTCGCGGGTTCGAGCCCCGTTGCCCGCTCCATCTTCTTGTCAGTCGTACCTCCGGGTCCCCGATGAAGCGATCGCCCCGTATCCATCATCTGCTCCTGGTAGGAGCGCTCGGGTTGGCGGGAGTGCTGGCCTGCGGCGGTCCTTCGGCGATGGTAGGCAAGCAGGGGGAGTTCGACAGGGCGGTCGAACGCTTCGTGGCCGGTGACTATCGCGGCAGCATCGCGCGCATGGAGAAGATTGCCGCGGCCACAACCGACGAGGCCGTGAAGCGCGAGGCGTACGCGTACATCGGCCGCGCGCACATGGCGCTCGGTGAAACCGATGCCGCCATCGATGCCTTCACGATGGGTACGCACTATGGCGATCGCGGCCAGTGCGTGGAATACCTGGAGCTCTTGAAGCAGTACGTCGAGGGCAATCCCAACGCGCTGCATGCGCGCGAAGGCGTCACGCGCAGCGAACTGGCGGGCGCGATCGTGCGCATGATGGATGAGACAGCGACGACGTCTCTCAATCCGGGCGGGCCGACTCCGCTCGCGATACTCGCGGAGCGCGGGTGGATGCCGGCGACGCCCGACGGTGCTGAGCATGCCGAGGATGAAGTGACGCGCGCGTCGTTGTACGTGATCGTGAGCCGGATACTCGCCGGGCGCGGGCAGGCCGCACAGGTGAATGTCATCATGCCCGGCGGATATCAGACGGCGCTTCGCGCCGTCGAGCCAGTTTCAGGAAGCGAAGCGTTGGCGATCCTGGAAAGAGTCAGACAGGTACCGGAGAACCATGGCCGATAAGGCACTCGCAATCGTCTCGATGAAAAACCCGGCGGACTTCGGGCTGGACCCGAACATCCTCGCCGTGGGCGACCGCATTATCGAAGTCGCCGGCAAGCCCGCCGAGGACCAGCTCGACTTCCACTTTCACAGTTCGAAGGGGAAGACAGTGTCGCTGCGCGTGCAGCGCAAAGACGGCAGTGAAGAGAGCATCCTCCTGCCCACGCGCGCCGTGGCCGGACTCGAGATCTGGTTCGAGGCGATGGACTTCCGCCGCTGCCGCTGCAAGTGCCCGTTCTGCTTCGTCGATCAGATGCCGAAGGGCATGCGTGAAACGCTTTACGTGAAGGACGAAGACTTCCGGTTGAGTTTCCTGTACGGAAACTTCACCACCATGAACGACATTACCGACGCCGAGCTCGCCAAGATCATCGAACAGAGGAACTCCCCGCAGTGGGTATCGGTGCACGTGGTGGAGGGCGGTATGCGCCGCTTCATCTTCGGCCGCCCCATGAAGCGCGACATCGTGCAGACATTGCGCACGCTGGCCGAGGGCGACATCAAGGTGCATTGCCAGGCCGTGATCGTACCGGGCAAGAACGACGGCGATTACCTGCGCGAAACCATCGAGACCCTGGAAGGAATCGGCCCCAACATCGTGTCGCTGGCCGTGGTTCCAGTGGGGCTCACCAAGCACCGCGACAATCTCTCGATTATTCGCTCGTATCGGGACGAGGAAATGGGCGAGGTCATCGACCTGGTGGAGTCGTATCAGCACCGATTCCTGGCGAAGCGCGAAAGCCGCTTTGTGTTCGCGAGTGACGAGTGGTACGTGGGCGCCGCGCGTGAGGCGCCGGCACTGGATGCGTATGAAGGTTTTCCGCAGCTCGACAACGGCATCGGCAGCATCCGCCACCTGCTGGAAGAGATCGAGTCCGACCTCACCGGCTGCGAGCTGCCGCCGGACCTGAGCGGCATCCTCGTCGCGACCGGATCGCTGGGTGCGCGCGTGTTCGAACGCTACGTGTGGCCGCTGCTGCGCGCGCACGGCGTGCGCCTGCTGCCCGACCTCGTTACTGTGCGCAATGACTTCTTCGGCGCGTCGGTGACGTGTTCGGGACTGCTGGTGGGTGCGGACATTGTACGCGCGGTGCGCGAGCACGGCGGCGAAGCGCGCACGACGTTCATTCCGCCCAACTGCCTCAACTATGACGAAGTGACCATCGATGCCATGAGCCTCGACGACCTCACACGCGCGATCGGCGCGCCCGTGGTCTCGCCCGGGGAATCCTTTATCGACGCGCTCTGCGAGCACAGCGCCTCAGGAGCGGCCGAAGCATGAAGAAGCCGTCCGTAGTTGCCGTGGTTGGCCGCCCCAACGTGGGCAAGTCGACCCTGTTCAACCGCCTCACGCACGCGCGCCGTGCCATCGTGCACAAGACCGCCGGGGTCACGCGCGACGTCCAGCGCGGCACCGTGGAGTGGACCGGCCACACCTTCCAGTTGATCGATACGGGCGGTCTTTTCAGCGGAATTGACGACCCGCTGGTCGACCAGGTCGAAGCGCGCGCCCTCAAGGAGGCCGCGCGTGCCGACGCGCTCCTGTTTGTGGTCGACGCCGAGGCCGGGCTCATCCCGTCGGATTTCGACGTGGCCGCGAAGCTGCGCGAGACGCACCTGCCCGTGCTGCTCGTGGCCAACAAGGCCGAACGCCCGGTAGCCAAAGGGTTGGCGAGCGAGTTTCACCGGCTGGGCTTCGAGACCTATCATGAGGTCAGCGCGCTCCACGGCGAGGGTGTCGGCGATCTCCTGGATGAGATTGTGAAGCTCCTGCCGCGCACGGCGACGACGGAACTGCACAGCGACCTGCGTCTCGCCATCGCGGGCGTGCCCAACGTCGGGAAGTCGAGTCTGGTGAACGCAATCGTGGGCGAAGAGACGAACATCGTGGATTCACGGCCGGGGACCACGCGCGATTCCATCGACGTCGCGGTAGCCTGGCGCAAACGGCGCATCACGCTCGTCGACACGGCCGGCATCCGCCGCAAGGCGCGCACTTCGGCCGACCTCGACATCCTGAGCACGCTCAAGAGCCTCGAATCGATCGAGCGTTGCGACGTTGCCGTCGTCATGCTCGACGCGACGCGTGAGGTCAACAACCAGGACGTCAAGGTGGCGAGCTATCCGCACAACGCCGCCCGCGGCGTGGTCGTGTGTTTCAACAAGTGGGATGCCGTGCCCAAGAAGGGCGACAAGACCTACGTCCAGATCGAAAAGGATTTTCGGCGCAAGTGCGGCTTTCTCGACTATGCGCCGGTGCTGTTCATCTCGGTCAAAGACAACCAGCGTATCGACAAGGTGCTCGAGACGGCGTGGAGGATCAAGGAAGAGCGCGAGAAGCGTATTCCCACCGCCGAGCTCAACCGCGTCATCGCGAAAATTGTGGCGAAGAATCCGCCGCCGTTTCACAGCGGGGGCAACGGGAAGATTTTCTATGCCACCCAGGTCGACGTGTCACCGCCGACCATTACCCTGTTCGTGAACCGCGCCAACCACTTCAACCGCTACTATCTGCGCTTTCTGAACAATCAGCTGCGCGAGGTGTTCGGTTTTGAGGGCTCGTTGATTCGCATCGAAATGGCCGAGCGCCGCTCGGCGAAGGACACCCGGGATTCGCCGCGCGCGCGGCCGACGCGCCGGGCGCGGCTCAAGGCCAAGAAGAAGGTCGCTTCGTGAACCCGTTGACCATCCTGTTCGTGCTGGTGGGAAGCTACCTCGTGGGCGGCATTCCCTTCAGCTACCTCGCCGGGGCGTGGAAGGGCATCGATCTGCGCGAGCATGGCAGCGGGAACCTGGGTGCATCGAACACGTACCGTATTCTGGGCGGCAAGATCGCGCTCGGCGTGCTCGTCCTGGACATCGCGAAGGGATTCCTCCCCGTGCTGCTCGCGCGCACCTGGGATATCCCCGGGCACGAGCCGATACACGAACTGGCCGCCGCCGTCGGCGCCGTCATGGGGCATTTGTTTTCGCCCTATCTGCGCTTTTCCGGCGGCAAGGGTATCGCGACATCGGCGGGCGCTTTCATGGCGCTCGCGCCGTGGGCTTTCGGCGGTGCACTGGCCGTATTTGCAATCGTGTTCGCGCTCCGGAAAATCGTTTCGCTCGCGAGCCTTTCGGCGGCGGTCACGCTGCCCATTGCGGTGTATTACACCACGAGACTCGGGCTGGCGCCGTCGTCGAATGACGTGTTCTACGCCTCGATTCTGGTGATGCTGGTCGTGGTCTGGAAGCACCGCGGCAACATCAAGCGACTGGCGGCGGGCACGGAGCCGAAACTCGCCCGCAGACGGGACACGGCCTGATGCGCATCGCCGTTCTCGGGGCCGGCAGCTGGGGCACGACGCTCGCGGTCGTGCTGGCCGAGAACGAGCACGACGTGGTGCTGTGGGATCACGACGCGCCACGCGCGCAGATCACACAGAGCACGCGCGAGAATACACACTACCTGCGCGGCGTCAGGCTGCCCGACAACCTTGCGGTGACCAGCGATCTGGCGACCGCGGTCGGGAATACTGGAATGGTTGTATTCGCGGTGCCGTCGCATACCATGCGCGAGACCGCGCTGGCAGTCGCGACCGGCAAATTGCTCGGTGACGATGTGGTGGTCGTCAGCGCCAGCAAGGGACTCGAAGAACGCACGCACCGCCGCATGAGCGAAATTCTCGAGGAGGCGCTTGGCGTTTCCGCGAAGAAAATCGTGTCACTGGTGGGCCCCAGCCACGCCGAAGAAGTAAGCAAGCACGTGGCAACGTCGATTGTCGCGGCGGGCCCGGGAAAGCGGGCATGCGAAGCAGTACAGCAGGCCGTCGGCCGGCCCTACCTTCGCATTTATACAAATGACGACATCACGGGCGTGGAGCTCGCGACGTCGCTCAAGAATTCCATCGCCATTGCGGCCGGCATCCTGGATGGGGCCGGCGGGGGCGACAACACCAAAGCCGCGCTGGTGACGCGGGGCCTGTCCGAGATCACGAGGCTCGGAACGGCCATGGGGGCAAGACCGGAGACGTTTTCGGGGCTTGCCGGTGTGGGGGACCTCGTGGTTACCTGTCTCAGTCGGCACAGCCGCAACCGTCGCGTCGGAGAGGCGATCGGTCGTGGCGAGAAACTCGAGGAAGCGCTGTCGAAGCTGGGAATGGTGGCGGAGGGTGTGCGCACGACGCGCGCCGCGGTCGACCTGGGCCGCGCCAAAGGCGTCGAGCTCCCGATCATCGAAATGGTGCACCGGGTGCTGTTCGAAGGCCACGACCCGAAAGAAGCCATCGCCCTGCTCATGACGCGTCCGCCGCGTGCGGAGACGCGCACCTCGCAGAGTGGAAAGGAAACACGCGCATGAGGTACAAGACGACCGCCGGCAAGATGTACTACACGATTGGCGAGGTCAGCGATCTCACCGGTGTAAAGCCTCACGTGTTGCGGTACTGGGAAACCGAGTTTCCCTCGTTGCGTCCCAAGAAAAACCGCGCCGGCAATCGCAGCTACCGCCCGCGCGACATCAAGGCCGTGCTCGCCATCCGTGATCTCCTCTACAAGGAGAAGTTCACCATCAACGGAGCGCGCAAGAAGCTGCAGGAGAACTTCGGCAATCCGGACACCATCATCAAGCAGATGGCGATCCCGTTCAGCGATCCGCAGGCCCGTCACGTGCTCTTGTCGGTCAAGAAGGAGCTCGAGGAGCTGCGCGAACTGCTGGAAATCAAAGAGGGCGCAGAAGCCGAGACCGTGGTCTAGGACCGGCCTCACAGAATTCGCTGAGATTCCCATTCGGTCGGGGCGTGGCGCAGCCCGGTAGCGCACTTGCATGGGGTGCAAGTGGTCGCAGGTTCAAATCCTGTCGCCCCGACCATTCATTACAAAGAAGGGGACCGTCGCGGACGGTCCCCTTCGTGCTTCCATGCCGCTCGTATTCGGGCTACTTGAGAAGCACCATCTTCCTCGTGCTCGTAAAGCTGCCCGCGACGAGGCGGTAGAAATACACGCCGCTCGCGACCGCGCACCCATTCTCGTCGCGCCCGTCCCATTGCACTTGATATGCGCCGGGTCCACGCGTTTCGTTTGCGAGGGTACGTACCAGCGCTCCGCTCACGTCATATACGTTGAGCGCGACGTGACCGCGCGACGCGATTGTGAACGAGATCGTGGTCTGCGGGTTGAACGGGTTGGGATAGTTCTGCGCCAGACTGTTGCGCAGCGCCGGACCCGCGTCGGTGGGGAGGCCCACCGGCCCCGAACCCGTGAACACGATGATGTCGCGCAGATGTGCGGCACGGTCGAAGATGCCATCGAGCTCGTCGTCGCGGATGCTTGCGAAAGAAAAGCCGGACAGCACGACGGTCTTCGTCGCCGATGCCGCGATCATCTGGTTCGAAATCACCGCGCCGTTGGTGCTTTGCGCAGCACCGTACGACATCTCGATCCGCGACGGGCCCGTGGCGTTCATGACGTCGAAATCGTTCACGGCGGGACATCCACCAACCGCGATCGCGTCGTCGGTGAACGCGCGACCCGGCCAATGCACCACGCGGGGCGAAATGCCCAGCCCGGCCACGACATGGTTGGCCGAAATCAGATTGAACGGAATGTACGTGGCTCTGAAGTTCGCTTCGGCCGGCCTGGCAAGCGGGCTGGCGAGTTCTTCGGCAATATCGTCGCCGCAGAGATAAATGCCGCCATTTTGCGTCAGGTTGCCGAGAAACGTGCCGAAGAGCGCGTAGTCATTCGTCTTCGGGTATTCGCCATCACCGATGACCTGTGAGAGGGATCCGGCATCCCACATGATCAGCCGGTAGCAGGCGCTGAGCTGGGCCGCGACATTGTAGACGCGACCGGCCAGCGTGTTGCTCACCCTGGAGGCTGGCGCGCGCACATCATAGCGATCGACTTTGTCCGCAATACCCAGCGCCATCAGCGCGCCATCAAGATACGGCTGGTCGCCGTAGCCGTCCGCGCCATCGACATAGAGAATATCTCCACCGCGGTTGAACCCCCCGGCGGGCAGAATCGTGAACTCCATGGGATTGGCCGCAACTTCGGCAATGTCGTTGGTCACGTGCCACTGGTCGGAGTAGTAGTTCGTGCCGCCCGGGCTGCTGGCGCCGTAGAAAAAGAGAATCGTGTCGCCGGGGGTGAACAGGTTGTCGTTCAGGTCGACGTTGAAACGATTCTGCACATAGGGCGGAGCATTGGGAGCCGGGTGCCCGTTACCGGAGTTGCTCGCGGTTCCTGTATAGGTGTAGTCGGCGCGGATTGCGGTCCATGTGACACCGCTGGCATCCACGTAGTCCTTGGCGGCGATGTGCGGATAGCGGTTGGCCTGTCCGCCCGGTCCCTCCGAGAGAGCGTCGCCCGACTTTCCGGGTTGGCCCTGGGGCCAGACGGTGACCCACATGTAGACCTGCTTCTTGGTCTTGTGGCGACCGATGTACGTCGAAATGTTGGGGTCGTCGAGAAGGCCCGACGAGTTGGTGCCGGATCCGGATGCGTAGGTGCCATCTTTGAGCGCGTTGATCACGCTGGAATCCCCCGGCGTGAACGTGGGCGAACCGCTGGGCTTGATGTCGATGGCTTCGTCCGCCCGCCCCTTGCCCGTAATCGTGCTATTGGATGGAAACGTGTCCTGGAAAAGGTCGGTGCCGCGCACGGTCCACTGCGGGCCGGTGAGGTTGACACGATACACCTTCACGTTGTCGAGGAGAGGGGCGTGACTGTGGCAGGAACCGTTGTTGGCCCAACCGCAGAAGAAGGGGCACATGTCGATCACACCCAGCGCCACCTGAACATGCGACGCGTTCGCGAAATCCACGAGGCTGCCCACGTTTTCCACGTGCTTGTACCAGGATTTGTCGTCACCCTCGTACAGGAAGTTGTAGTCCTTCCAGGGTTGCGCACAGCCGTTCACGAGGTTCCGCACATGCCAGACGTAGAACACAACCGACGAGTTGAATGAGAGGCGGTCGCGGTACACGTCGAACTGGACGTTCAACTGGGAGCCGTTGCCGGACAGCGCAATCCACGGCGACCAGATCTCGTTGCTGATGTACTGGCCGCGACTGTTCACGTGCGGGACCACTTTCTGCTCGGGGTGGCCGCCGCAGGCGTAGTTCTCGGTGGAATTCTGGATGAAGGCCCACATGCACGACACGTTCGTCTTGCACGCGTCTTCCTGCAGCAGCTCCGAACCCCTGAAAAGGGCGGCATAGTCGCCGTAACCCGGTGCCCTCGATGCTTCCCAGTCGTTGGATGACGTGGCGCCCGCCGCTTCGTCCTCGAAGAGCTCGATGGGAAGCGTTTCCGCCTGGAGACTATCGATGTGGACAGCCCCGTTCGAGTTGTAGAACCCGTCCTGATCCGACCATGAGGTATCGGATGTGAAGCGAAGACGCACCCTCACGGGGCCGGTGCCGACGGCATACGAGCGGTTGATCGTCGTCTGGTTGATGCCGTCCCAGACTGCATAACCGCCATCGATCTCAATCCAACCGGCGTTGCCGGTGCAGTCAGCCGTGTACTCGAGCCGCGTGTAGTCATAGCTGGGCTCGGAGTCATAGCGAATCGCGAAGGACACGTCGAGATCGGTCGTCGCGCCTCCAGGGACTGCCAGACAGTCCCGGGTGCTCCAGCACTGATCCCAGCTGTTGCCGTATCCGGGTAACGTCAGGTACGTGCAGAACTGGATTCCCCCGGGGCGGACGCCGCACCACAGCGAGTGCACTCCTTCGAGGGGACCGAAGGAGAGTCCGCTGTAATCGTCGATGTGCCAGAATTCCCCCGGTGCAGTTGTCCGGTCGACAGAGGTCCAACCCACTGCTGAACACTGCGCGCCGCTATTGAAGGATGAAGACAGGAGCAGGGTTGTATCGCCGGCAGCGGCCGCAAACCGCGGGACGCTTCTTGCAGACAATCGCCAGTTGTCGGTGGCGCCGGCGGGTGGCGCGATGGTCGGCACCCGGTCGGGCACACGCCCCGCGTGGCGGGCGTGCGCGCTGTGCGCGACGAGGATCATGAGAAAAATGGCGAAGTATCGCAGCGGTCGCATGTCGTTCTCCCTTCACATGCAAGGGGGCCCTTAACGATTGCGAGGAGCTGGTTTGGCCGGTCCGCGCGCGCCTGCGCGCAGAACCAGGGTGCCTCTGGTGAGTATAGCGCCGTTTTCAGGAGAAAGAGCTAATCGGAACCCGTCGAGCACCGCGCTCCGCGTTACGTCCGATAGCCGAGATTGGGCGAGAGCCAGCGCTCGACGTCGGCAACTTTCATGCTTTTGCGTTTCGCGTAGTCTTCCACCTGGTCGCGCGCGATCTTGCCGACGCCGAAGTAGTGCGACTGCGGATGCGAGAAGTACCAGCCGCTCACGGACGACGCAGGCCACATCGCGAACGACTCGGTGAGAGTCACGCCGGTGTTGCGCTCACCGTCGAGGAGATCGAAGAGGGTGCGCTTCTCGGTGTGGTCCGGGCACGCCGGGTAGCCCGGCGCGGGACGGATGCCTTGATACTTTTCTTTTACAAGTTCTTCGTTCGAGAGCGCGGGGCCCTTTTCATAACCCCAGAATTCACGGCGCACGCGTTCGTGCATGCGCTCGGCAAACGCTTCCGCCAGACGATCAGCGAGTGCTTTGGCCATGATGGCGCGGTAGTCGTCGTGCGCTTTCTCGAATTCGGTGACGATTTCATCGAGACCGTCGCCGGCCGTCACGATGAACGCGCCCACGTGATCCTCGACGTTGGCATCTGCCGGTGCCACAAAATCGGCGAGACAGAAATTGGCGCGCGAATCCGACTTGTCGGCCTGCTGGCGTAGACAATGGAGCAGGGCGTGCTCCTCGCCGCGTTTCGCATCCTTGAAGAGCCGGATGTCGTCACCCACCGCCGCCGCCGGGAAGAAGCCGATGACGCCGCGGGCGCGCAGGCGTCCGCCGCGCACCAGCGTATCCAGGAGCTCGCGGGCCTCCTTATATAAGGAAGAGGCCTGCTCGCCCACCACCGGGTCTTCAAGTATTTTGGGAAATACCCCGCGTAACTCCCATGCTTGAAAGAAAGGTGTCCAATCGATGAAGTCGACGAGATCGGCCAACGGGTAATCGTCGAACACCCGGGTTCCCAGAAACGAAGGCGCAGGCGCCACCAAAGCCAGGTCGATCTTCTCCCGGCGCCCGCGAGCGGCCATGAGCGGGATCAGCTTGGACTCGCCGCCGCCCGCGGCCTCGCGCGCTTCGCGCAGCTTGCGGTACTCGTCCTTCTTCCCGGCCGCGAAGTGCGCGCGGGTTTCGTTCCCCAGCAGCTGATTGACCACACCCACCGCGCGCGATGCATCCAGCACATGCACGACGGGCTGGTCGTACTCGGGGTCGATCTTCACGGCGGTGTGGGC
Source organism: uncultured bacterium (assembly GCA_964621155.1). Taxonomy (GTDB): domain Bacteria; phylum Krumholzibacteriota; class Krumholzibacteriia; order WVZY01; family JAKEHA01; genus JAKEHA01. Next base: position 3,694 of record CAZULB010000035.1, on the reverse strand, counting down.
GACCGAAGTGGTCGCGCCGCCGATCAGGAGCGGCAGCTCGAAGCCCTGCTTTTTCATCTCGCGGGCGACAGTCACCATTTCGTCGAGCGACGGCGTGATCAAACCCGAGAGCCCGATGACATCGGCCTTCTCGGCCTTCGCCGTGTCGAGAATCTTCTGGTAGGGAACCATGACGCCGAGATCGACCACGTCGTAATTGTTGCAGCGCAGCACCACGCCCACGATGTTCTTGCCGATGTCGTGGACGTCGCCCTTCACGGTGGCGACCACGATCTTGCCGTTGGCCTGGATGGCGGCACCGGATTTCTCGCGCTCCGCTTCGATGAACGGCACCAGGTGCGCGACCGCTTTTTTCATGACGCGCGCGCTCTTCACGACCTGGGGAAGGAACATCTTCCCGGAACCGAAGAGATCTCCGACCACATTCATCCCGTCCATGAGCGGGCCCTCGATGACATGAATGGGCCGCTCGGCTCCCTGACGTGCTTCCTCGACATCCTCGAGCACATGGGCGTCGATGCCGTGGACGAGCGAGTGCATCAAGCGCTCGCGGACGGGAAGCGCGCGCCACGCATCCATTTCATCGCGGTTTTTCTTGTCGGCGCCGCGCACATTGGCCGCCACTTCGAGCAGGCGCTCGGTCGCGTCCGGGCGGCGGTTCAATACCACGTCCTCCACGCGTTCGAGGAGATCGGCGGGGATGTCCTCGTACACCATGAGCTGGCCGGCGTTGACGATACCCATGTCCATGCCGGAACGGATGGCGTGGTAGAGAAACACGGCGTGAATGGCCTGGCGCACGGGCTCGTTGCCCCGGAATGAGAACGAGACATTGCTCACACCGCCGCTCACGTGCGAGAGCGGGAAGCGCTTCTTGATCTCGCGGCATGCTTCAATGAAGTTCACCGCGTAGGCGTTGTGCTCTTCGATGCCGGTCGCGATGGCAAAGATGTTGGGATCGAAAATAATGTCTTCGGGCGGGAACCCCACCTTCTCGGTGAGAATCTTGAACGAGCGTTCGCAGATCGACACCTTGCGCTCGATGGTGTCGGCCTGGCCCTGCTCATCGAACGCCATCACGATCACGGCCGCGCCGTAGCGACGCACGCGCTGCGCGTGATCGATGAATGCCTCCTCGCCCTCTTTGAGCGAAATCGAGTTCACGACGCATTTGCCCTGCGCGCACTGGAGCCCCGCTTCGATCACGCTGAACTTCGAACTGTCGATCATGATGGGGACGCGCGCGACGGCCGGGTCGGAGGCAATGAAGTTCAAGAAGCGGCGCATGGCGGCTTCGGAATCCAGCATCCCCTCGTCCATGTTGACGTCGATGATCTGCGCGCCGTCTTCCACCTGTTGCTTCGCCACCGAGACCGCGGCGTCGTAGTTGTCATCCTGGATGAGTTTCCGGAAGCGCGAGGAGCCGGTGACGTTGGTGCGCTCGCCGACGTTCACGAAGTTGGAATCGGGACGAATCTCGACCGGCTCGAGGCCGGAGAGCAGCGTGTAGCGGCGCCGCTCCGGAATTGGACGCGGCGTGACACCGGCGACCGCGTCCGCGATGGCCGACGTGTGGGCCGGCGTGGTTCCGCAGCACGAGCCGATCAGGTTGGCGAGGCCGTCGCGCGCCATGCTGCCCAGATCGGCCGCCATCTGCTCCGGCGTCTCGTCGTAGCCGCCGAATGCATTGGGAAGGCCGGCGTTCGGATACACGCTGACCGGAATGGGTGCGACGGAGGAAAGCTCAGCCAGGAAGGGGCGCATCTGCGCACTGCCCAGCGCGCAATTCAAGCCCACCGCGAGGAGCGGCATGTGCGATACCGAGGCGTAGAAGGCCCCCGGCGTCTGACCGGAGAGCGTGCGTCCCGAAAGGTCGGTAATCGTCCCCGAGCACATGACCGGGAGACGGATGCCGCGCGCCTCGAACTCCTCTTCGATCGCGAACAACGCGGCCTTGGCGTTGAGCGTGTCGAACACGGTCTCGACGAGCAGAATGTCGGCGCCGCCATCAATGAGACCGCGGGCATTTTCACGATACGCGTCGGCCAGCTCGCGAAATGTCACGTTGCGATACCCGGGGTCGTTGACGTCGGGTGAAATCGACGCGGTGCGGCTGGTGGGCGCCAGCGATCCGGCCACGAAACGCGGCCGCGACGCGTCGCGGCGCTCCATGGCATCGGCCTCGGCGCGGGCAATGCTGGCCGCAGCGCGGGCGATTTCGTACACGATGTCCTGGAGCCCGTACTCGACCTGGACCACCGAAGTGGCGTTGAAGGTATTGGTGGTGGCGATGTCGGCGCCGGCCTCGAAATAGGCGCGGTGGATCTCGCCGATGATCCCGGGTTGTGTCAGGCACAACAGGTCGTTGTTGCCCTTGAGGTCTTTGGGATGGTGCTTGAAGCGCTCGCCGCGAAAAGCCGCCTCATCCAGACGGTACGTCTGGATCACGGTGCCCATGGCACCATCGATTACCAGGATGCGTTGAGAGAGAAGGCGCCGGAGCTCGTCCGAACGGTCAAGGCGCGGCGCGGGAGTCGCTGTGGCAGTGGGGGACAGTTTCAAGCGGTTCGTAATCTGATCGAATGGGTTACCTCCGACATCAAGACGAAGCACGTCTCGTGCCCACAATAGTATGAAGCCCTATCCGGCTCGTCAAGCGCAGTCTCCGGCGGCCGTTACGAGCAGGCGCTTATCGTGTTATCGTAGATGTTCCGTCACGGAGCTCGATGCTGCAGGCCCTCCCATATCATCTTGGCGCATTCTGCTGCCGTTTCGCGCCGGGATGGGTGTGCCGGGCCATCACCTGGCTCCTGGCCGAGATCTTTTGCTGGGTGCGGCCGGATGTACGGCGCCTCGTCCAGGGCAACCTGGCCCTGATTCGTCCCGACTGGACCACCGCCGAGCAGCGTTACATGGCGCGACGCACCATCCACGAATTTGCGCACAGTATCCTGCTCTTCCTCCAGCTCCCGTTCTTCAAGCCCGACGAGATTTTCGAGCGTTGCGACGTCGCGTCACTGCGCGCCCACATGGCGGAAGTGGGCCCGGGGCAGGGGGTGGTGATCGCGACCGGGCATATCGGCCCGTGGGAGCTGGGGGGGTACTGCATTACGCAACTCGGCCGCGCCGTGCACACCGTGGCGCTGGACCATCCCTCCCCGGCGGTGACGAAGTTCTTCTCCGCCCGCCGCGAATATGTCGGTGTGCAGGCCCATCCGCTGGGAGGCGCGTTCGGTGACCTTCTGGATGCGGTGCAGCGGGGTGACTGCGTGGCGCTCCTCATCGACCGTGTCTACGGCCGCGCGCGCAAGAGCTCGCTCTTTTTCGGCGTGACGAAGGATTTCCCGCTCGGACATCTTGTGCTTTCGGTCCGTACCGGCGCCCCCATCCTGACCGGCGCACTCGTGTTTGACGGAAAGGACCGCTTCCGCTACGTTCGCGGCGGCACGCACTGGCCCGACACAGGTCTGGACGAATTCGACCGTCTCGATGCCCTGCAGGAGAAATGCGTGCGCGATCTGGAGCGCATCATTCACGCGCACACCGAGCAGTGGTTCCATTTCTTCCCGCTGAAGGACGGTACCGAGCGTGGCCGACGCAGTCATTGAAGAGCTGAGCGCCGTCATTCCGGCCTACAATGCCGCCCGCCACCTGCCGTCGGTGATCGACCGCGTGGCGCGCCACGTGCGGCGCG
>CAZULB010000034.1:18079-25856 GCA_964621155.1 uncultured bacterium | reverse complement strand
ATCGTTGTGGATCCTTGCGCTCTCTGATTCCCGGGAGTGCCGTCAACGATATCTTAGGCGGTAATTCTCTGCGGTCCAGTGTTTGATATTTTTCGGCACGCGCGGGTCGCGTATCGGCTCTTCATCACCGACCCCCTAGCAACCCTCACTACCCCTCGTCATCCGAAGTTCGCAACACGGTTCGCACGACGCTGTCTCGCCCGCGATGTAATGTTGACTTGGAGTTAGCAGCGTTGAAAGAGGATTATGATTCCGCTGCTCTAACCGGCTGAGCTACTCCGCCACCGAATATCTTATGGATGATCGCCGCAGGGTCTTGTTGGAAGCGGCCTAGAATCTAGCCTACAGGCAAGGGTCTGTCAACCGGGGCGGAATTGGCGTAAGCCCCTCTCAGGGCTTGAAGTTCGAGACGTTGCCGACGCGCAGCCATCTCCCGTCACGCTTCTCGTAGAGCTCGATCCATGCGCATACGAAATGCAGTGGATCGGTCCCGCCGGTATCGTTTTTCTGTACGCCCTTCGCTTCGACCTGTACCGCGGCCCACCCGAGAGTTGCATCACTCGAGATGGTCACGACGGGTGGAGTCAAGTCGACGTACGCTTCGAATGTGGTGCGCTCCAGGTACGGTCCCAGCTTGGCCCGGCGTTCTTCCAGTGTGGGGTGTGAAATCTCTCCACGGCTTACAAGCAAGTAATCGGTGGCCTCGTCTTCGAGCAGTATCCCTACGTTGCTCTGCAGATGGGCACGCATCACTTTGCTGTGGAGTTCGAGGAGCGTTGCCCTGTCATCGGCAGCGTGCGCCGCGGCCGAAAACAGGAACATGACGGACAGAAGGACGCTTGTAGTAGCTTTCATATGGGACCTCTATTTGCCGGGTCACTACAAGCTAGGCAAAGCACCCCGACGCGCCAAGCCCCGATTTCGATCCCAGGTCGGAAAGCCGATGGCCCGTCACGACGGCGACTGGGGTAAGATCGCCACATACTCCACGACGTACCGACGGGCAGCGTACGCCTGAATGAGGAGGGCATCATGCAATTGATTCATCTCGATGAAATCGCACCGCGCGAAGTGGTTCCGGGTCATCACGCGCGTTTTGTCCACGCCGATAACATGACTGTCGCGCACTGGCGGATCGAGGCGGGAAGCTCGATTCACGAGCACGACCACCCGCACGAGCAGGTGGTGAACGTGCTGGCAGGCACGTATGAACTGACGGTGGCCGGCAAGCCGCTTAGCCTGGGACCCGGCATGGTCGTGGTGATCCCGGGCGGTGTTCGTCATTCCGGCCGTGCGATTACCGACGCTTACTTGCTCGACGTTTTCCACCCGTGTCGCGAGGACTACAGGTAAGGACAACATGCTTTCTCGATGCATTGGTCTTGTCATGATGATCATCCCTCTTCAAACCAACGCGCTTCATGCGTCACCCACCGACGCCGACTCGAGCGACACGCATCCAGTGACTACTGTGCAAACGGTTGATCTTGCGCGCTATGCAGGCCGCTGGTTCGAAATCGCGAAGATACCCAACCGTTTTCAAAAACAGTGTGCGCGCGGGACCACCGCCGAATACACGATCCGCGATGACGGTCGCATCGCCGTCGTCAATCGCTGCATCAAAGAAGACGGAAGCACGGCCGAGGCCGAAGGCGTGGCCAAGGTCGTGGACACGGTAACCCGCGCCAAGCTCAAGGTGAGCTTCGTGAGTTTCCTCGGGTGGCGCCCGTTCTGGGGTGACTACTGGGTGATCGGACTGGCCGAGGATTACACGTGGGCCGTCGTGGGCACGCCCGATCGCAAGTATGGATGGATTCTGGCGCGAACGCCGACACTCGACGAAAGCACGATGGCAACCATTTTCGCCGTTATCGAGCGCAACGGCTACCGGCGGAGTGCGTTCGAAATGAGCGTGCCGGGCCAATAGGTTCCGCAGCCCTGCCGGTTCAACTGTCGCGGTGATGCATCGAGCGCACCCGCTGGCGTCCCAGCCGGACGAGGCGATCGCGCACTTCGGCCGGCATCTCCTCCAGCTCGTGGAGCATGGCCAGGTCGATCGCCGCCGCGGCGAGGTCGAAATCGTCATCGTCGATCTGCGAAGATGCATCGAGCAGGGCACGCAGTTCATCGCTGGCGGCGACATCCAGCCCCTGCGTGGCGCGTTCGGCCAGCAGCTCTTCGAAGCGAGCACGCTCGCGGGCGTTCATTCCGCGGCCTCCTGCGTAGGCGATGTGCTGGTTGTGCCGAGGATTCGTCTCACTTCGGACAGCCCGCGCCGGATGTGTGACTTCACGGTACCCAGCGGAAGCCCGGTTTCCTCGACAATTTCGGCATGCGTCATGCCGTGGTAGACGGACATCACGAGCACGTTGCGCTGCTCGGGCTTGATCTGTTGTAGCGCGCGCGCCGCGATCGCGGCCTCGGCGCCTACTTCGGGATGATGCTGATTCGGGTCGGGAACTTCGAAACCCTCGGGCATCTCGGTGGTTTGCGGACGACGCTCGGTGCGGCGCAGGTGGTCAATCAGGCGACGTCGGGCCACCATCGCCACGAACGCGGCCTCACTCGCGCGCGACGGATCGAATCGCCCCGCGCTCTTCCAGATGTCGATGAAGACCTCTTGAACGGCATCCTCCGCCTCGGCCGCGGAACGCGTGAAACGCCGGGCGATGGTCCAGACGAGGTTGCCGTACCTGTCTATGCAGTCCTGCACGGCGCGGGAATCGCCGGCCGCAATGCGGGTGAGTACCAGGTCATCCGTCATGAGACAACCTGGCCGTACGATAACAGGTAAACATGGCCCGCCCATCTTACCCAACACATGGGGCCGTGTACACGATGGCATGGTTCGGCAGCGCGGGACTTCCATAATGGAGCAGGGCGGCCCCCGGGGGGCCGCCCTGTCTGTTTTAGGGGTGTCTGTCGGTGCCAGGGGCAAGGGCTCCCGGCGATTTCTCCTACTTGGGCAACACCACGCTGTCGATTACGTGGATCACGCCGTTCGAACAGCCGATGTCGGTTTTGACCACGGTGGCCCCATCGATCATCACCTTTCCGTCTTTTGTCGCGACGGTGAGTTCCTGACCGTTGACGGTTTTTGCCGTCTTCAGGCCGACCACGTCCTTGGCCATCACGGTCCCGGGGACGACGTGGTAGGTCAGAACGGCGGTCAGTTTTTCCTTGTTCTCGGGCTTGAGGAGTTCCTCCACCGTGCCCTTCGGCAGCTTCGCAAACGCTTCGTCGGTGGGCGCGAATACGGTAAACGGGCCTTTCCCCTGCAGCGTTTCCACCAGGCCGGCGGCCTTGAGGGCGGCAGCCAGCGTCTTGAAAGATCCCGCGGCGACAGCCGTGCTGACGATGTCTTGCGGCTGTGTTGCGGCAGCCGCCGCGGGCGCGTCCTTCTTGTTGCTGTTTCCCGCCAGCGTGATCCCCGACTGTGCGAGCACAGTGGAAGCGGCAACGGCAACGCTCAAACCCAACCATGTCCTTTTCATGTCAACCTCCGTGATAGGTGCGAATGTTCAATTCCTTACCAGGCATTTCGTCCGTCCCGGGAAATTGGATGCAGGGAATTGCGTCCAACGAGAACAGCGACGCGAAATCGCAGGCAGTGATATGATGCGGCAGCCCATTAGCCTCAGGAGGAAGGGATCATGGCGGCCCCCCGGCACGAGTTTATTGCAAACCTGCTCGATGCAAGCGCGCAAGCCTACGCGAATCTGGCGGCCCAGCGCCTGCTGAGCGGAAACCCCCAGATGGCAGCGCGCTACGGCACGCAGTCGCAGTCGCAGTGGCGCTTCAACCTGACCCAGCGAGTGCTCGATCTGGCTGCCGCCGTGGAACTCCGGTCTCCCGCCCTGTTCGGAGAGTCGGTGCGCTGGTCGCACGAACTCTTCACGGCGCGCGACCTTCCCGCGGCAGACCTTCGCGCAAGCCTCGAGTCGATGCGCGAGGTTCTGCTCGAGGAACTTCCTGGCGATGTATTGCAGGAAATCGAAGGTGTGATCACCGCGGGATTTCGCGTGCTCGATGCGCCGAAAGCGCCTCCGAAGGGCATGGACCCGCACAATGCGCGACACCAGCTCGGCCTGAACTACATCGAAGAGTGCATGCAGGGGGAAGCCGCGCGGGCGACGGACATGATTCTCTCCGCGGTCGCGAACGGCATGTCCATCGCGGACGTCTGTTTCGACGTACTCGCTCCATCTCTGGCGGAAGTGGGGCGCCTCTGGCACGCCGGGCGACTGGGCATCCACGAGGAGCACGCGATTACAGCTGCGACGCAGAGGCTGCTGGGCGTGCTCGCGACCTCTGCCGCCTCCCAGCGCCGAAATGGCAAGACCGTGGTGGGCGCCACCGTGCAGGGCAATGCCCATGACACGGTGATTCGGATGGTCATGATGCTGTTCGAAGCCGAGGGATGGAAGACGGTTGGACTTGGCGGTGAGCTCCCCCCGGAGGACATCGCGAATTCGGTGCGCGACCTCGACGCCGATCTCATCGTCATGTCTGCAACGCTGATTCCACACCTGCGCGCGATGCGACGAACCATCGCGGCCGTACGGTCAGTCTCACCCCAGACCCGGATCCTTGTGGGCGGACAGGCCTTTGCGGCGGACCCCGAAGTCGCCCGAACGATCGGCGCCGACGCGCTCGTCCAGAATGGACGCGATGTCACCGGAATCGCCGCGCAGCTCCTCGCTCTGTGATGAACCGCCGCTCATCGTGACCCCAAACTCGGCCGGTTCGGCTCCGAAGAGCATGGCCAGCCGGTTGCGACGGAATCCAAAGACTTTGTCGAGGTCGGGAGCTACCAGCAAACGATGCACAAGCGCGCCTCCCGGCACCGCGTAGCGGACGTGATCCACCACCCGTGTTCCGTTCTCCACTTCTTCGAATCGATGTTCGTGCACCCACAGACGGTACGGACCACGACGCTGTTCGTCGATGAAGCGAAACGGCGGTTCCCAGGCGGTGATCTCGCTGATCCAGTTGATGGCGACGCCGTGCAGGCGCAGCACGTACTCGATGCGGGTTCCAACCTGCATCTGAATCGGTTGCTGCGTCACGATCCGAAACTGCAGCCACGGCGGCGTCATCATTTCGAGGTTCTCGGCGCTGGCGAAAAACGCAAAGACGTCATCGCGCCCGCGATGAACCACCTGTGATCGATTGAGCTCGTATGTTTTCATTGTGATTCTTCAATCGCCTTCAGCACAAACAGCAGAAGCCCGGGAGACTCCGCCCCTGCAGCGGTAGTCCCCCGGGCCTGCGGCCAGCACCTGGCTAGTTGGGGTTGATCTGTGCGACCTGGCTGTTCTGCAGCTGGGCCAGCAGGTACACGTTCGATCCCGCGTTCGACACGGCGAAGATGTTCGCCACCGTGCCCGCCGCGAGCGACGGTGTCGTGAACGTCAGTTCCGGCGTCGCGTCGTTGTTGGTATCGAAGCCGAGCGTGTACGAGCCCGCCGGTATCACGAGGTAGTTGCCTACCACCCCGAAGTCGACGTTCTCATACAACAGCGAGGGCGACCCCGACGACGGGATGTTCCAGATGTCGACCTGACCCACGGCCGACGCGGCGTGGATGGCGCGCACGCGGATCTGGCCCGCCGGCGGTGTCGACAGGTCGTCGGTGAGCAGCATCGCATCGATCGAGGCCACCGGCGCAAACGCGACCGCCGTGTAGCGCTTGTTGGCCGCCAGCGCAACGTCATTTACCGTCAGCACAGCCGCGCCCACCGACGTATTGGCCGGCGCAATGGCCACGTCGTACGTGGCGGCGTCGATGCTGAGATAGCTCGTGCCTTCATTGAAGGCAAGATCGGTCACTGACGGCGTCGCACTGCCGTTGAAGTAGATGTCCACTTCGGGCGCGTCGGGTGACAGGTGAAGCGCGCGAAGGTTCGTCTTCGCCGCAGTCGGCGCAACCGGATTGTCCTCGTCGTCGCAACCAGCGGCGGTCACGGCAACCAGTGCCATGGCGAGAACGAGGCCCCGCTGTGAGCGGTTGATCATGAGGTCACTGATGGAACGCATGGATTGGTCTCCTTGTTTTGTGTAAATCGGGTTTAGCTGGCAACCGTCGCCCAGCGACGCTGGATCGACTTCCACTGAACAATCTGATAGATCGCGCACATGCCCACGACCGTGTAGATGACCGCGCTGGCGACGCTGGCGTTACCCAGCAAGGCCGCGACGAGGTCGAACTTGAACAGACCCACGAGGCCCCAGTTGAGGCCACCCACTACCAGCAGCATCGCTGCAAGCACATCGAGCTTTTTCATTTCCGTCTCCTCATTAGTGTTCGAGATGAGCAATTCATCCCTGCTTGCCAGATAGTTCGTACACGGGGGAGTGATTGGATGCAGAAAAGTCGGGATGCCGGTGTCCACCCCTGTCGGCCCGGGCCCGATTCGTGTAACCTCACGCGCCCCGAAGGTTTGCTGCCGCGGGCAGGCTTCGCGCCAGATTTCTAACCATGTGCGCCGACCACCGTTGACACCCGTTGGAGTTGTCGTATGAGCAAGCATGAACTCGATAGCTCGCCGAAGGATCCCGTCTGTGGCATGGCGGTGACAGCAGCATCGCCCCACCACCACGAATACGGCGGCCGGACCTACTTCTTTTGCAGCGAGAGTTGTCGGGCAAAATTCGCTGCCGATGCGATGCGGTACGTCGCATCGGCGACAGAGAAGTCCACACCGGCACAGACGGGAACGGTATACGTCTGTCCGATGCATCCGGAGATCCGGCGCAACCGGCCGGGCAGTTGTCCCAAATGCGGGATGGCTCTAGAACCGGAGCTCCCGAGCCTGGAGGACGAGGAAAATTCGGAGCTCGTGGACTTTCGGCGGCGCTTCTGGTGGACGCTGCCGCTCACGGTGATCGTCACCGTGCTCGCGATGTCTGGCCATCGACTCGGATGGTTCCCGATGGCCACGCAATCCTGGATCGAGTTGGTTGTCTCGGCACCGGTGGTCCTGTGGGGCGGGTTCCCGTTCTTCGAACGGTGGGTCCAGTCGATTGCCAACCGGAGCCCGAACATGTGGACGCTTATCGGGACGGGCACGGGCGCCGCGTTCCTTTATAGCGTCATTGCGACCATCGCGCCCGGCATCTTTCCGGGCTCCTTCGTTTCGATGGGTCGCGTCTCGGTCTACTTCGAGGCCGCGGCCGTAATCGTTTCATTGACGCTACTCGGCCAGCTTCTCGAACTCCGGGCTCGCTCGCACACCTCGGCGGCGATCAAGGCGTTGCTCGACCTCGCACCCAGGACGGCACGCCGCATCAAACCCGACGGGACGGACGAGGATGTGCCGCTGGCGCACGTTCACGTCGGGGATTCGCTGCGGGTCCGGCCGGGCGAAAAGGTCCCGGTGGACGGCGTGGTGATCGAAGGCAGCAGCGCGGTGGACGAATCGATGCTCACGGGCGAGGCGATTGCGGTGAGCAAGAACCCCGGCGACCGGTTGATCGGCGCCACTCTCAACACGAGCGGGGCGCTGGTCATGCGCTCGGAGCGGGTCGGGACGCAAACGGTGCTCGCGCAGATCGTGCAACTCGTCGCTCAGGCGCAACGCTCGCGCGCGCCGATGCAGAGCATGGCAGACAGGGTGGCCGGCTGGTTCGTGCTGGTGGTGGTCGCAATCGCTCTCGCCACCTTCTTGGTCTGGGGTTTCTTCATGCCTGAACAGGGTTGGGTGCACGGGCTGGTGAACGCCGTGGCCGTCCTCATCATTGCGTGCCCGTGTGCGCTCGGGCTCGCAACACCCAT
>CAZULB010000034.1:12262-18069 GCA_964621155.1 uncultured bacterium | reverse complement strand
CGTCTGGGCCTGGTTCGCGCCGCGGGAGCCGGCCCTGGCTTATGCTCTGGTCAATGCCGTTTCCGTATTGATGATTGCCTGTCCCTGTGCGCTCGGGCTCGCAACACCCATGTCCATCATGGTCGCCACGGGCAGGGCCGCGACGCACGGCATCCTTTTTCGCGACGCGGCAGCCATCGAGCGCCTGCGCACAGTTGACACTTTGATCATCGACAAGACCGGCACACTGACCCAGGGCCAGGCCGCATTCGATCGCGTGGTTCCCGTCGAAGGCGTCGAAGCAGACGAAGTGCTTCGACTGGCGGCGAGCCTGGACCAGGGAAGCGAACATCCACTGGCCGATGCCATCGTGCGCGCCGCGCGCGCGCGCAAGCTGACGCTCGACAAGCCGCAGTCGTTCGAGTCGAGTTCGGGCCTCGGCGTGCGCGGCAAGTTAGCGGGGCGCGACGTCGCGCTGGGCAACACGGCGCTCATGCGTGAGGTCCGCGTCGACGTGGACCGCCTGAAGCCTCCGGCTGAGGCCTTGCGGGCGCAGGCAGCGAGCGTAATCTATCTCGCAGTCGATGGCAGGCTGCTGGGTTTGCTGGCGGTGTCGGATCCCATCAAGGCCGGCACGCCCGAGGCACTGGTGGATCTGAAGGGCGCCGGGCTGCGCATTGTGATGGCCACCGGGGATGGACTTACGACGGCACGCGCGGTCGCCGATCGACTGGGCATCGACGAAGTTCACGGCGAGTTGAAGCCGGCCGACAAGTTGATGCTCGTGGAACGTTTTCAAAAAGAGGGCAGAATCGTCGCCATGGCGGGCGATGGCATCAACGACGCACCCGCGCTCGCGAAGGCCGACGTGGGTATCGCCATGGGCACCGGGACCGACGTGGCCATGAGCAGCGCCCAGGTCACACTTGTGAAGGGCGACCTGCGCGGGATTGCTCACGCGCGGAGAATGTCGGAAGTCACGGTGGCGAACATGAAACAGAACCTCGGCTTCGCTTTCATCTACAACGCGCTTGGGATACCGTTGGCGGCCGGCCTGCTGTATCCCCTTACCGGTTGGCTGCTTTCTCCGATGTTTGCGGCCCTGGCCATGAGCCTGAGCTCGGCGTCCGTCGTCACGAACGCCCTGCGGCTTCGCGCCCGGCGATCTCGCGAGACGGTGTGAGCTCGCCTCGGGCGTGGAACGCGGGCACCCTGTCAACCCGGCGGCGAATCGTGTAAACTCCGTCACCATGAAGGTTTTCACTGCGGCGGACCTGGCCGAGGATTATCTGAAGGACGCCACCGTCGCGGTGCTGGGCTACGGCAACCAGGGTCATGCACATGCCCTCAATCTTCGCGATTCGGGAACGTCAATCGTGGTGGGCGCGCGCGCGGGAGGAGCTTCAGCGCTGGCCGCGCGCAGCGACAAGTTCGATGTGATGAGCATCGAGCGCGCGACCGCCGCCGCCGACGTGGTCGCGGTACTGCTTCCCGACGAAATCCAGACCGAGTCGTTCGCGAATGAAATCGCACCCGCGCTGCGCGGGAGCGCGACGCTGGTTTTTGCGCACGGCTTTGCCGTCGCGTTCGACGGCATCCAGATTCCGGGCGGGCACGATGTCGTGCTCGTGGCACCCAAGGCCCAGGGACATTTCGTACGCAGTGAGTTCGTCGCCGGGCGCGGCGTGCCGGGTATGCTCGCCGTGGCCGCGAACGCGAGCGGAAAGGCGCAGCAGAAAGCGCTTTCGTACGCGTCGCGCATCGGTTGTTTGCGCGCCGGCGCCATCGCGACCACGTTCCGCGAGGAAGCCATCACGGACCTGTTCGGCGAGCAAGCGGTCTTGTGCGGTGGCGTGCCCGAGTTGATCAAGGCGGCGTTCGACACGCTGGTGGCGCGCGGCTATGCGCCCGAGGTGGCCTACATCGAGTGCCTGCAGGAACTCAAGATCATCGCCGACCTCATGTACGAAGGCGGACTGCATTACATGCGCACACACATCAGCCGCACTGCGGCGTGGGGAAGTTTCATGAGCGGAGAGCGGTTGATAACCGATGCAACGCGGCGCGCGCTCGCGTCCGTGCTCGACGACATCGAGTCCGGAAAATTTGCGCGTGAGTGGCTCGCGCAGGCCCGGGACGGACAAAAAGTCCTCGATGAGCGTATAAGCAAGGAATCCAGGCATGAAATCGAGAGCGCCGGCCGCGAGGCCCGGACCCTCATGCCATCCCCAACGGAGAGGAAATAGGCGTGATCATCAACTTGAAACAACGTGTCTGGGTGGCGCTTGCCATCATGGCCGCACTGGCAGCGGCGTCATGCGGTGAAAAGAAAAACCAGCAGCAGGCGCAGCAGTTCGACTTCGAGAAGCCGCCGGAGACCGACCGCGGCTTGAATCAGACCGAGCTCGACAGCCTGCGCTCGATGAAGATCACGCACCGTGTCACGCGTGACGATTACTGGGACATGAAGGGCGGCGTGATCGCCAACGACCGCTTCGAGGTGTGGTACTCGAGCCGCAAGATCTACGTGCTGCAGGCCATCGCCGTCCTCAAGCAGATGGATCAGGTTGCCGACCAGATCCAGAAATCCTTCGGCCGGATTCCGTCACAGAAACTGGTGGTGCTGTGCGCACCCAACCTGGCCACGTTCCAGAAGGCCACCGGGAAGGACTGGTGGCACTACTCGCTCATCAAGGGCGACACCCTGAGCCTGCAGACCCCGATGACGCTCTACATGCGCCAGCTGTTGAAGGTAGCGTCACGCCGCGAGTACAGCCGCTGGGTGATGCAGAACTTCACGCAGGGAAAAGCGCCGGAGTGGCTGACATGGGGAATGGCGGGATACCTGGGCGGAGAGAGGGATGTGTTTCGCGGCCAGCGCAAAGAGTACGCCAAGGAGCCGCTGCGCATGGACAAGGTGGATGAAATCAACAGCGTGCTGCGCAAGGACAAGGATCGCATCCCGGTACGGCGCGCGCTGTACAACGCCTACCTGATGGTGAACCAGCTGGTCGAAACCAACGGCATGCCGGCGGTGGCCGCGTTCATCCTGGCGATCCCGGAAGAAAAAGATCTGGATGCCGCGGCGCAGCGCGTCTTCTCGAAGTCCTACGACGAAGTGCTGGCGCAGGCAAGAGCGTGGACGGAACCGGTGGACGAAGAAGAAGTCACGCCCTGACGCATCAGCGCCAGGTGCGCCGCGGCACGATCAGCCGTGCCAACAGAAGACCGGTAACGATCGCCACCGCGGTGACGACCATGGTGAGGGCGGTCTGCAGACCGGTGACAGGATCGCGCGCCAGCATGCTCGTGATGCTTCGGAAGCCCACGCTTCCCGGGACCAGCATGATGATCCCTACCGTCGAGGTGACGAGCGCGGGCTGCGACTTCCAGCGCGAATAGAGCCCGCTCGCCACGCCCACCGCCAGCGCTCCCGCGAAGCCGCCGTTCGCAACACCCATCAGCTCTGCTCCCAGTCTCGAGCAGCCGAATGCGAGCGCGCAGATCAGCACGATGGGAACGGCGTCGCGCGGATGGGCCTGGAAGGTTGCCATGAAGCCCAGCGGCGCAAACAAGAGCGCCACGTAGAGCGTCCACGCGGGCAATGGTGTCGAAACTGCCTCCAGACTCGGATGCAGAACCACCATGCCGAGCTTGAGCCCCACCGCGAGCCCGAACCCGATGGTTAGAAAGATGATCAGCGCCGACATCATGCGCGATGTCCCGCTCGCGAGATGTTGTGTGGCGAGTTCGCTGATCGCTGTGGTCACGGTAAGACCCGGCAGCAGGATGATGAGACCGCTGCACGTCGCGATGAAGAGCGACAGGGGGGGCATCCACACCGCCGCCGCGCACGCAATCACACCGGCAAAAAATGCGGTGATGGGCTCATAAAGCTGAAAACTCCGGTTGCGACGCGCCACGAGCGCGAGTAACCCGGTGACGCAACCGATCACGCCACAGGTCACGACTTCGCGCCAACCGCCGCCAAAAAAGCGCGCCGAGCATGCCGATGCCACGATGGCCGCCACCACCGTGGTCTTGCCGCGGTAGCGCGCGGGGGTGGTGCGGATCTCGTCGATCAGTCGCGACGCTTCCTGCGGTGTGACGTCGCCTTGCGCCACCTCGTGCGCGAGCCTGTCCAGACGAGAAAGCTTTTCCAGGTTGACCCTGCCCGGCTCGACGCGAATCAACACCGTGTCGTGGTGGTTGGGAGCGTCGAGGGTCGCGAAGATCGCGGTGGGTGTGGCGAAGAACTCTCCCTGCACGTCGAGCCGTTTCGATACCGCGGTAAGCGCGTCTTCTATGGCGGGTGCGGTGGAGCCGTAACGGGGCCGCGCGCGCGCGAGCGTCTCGATGACCTCGAACGCTTCCTCCTCGGCGCGCTCGGCGGCGGAAGCGGCGTGAGCGCGATGAGGGCGCGCAGCCGCGCGCGTGTCCGGGCGCGGATTACGGCGCAGAAAGGCGGATGCGAAGCGGCGGATCATGCGGGCGATGTGATACTTGAATCGGCTCTCCCTTGCTGGTAAGTTATAGCACTCTTTGCACCCGTTCGGACAAACATACCCCGGCTGGGGGGTCGTCTAGTGGCAGGACAACTGACTCTGGATCAGTTTGCGGGGGTTCGAATCCTCCCCCCCCAACCAGCCTGAACGAAAAGCGCCCGGCGCGAACAGATCGCCCGGGCGCTTTGGTTTTCTTGCAGCCGGCTGCGTTATGCGGCCGTTGCCGGCGCGGCGGGTTTCTTTCTCGTCGCGAACAACACCAAAACGATCGAAAGCAATCCCAGCCCCGCCGCCAGCGCGATGTAGGGACGATAGTGCCGTACCAGCGACGACTCGCGGGTTGCGCGCTCGAGCTTCGCGCGCAGATCGGCCGACTCGTACGTCACGCCGTGTGAATACGAAGAGACGTTGAGGGTCGGAGTGAGAATTGCCACCACATTCGCGTGCACGAAACCGCC
Source organism: uncultured bacterium (assembly GCA_964621155.1). Classification (GTDB taxonomy): domain Bacteria; phylum Krumholzibacteriota; class Krumholzibacteriia; order WVZY01; family JAKEHA01; genus JAKEHA01. The sequence continues at coordinate 13,127 of CAZULB010000034.1, read as the reverse complement.
CTGCGGCAGCGCGGCGTAATTGAAATCGATCGCGCCCAGCAGCGCCTTGAGATCGTCGGGACTTGCGACCGCGAGTTTCCAGCCCGCCGGCAGGCCGAGCTTCCTCCGGTACTCACGCAGTTGCGCGGGTCCATCGGCGGGATCGAAAGAAACGGTGATCACCTGGTAGCCCACGCCGGGTTCGCCGATCTCCAACAATGCTTTGGAGAGGTTCGCCGTAATCATCGGACAGGTCTGTTCGCACGTGGTGAACACCGGGTTCACGATGACAGGCTTTCCGGCCAGGGAACTCAACCGGAATGACGTGCTGTCTTCCGCGGTCAGGGTGACATCGGGAACTTGAGCGCCGTGCGTGCGCTTTTCATCCGGCGGCAGCGCCATTTGCGCAACGGCAACGGAAGCAAGGGCGGTAAGGAAAGCAGCGGCGATCAGAACGCCCCGGTAAACGTTTGTCATTGTGCGGCGGTATCACCGGTGAGCGCACGCTTTTTGCGCGTGGCGGCCGCCATGTCGGCGAGCGACGTGGCTTCGAGGTAGTTGCGGATCTTTTCGCGAATGGGTTTCCAGCGCTCATGGAGGGGACAGGGCGTTTCATCCGAGCAACGCGCGAGCCCGACCGCACATGCATCGAGGTAGGTGGTGCCATCGATGGCGCGATAGATGTCGTAGAGTGAAATGGTGGAGGCGTCCTTGGCGAGCGAGAACCCGCCGCCCGGCCCCTTGCTCGACTTGAGTAGTCCCGCGCGCACCAGGGTCTGGAAGATCTTCCCCAGGAAAGGCCCGGGAATTTTTTCGTGCTCGGAGATATCGCGCGCGAGCAGCCGCTTGCCTGGCTCGTGGCCGGCCACGAAGGTCATGGCGCGAA
>CAZULB010000034.1:8736-12252 GCA_964621155.1 uncultured bacterium | reverse complement strand
GCATATTCGCATGCGCTGGAATGAATCATGGGGACTATGGTTCCCGCACGGCAAGACCCGCGCGACCTTGGACTCAGAGAATAACAGACCTGATTATCGGCGAAAATAGCATAAGGGCAAGCCGGCGTCAATCCGGGCCCTAACGCCGTCCCCACCTTGACACTGTGGCTGCGCCGGGATATGTTTGGCGACCTGTTTGGCCCCTTCGTCTAGCGGTTAGGACGCATGGTTCTCAGCCATAAAACAGGGGTTCGATTCCCCTAGGGGCTACCAATCACCCTCACGGAGACCCGCCACTTGCGGGTCTCCGTGCCTTTTTTGGGAAGAGGTTTCATGTCGAATCACCCCATGCCCCGCGAACGGCGCACGCGCCGCAAGACATCGCGCCGCCGCAAAGGCCCCGTACGCGGTCCCCGCTCTCGCGATCGCCACTGGCTCTACCAGGAGTCGGTGCAGAGTCCCGACGTCCACTTCGGCTTTTTCGACCGTGTGTATCGTCAGCGCAATGGAAGGCTTCCCGCCTCACTCAAGGAGGACTTCTGCGGCACCGCACTCCTCGCTTCCGAGTGGGTGGAACGGCGGCGCACAAACACCGCCGTCGGTGTCGATCTCGACGCACCCACGCTGGCATGGGGGCGCAAGCACAACCTCTCACGCCTCTCCGACGAACAGCGTTCGCGCGTGAAACTCCTGCGCGCCAATGTGCTTGAAGTCACCCGGCCCCGAGTCGACCTCATCGTCGCCCTCAATTTTTCGTTTTTCATCTTCCGTACCCGCGACGAGCTGCGCGAATACTTCGCAGCGGCGCGGCGCTCGCTGGCGCCGGGCGGACTCTTCATCGGTGACATTTTCGGAGGCTGGGAAGCCCAGAAGCCGATGACGGAAAAAACGCGCTACGCGGGCTTCAAGTACATGTGGCAACTCGACTACTACGACCCGGTCGACAACTTTGCCCGTTTCCACATCCATTTCGCCTTCAACGACCGGGGCGGAATCCGCCGCGCTTTCACGTATAATTGGCGACTGTGGACGATCCCGGAAATCCGCGAGGTTCTCGAGGAGGCCGGCTTCCGGCACGTGGAGATCTACTGGGAGGGAATCGACAAGCGCAGCGGGTTCGGTAACAGCATATTCCGCAAGGTGGAGCAGGCCGAAAACGCTCCCGGCTGGATTGCGTTCTTCATCGCCTACGACGGGCCAAAAAGGCGATGACATTTGAGCCGCGGGTAAGACACATTGGGTTGAGCCGCAGTGTACAGGAATGAGGTGGCAAGGTGTTCTTCCGTCAGATCAATGACAGAAAGCTCGCGCAGTATTCCTACCTGATCGGGTGCCAGGCCACCGGGGAAGCGATCATCATCGATCCCATGCGCGACGTTGAACAGTACGTGCGCATTGCCGCTGCGGAAGGACTCAAGCTTGTTGCCGCCGCCGAGACCCACATCCACGCCGATTTTCTCTCCGGTGCGCGCGAGTTGGCCGCGCGCGGCGTCATGATCTACGTCTCCGGAGACGGTGACGCCGAATGGCAGTCGAAGTGGCTCCCAGGCAGCGAATACAAACATCGCATTCTCCACAACGGCGATCACTTCATGATCGGCCGCATTCGTTTTGACGCGTGGCATACGCCGGGTCACACGCCCGAGCACATGTGTTACCTCGTGTCCGACACACCGGCCGGCGCGGCCATTCCCATCGGTCTTGTTTCGGGAGACTTTGTCTTCGTGGGCGATGTGGGGCGGCCCGATCTGCTCGAGAGCGCGGCGGGACAGGTCGGATCGATGGAGCCGGGTGCGCGCGCGTTGTATCAATCCATCTCTGCATTCCGCGCGCTCCATCCCGCCATTCAACTCTGGCCCGGCCATGGTGCGGGCAGTGCGTGCGGGAAAGCCCTCGGCGCGGTTCCGATGTCGACGGTCGGGTACGAGCTCAGCGCCAATCGCTCCATTACAGCTGCCACCGACCCGGAAGCGTTCACGGCCTACATCCTGGAAGGGCAGCCCGAGCCGCCGCTCTACTTCGCGCGCATGAAGCGCGACAATCGCGACGGCCCCGCGCTGATCGGCGCATTTCCCGAGCCGCGTCTCCTGCCGGCCAACAAGTTCGGCGACCTGTCCGGTTCGGGAGTGGCGGTGCTCGATACGCGGACGTGGGACGAATATCGCCACGCGCATCTTCCCGGCGCGCTTTTTACGCCGCTCAATTCGCAGTTCAATACGATCGCGGGGTGCTACGTCGCGGAGAAGAAGCAGATCGTGCTCTTGGTCGAGGAGTCGCGCCTGCGCGAGGCCATCGTTGATCTCATGCACGTCGGCCTCGACGAGGTGAAGGGCTATATCACGCCCGACGTATTCCGCGAGTATGCGGCCCGGGGAAAGACGGCGGCCATCGCGCAAATCGAGGCCGAAGAAATGGAAAAGAGTGTGGCGAACGGAGCGTTCCTGCTCGACGTGCGGCGCAGCGCCGAACTCACCGAAAGCGGTTTCGTGGCAGGCGCGCACAACATTGCTCACACGCGGCTCCTGGAGCGCGTGGCTGAAGTACCGCGCACGCAGCCCGTCGTGATTCATTGTTCGTCGGGTTCGCGCTCGCGCTATGCCGCCGGCCTCCTCGACCACATGGGCTACAAGGTGGTCAACGTCGCGGGCGGATTCGACGCGTGGAAGAAGATGGGTGGAGCCGTCGTTATGGCGTGACGGTGAACCCGGAGGAGTGCACATGCAGTTTCTCGTCTACGGCGCCGGCGCGGTGGGGAGCGTACTGGGCGGGCTGCTGTCGCTCAATCACCACGACGTGTGTCTGGTTGGCCGCGTTGCCCACGTTGATGCCATCAACTCCGGCGGCCTCCGTATCAAGTCTGCAACCGGCGACTACCACGCGCACCCCGCTGCGTGTCCCATCCTTTCACCCGGCACCACCGCGAAAGCTGAATGCGTCGTTCTGGGAGTGAAATCGCAGGATATTCCCGCCGCATTGGACGTGCTCGCTGCCGCCGTGACGGCGGAGACGCCCGTGGTGTGCATCCAGAACGGAGTGAACGCCGAACGTGCGACCGCGGAGCGTTTCACTCACGTATACGGCGCCGTCATTCGCATGACGTGCTCGATGGTGCAGCCCGGTAGCGTCTCGTTTCAGACCGGCGGCCGCGTCGTGGTGGGAAAGTATCCCCGGGGCGTGGACGCGTTTGCGCGCTCGTTCGCGGGCATGCTCACGGGCGCGGGACTGGACGCCGTCGTCACCCGGGACCTCATGGCCGACCGTTGGCTCAAGGTGGCTGTCAACGTGCAGAGCGTGTTCCACGCCATCATCGACGCGCGCGATCACGACACCAACGAATTCCACGCGCTCAAGGCGGGCATTATCGAAGAGACGCGGCGTGTGTTCAAGAAGGCGAAGATTCGCGCGCGTTCGTGCGACGGCCGCGATCCTTCCCTCGACGAGATGATCGAGAACCTGCGGCGGCCCCTGGCGCGCCGCGCCGATCTCGGCGTCAAGGTACACAACTCGGTCTGGCAG
>CAZULB010000034.1:0-8726 GCA_964621155.1 uncultured bacterium | reverse complement strand
TACCTCAAACGACGCGGGATGGAGGCCGAGCACATCCACGGTCCCGTTATCGCGCTGGGTGACCAGTTTGGTGTGCCGACACCCTACAACCGCGCCGCGCTGGAGCTGGCTTTGCGTTGCCACCGCGAGGGGCTGGGACCCGAGTCGCTGCGCCTTTCCGAAGTGATGGCGATGGTCGAGCCGGGGGGGGCGGCGCATTGAAAACCATCCGCTTCGGTCTGTTGCTGGTTTTTCTTCTCGCGGCCAGTGTGATCCTGATGCGCAACTTCGGCAACCAGGAGCGGGAGACGCCGCACGAACGGCTGGCGCGCCTGGTCGGCAAGACCCCCGCCACCATTGATCTCAACCAGCTCAAAAGCGCAAGCGCCGGCGACCTGTATCATCTCGGCGTCGAATACATGCAGGTGTGGCGCGTGCGCGACGCCACGTTGCTCTTCGAGCGGTCCGTAGCGGCCGATTCCATGCAGCACGACGCCTGGCTCAAGTTGATCGAGTGTTACGCCAATCCGGTGGTGAACAATGAGCGCGCGCTCGCTCGCGCCACCGCCCGCGCGGCCGCCACGTCGGCTTCACCGGCTGACACCATCCTGGTCTCGGGGCTCAAGTCGCTTTATGTCGATCAGGATTACGCCGCCGCGATCAACGCGCTCTCGACGCTGGCGCGGAGCAGGACAGCCAATGCCGACGCCCAGTTCCACCTCGCGCTCGCCTACTATCGACTCGGCCGCCTCGACGATGCAGCGCGGCATCTGGAACCGCTCCTGAAGCAGGATGCCACGGTCGGCCGCGTGGTCGAGCTCTCGATCAAACGTTATGCGGCGGCGGGACAACTCGAGCGCGCGGCGCGCGATGCCGCCGAGCTCTCGAGCATGTACCCGGAAGAACCGGTGCCGCTGGTGTTGCTGGCACAGGTGGAGCTGGCGCGCGACAACGCTGCCGCCGCGCTCGAGTCGGCCGACCATGCGCTCGAGCTCGACCCGCACTGCGTCCCCGCCATTATTACGCGCTCGTGTCTTTACGCACAGGCGGGTGACTTCGAGTCCGCGCGCGTGAGCTACGAGAAGCTCATGCTCTTTGACGATCCGCTGCTCTCGTCGGTGAGCCGCGAAGGGGTTGCCTTCGTAGATTTCCTGGCCGGCGATTTTGACGACGGCGTGGCCTCGATGGACGAAGCCATCCGCGAGGCGATGTCGGCCGGCGACAGCGACCGCGGCCTCGCGTTGGCGTCCCGGTTGGTGGACGCCCTCTGCCAGCTGGGTCGTGCCGACGCCGCCGAAGGTGTGGTGGAGCGCTGGATCACCGACTTCGGCGATGTGCCGGTGCGTATCGCGCGGGCACGCATTCAGCTGGCGCACGGGCGCTTCGACGCGGCGGACGATGCGCTGGCGCGGCTTGCGGCGGAGAAGGACTGGGTGCTGTGGTCGCGGCGCCTGTCCCTCGATGTCACCGAACTGATGGCACTCAACGATATCGCGCAGGAGAAACAGTCCCGGGCCCTCGCGGCACTGGTGCAGGAAGAAAAGGATCACGCTGCCGTGGGCGCCGCGGCGGCGGGCCGGCGCGAATTCTTCATCGGCTACGCCGCCTTCCAGAGCGGCGAAGCGGAACGGGCGATGGCGGCATTTGCCAGCGCCCGACGCCACCTCTACGGCCTCGAGTTCCCGTATCATGGCGACCCGGTGTTGTTCGTGCAGTCGTATTTCTATCGCGCGGAAGCCCAGCTTGCGGCCGGCCAGCATGAAGCGGCGCGGGAGAGCTACGCCACGTTCGTGCGCTACTGGGGAGATGCGGCCTGGGATCTGGACGCGATTGCTCGTGCCCGCCAGAAACTCGAAGCCCTGGGAGGAGCAAGCGCTCCCACCCAGGGCTAGTTCTTTTCTACGCGATTCCGGCAGTCGGAAATCAGGGGAAGATGCCGCGCTCGCGATGTGCCGCCTCGATGCGCGAGAGGGCCAGCGTCATCGCCGCCGTTCTCGGATCCACGCCGCGCGTCTTCATCTCCTCGATCACGTGCTCGGTGGAACGCGTCATCATCTTCTTGAGCTCGGCGTCCACGCGTTCGAGGTCCCACACTTCGCTGATCTTGTTCTGAACCCACTCGAAGTAGCTCACCGTCACACCACCCGAGTTGGCCAGGATGTCCGGGATCACGGTGATCCCACGGTCCATCATCCTCTTTTCGGCGTCCGGTGTGGTGGGGCCGTTGGCGCCTTCCACCACGTACCTGGCTTTGATGTACTTCTCGGTCTCGATGTTGACGGTGCATTCGAGAGCGGCCGGAATGAAGATGTCGGCTTTGGTTCCGTAGAAGTCGGGGTCGGCCAGCGGTTTGGCCTTGGCGTAACCCTTGACGCCGCCGGTCTTGGCAACGTGCTTGGCCAGGTCGTATGCGTCGATACCGTCGTCGTTGCCGATGGCACCGGTGTGATCCGACGCTGCCAGCATCCGCGAGCCGCCGTCCTGCATGATGCGCGCCGCCCACGAGCCCACGTTGCCGTAGCCCTGGACGAAGAAGGTCGAGCCCGGAATCTTGAAGCCGTGGTGCTTGGCCCACACTTCGAAGCAGAACACGAGGCCCTGGCCGGTCGCCTTGTCGCGACCCAGGCTTCCGCCCGAGAGAATGCTCTTGCCCGTGACGACGCCGCGCGTCGCGTTGCGATCGGACGCGTTGTACATCGTCATGTACGTGTCCATCATCCAGACCATTTCGCGCGGGCCGGTGCCGACGTCGGGAGCCGGAATGTCGTATTCGGGACCGATGTTATTGCCGAGCGCGTAGGTGAAGCGGCGCGTGATGCGGCGCAGCTCGCTTTCGGAATATTCGCGTGGGTTCAGGGTGACGCCGCCCTTGGCGCCGCCCATGGGGATCCCCATGAGCGCCGACTTCCACGTCATCCACTGCGCCAGGGCCTTGACCTCGGCCAGGTCGACGGACTGGTGGAAACGAATACCGCCCTTGTACGGGCCGTTGGTGTTGTTGTGCTGGATTCGATATCCGCGGAACATCTTGATGCTTCCGTCGTCCATGCTGACGGGGAAGTTCACCACGATCTCGTTCTGTGGCTCTGACAGCACCGCCTCCACGCTGGGGTCCAATTTCATGGCGGCGCACGCTTTCTTGAACTGCGTAGTCGCCATCTCGAACAAGTTCAGATGATCGCTCATAACAGCCTTTTCGGATTGAAGGGTAGACATGATGTTGCCGCGGGTGCGGTTACAAGCCGCGAATTAGCGGGGGAGACTCTATCAAAAAATCCGGGGTAGCCGCAAGCGGACGGCCCGTATGGCGGGGGAGCCCAAAACGGGGCAGTTTGGTGCTCTGAAACGACTTGGACGACTGTTTCCCGGAGGGTCGTTTTCCGCCCCCTCATTATAGGAGGGAACGTGGGGAGCCGGCGTCCCGGGGTGGTACCCGGGGACCCGCGCCCGGGCGTGCTCGCACATTGGTTTCAGGTTCCGGACGCATCGCCAGGGCACTTCCACCTGGCAACGGATCGGTCGCATCCAAAAAATTTTCGGCAGGCCCATGCACGGGGCAATACTGCACCCAACTGCGGCACTCACCCGTGCCCGTTTCGACTTTGATCCGCGAGAAAACCTGTCGAGATGAAGCCGGTGCGACGACGTCATTCGCATTGTTCTCTCATGCGTCGATCATCGCGTGCGAACAAGAAGAAGTCACGATTGTGATCGCTCGAGTTTTCGCGCTGGAGACGATCATGTTGAGATATGGAGATGGTGTTCGCTTCGAGTCGTGTGGAGACGCGCGTGAAGGGAGAATTGGCGAGCATCATGTGTGCCTCTCGAGGTCGTCGAAGGGGTAAAAATCGCTTCCGATGAAAATTTTTTATTGACAGGGTATCTGGGTATGCAAAAATCCGCCCTAACGGTGAAGCGGCACTTCGCTGCGACATTCGTTGAACGTTGGTTGGTCAACCCTGAAGTGCGGGTGAAGCTTCACTCGCTGAAGGAAGGAAAAAGCAAAATGGCAGCTAAGAAGAAGGCGAAAGCCAAAGGCAAGGCCAAGAAGAAAGCCAAGAAGAAGGGCAAGAAGTAACATTCTTGCTTTGGCTGCGGCCCTTGCAGGCTGCGGTATCTTCGAGAAGGGAGACGCAAGTCTCCCTTCTCTTTTTTTGCCCTTCCGGGGTGTGGCTCCCGTTGCCCGCCGCAGAGGTTGAGCGGCTACATGATATGAGACGCGCCGGGGAGCCCCGCAACGAACCGTCGCGAAGCGATGAAGTGTTGACACCCACCCGCGATTCTCCTATATGTAGCGGCGTTTGATTCGGCCGAACCATCTCGAGCAGAGCGGGCACCAAGCCCCAGGAGAATCGATGGAACTCGTACCAAGGGCAATGTTCTTCACCAAGGGAATGGGCCGCCACCGCGAGCAATTGACCAGTTTCGAGCTGGCTCTGCGCGACGCCGGCATCGCCCACGTCAACCTCGTCACCGTCTCCAGCATCTTCCCGCCCCACTGCAAGATCGTCCCGAAGCACCGCGGCGTCGAGATGCTGAAACCCGGTCAGGTCGTCTTCTCGGTGATTGCGCGCATGGCCACCGACGAGCCCTTCCGCATGTGTGCGTGCTCCATCGGCGTTGCCATCCCGGGCGACCCCAAGAAGTACGGGTACCTTTCCGAGGTTCACCAGTACGGCCAGAACGAGAAGCAGGCCGGCGACTACGCCGAGGACCTGGCGGCGAGCATGCTAGCCACCACGCTGGGTATCGACCTCGATACCGACCGGGCGTGGAACCAGCGCAAGGAACAGTGGAAGATCGGCCGTCAGATCGTCCGCACGACCAACATCACGCAGACCGCCCTCGGTAAGGAAGGTCTCTGGACCACCTGCATCGCGGCCAGCGTGTTCTGCGCCTACTAGGAGCGCTGCTCTAGCCCGTGAGCGACGACCGTCCCGGTTTTCTCGAGGACAAGGATGATCCGGGGGACATTACCCTCGCGGAGAATCGTTATGTCCTGGGACTCATCCCCTACGAAGAGACCACCACGTACGGCAAGGGTGTGGGGAACGCGCCCGAAGCCATCATCGAGGCATCGAGCCATGTCGAGCTCTTCGACGAAGTGCTCGAGGTCGACGCATCCCGCAGCGGCATCCTGACCGCGCGGCCGAAGATCACCGACCTGGCTTCCATTACGCGCGCGGCCAGAGAGCTGCGCGCGCAGCACCCGCAGTCGTTCCTCGGTTTCATCGGCGGAGAACACTCCATCACGCCGGCGCTCGTCGAAGCTTTCAAACGACCCAACATGGGCATCGTCTGGATCGATGCCCATGCCGATCTGCGCACCGAGTTCCACGGGCGCGCCGACAACCATGCCTGTGCCGGGCGCAACAGTCTGCAGTATGGACCGATTGTGCAGGTGGGGATCCGAACACTGGCGGAAGAAGAGTGGTCATTCCTCAAGTCGAGCGACCGCGTAAAAGCGCACCGTCACTGGAGCGCAGAGGCGCGCGAGGACATCATGCAGTTGCCCGAAGAGGTCTACCTCACCGTGGACTTCGACGGGTTCTCACCCGAAGTCATCCGCGCGGTCGGCACACCGGAGCCCGGCGGTCTCTACTGGGAACAGGTGATGGAGATACTGGAGACGGTATTCCGCTACAAGAAGGTGGTGGCGTTCGACGCCGTGGAGCTATGTCCGACCGACTACGATCCGGCTTCGTCGTTCACCGCCGCCCGCCTGGTCTACAAGGTGATGAACTACCACGCCCGTTTTGCCGGTCGCAGCTGAGTACTATTTCGCGCGGGCCACAAAGTAGACGCCCAGCACGATCAACAGGATCGGAAACACGGGCTGGTTGAGAACGCCCAGCGAGTTCAATAACCAGATTATCCCCACCGCCACCAGCATCAACCCCAGCCTTGGTGAGCCTTTGGATACCTTCTTCGGTTCCGCTGTCGGAGCGGAGTGCGGAGAGGGATCACTCGCATTTGCAACTGTTTCGGACGACGCGCGCGCGCGTCCGTCGAGCTCTTCCTTGAGTGTCTCCTTGCCCTTGACGTACGCGTCTTCGAGCGCGTGCACGCCATAAGTGACGCCGCGCGAGACGCGATCAGCGGCGCGATCGAGCCGCTCTTCCCACTCTTTCTGATCCATGTTTGCCATCCTGTTGTTACCGCGAACTTGACCTTAAACGACCACGGTCCGAACCGGGCTGTCAATTTATTATTGACACGAATTTGCCAGGAGGCGCAACTTGATGGCGTTGGTACCAACTGACCGGCGACACTTCCGTCATCGGTCCACGAAAGGAAGGAACCATCATGGCGGCTAAGAGGAAATCAAAAGCCAAAGCCAAGAGAAAAGCGAAGCGCAAAGTACGTCGCGCAAAACGCAAAGTCGGTGGGGCGCGTCGCAAAGTAAGACGCAAGGTCCGCCGCGTAAAGCGCAAGGTGAAACGGAAAGTTCGCCGCGCGAAGCGCAAAGTCCGTCGCAAGGTTCGCCGCAAGGTTATGAAGGCGATGGAAGGGATGGAGATGTAGCCCACCACGGGCCATCCCATTCAGTATCTCAAAGGAAGGAAGACCCAGGTCTTCCTTCCTTTTTTTTGTGCTAGAATCGCGCCGCGACGTCCGTCGCTTTCTCCTCCCATATCCTCCCGATTGCAGTGCCTTGCATGTGGTCGCGCCGTCTTCGCGACCGGGAGGTCAATCGTGCATACCACCGTATATTCCGGCGCCATCGTCGGCATCGAAGGGCTCGTGGTCGAGGTCGAGGCCGACATCGCGCGTGGCATCCCCGCGTTTTCCGTGGTGGGGCTGCCCAATGCGGCCGTGCGCGAAGCGCGCGAGCGGGTCACATCCGCCATCAAGAACTCGGGCTGCCATTTTCCGCTCGAGCGGATCACCTGTAATCTGGCTCCCGCCGACGTGAAGAAGGAAGGCTCCGCGCACGACCTCGCCATTGCCGTCGGCATCCTGCTGGCATCGGGACAGGCGCAAGCCACCACCGTGCGCACCCTCTTCATCGGGGAGCTCGCGCTCGATGGCTCCCTGCGCCGCGTGCCCGGCGTGCTTCCCATCCTGCTGCATGCCCGCGCGCAGGGCTTCGCCCGCGCCGTGATTCCGTTTGCCAACCTGGAAGAAGCTCGCGTGGTCGAGGGGCTGGAAGTGATTGCGTGCGAGACCCTGCGCGCCGCGATGGCGATGGCGCTTGCGTTGCCGTCGCGGGCGGCGGCCGGAGCGAATGACGACGCGCCCGGGCCGGATGCCTTCGATGCCACCCTCGATGGCCGGGTCGCTGTAAAGCGCGCCGATGAACCCACGCCGACATTCTCAACACGCGCCGGGTCTGCATTGCACGACATGGCGGATGTGGTCGGGCAGGAAGCCGCCAAGCGCGCACTGATGGTGGCGGCCGCGGGCGGCCACCACGTGTTGATGGTGGGTCCGCCCGGCTCCGGCAAGACAATGCTCGCGCGGCGCTTTCCGTCCATCCTGCCGGCGTTGTCACCGGCGCGGGCCATGGAAACCACCATGATCTACTCCATCATGGGCCTGCTCCATCACGTCTCGGCGCACGGCGGCATGGTGACGCAGCCGCCTTTTCGCGCCCCACACCACACCGCCAGCTACGCCGGGCTGATCGGTGGCACTGCCACTCCGCGACCGGGTGAGATCACGCTGGCGCACAACGGTGTGCTGTTTCTCGACGAGCTTCCCGAATTTGCGCGCAAGGTGCTCGAGACGCTGCGCGAACCGCTCGAAGAAGGGCACATCAGCATCGCGCGCGCAAAGTCGTCGATCACTTTTCCGGCCCGATTCCAGCTCATTGCAGCCATGAATCCATGCTTGTGTGGATTCCATGGGTCTTCATTGAAGCAGTGTCGCTGTTCGCCGCTGCAGATCGAGAACTATCTCGGGAAGATTTCGGGGCCGTTGTTGGATCGAATCGCGATTCACGTGAGCGTCCGACCGGTCGACATCGACGCATGGAAATCACCATCGACGTCGTCGATGACGAGTGCGGCGATGCGCGACATCGTTGTTCGCGCGCGGGGGATGCAGACACGGCGCTTCACCGAAACCAACGGCGTCGACTGCAACGCACGCATCACGGAAGGGATGTTCGCCACGCACTGTGCGATGGAGCCCGCGGCGGAAACATTGTTCGTGCGTGCGCAGAAGTCGCTACTCGTGAGCGCGCGGGCGAGAGGGCACATCGTGCGCGTCGCTCGCACGATCGCCGACATTGATGGAAACGAACGGATCACGGAGCGACACGTGGCGGAGGCGGTGGCGTATCGGGGGAGGGATTCACGGTCGTGACCCAATTCTCTGTCGCCGCGGTCCGTCACGAGTCCGTGCTCCAACGCGATGTGAAGGACACCACCCGGAAGGTAGGGATTACGAAGCCCGCGTCATGCCACACGCTCCGGTCGTTTGCGACGCACCTCCTGACGACGACGACGACGATCTACACCCACGTCCTGAACATGGGAGGGCTTGGCGTGAAAAGCCCGCTGGACCGGTGATGACGAATGCCTCGCGGTGTTTATCTTGTTAGCCTGCGGGTTACGCAGTACTATCTGCACGACGCGGGCCGAAACGAAGGCGGGCGCGGATGTTATGATGCAGCCTACGTGCTTAGGCTGCGGACGGATAGCCGTCCAAGATCGATAGAAGACTAGTTGGACGGACAAGGATAGATCACCTCTGAGAGACGGGGCCGTGACCCCTACATTCCTTTACCGAGACGAATGCCA
>CAZULB010000033.1:0-25922 GCA_964621155.1 uncultured bacterium | reverse complement strand
GCACACCCGCCGGCACGTAAACGAACGATCCGTCGCTGAACACAGCCGAGTTCAGCGCGGCGTAGAAGTTGTCGTTATAAGGCACCACGGTGCCGAGCGCTTTCTTGACCAATTCGGGGTGGTTCTCCACGGCTTCACTGAATGAGCAGAAAATGATGCCGAGTGCCGCGAGCTTCTCTTTGAACGTGGTCGCAACAGAAACCGAATCGAACACGGCGTCGACAGCCACACCCGCGAGGCGCATCTGTTCAACCAGCGGGATACCCAACTTGTCGAACGTGCGGCGAATCTCGGGGTCGACCTCGTCCAGGCTCTTGGGACGATCACCGGCCTGTTTGGGCGCCGAGTAATAGTGGATGTCCTGGAAGTCGATCTTGGGGTGCTTGATGTTGGCCCACGTCGGCTCTTCTTCGCCCATCTGGAGCCAGGCACGATACGCGCGCAGGCGCCACTCGAGGAGCCACTCCGGCTCGTGCTTGCGCGCGGAAATGGCGCGGATCACGTCCTCGTTGAGGCCCTTGGCGGGCTTGTCTTCTTCGATCTCGGTGACGAACCCCCACTCGTATTCCTTGGAGATTCGTTCCTGGATCGGGTCGGCCGGAGCCGGTGTCTGCTGGGGTACTTCTGCCATTGGGATCCTTCTGCTGCGAGGCGAAGCGGATTAATCGCACTAGATTGGTCGCATTTGTAGGTTAACCAAATTAGCGGCCGGATTCAACCCGGGTATCAACCGAGACCGTGGTGCGGTTTGAGGAGTCTAACCCATTGCGAACAAGTCTGCTAGCAGATTTTGCCGCCCCCCAGACTAGTCCACAAGGGCGCTGTCCGGAGGGGTCATCCGGGCTTCATCGAACGAACGACCGGCGGACCAGCCACGCAGCGTGCCCGAGGCCAGCGGCGTGTGGGCGGCGTTGTAGACGACGTAGTGCGAGGGCAGGAGCATGCCTTCCGCTTTTTCGTAGTCGCCGAACACCACGATTTCCTCGCCTTCGGCGGCGTTGAAGGCGCACGCTTGGAGGCGCCTGCTTTCCGGATCGATATAGAGCCGGTAGGGGCCACCGGGTGCAGCGGGGCGGAACGACATCTTGACGATCTCGTACTGAACAGAGCTGTCCCACAGCGTGTCTTCGGGCGCGACCGAGACCTTCGCGGAAGGATCCATTGCCAGCCAGGGCAACTGGGTCATGTAACAGTCGAGCACCGCGCGCAGTCGCGCGGGATAGGGCTGTGTCCAGTTCAGGCTCCACGCCCGTTTTCCATCCCACGCCATGCTGCCGCCGTTTCCAGCCTCGACGTACGCGCGACGATTCACGAGATCAACCGTGACCTGCGACGAAGTCGCCACCGAATCGTCGGCCATCTGGAAACTGTTCTCGAAGGTCAACGTCTTCGCGACGCGCCAGCCCGGCATGCCGCCGTGCGCGTCGATCATGGCTACCACGATGCGGGGGACTTCCGCCTCGACAGGAGCGGCCTGTTCCGCCATTTCCTCTTTTTCATTTTTGTTCTTCTTGGAACAGGCGGCGAATACGAGCAGCGACGCAATCAGAACGGTGATCGGGACAAGCAGGCGACGAACGTACATGGGTTCCTCCGGGATGCTGCGAGTATAGCCCACGTAACGATATGGTAAAGTGAAAGTGATGCCTGCGCACCGGGACGAAGATTTCCTCGAATTCGTGCTCGACCAGCTCTCGGCACTTCGCCGCGTGACCTCACGCCCCATGTTCGGATGCTTCGGGTTGTACTCGGGCGAGGACTTCTTCGCCATCATCGACGAAGGCCGTCTCTATTTCTGCACCGACGAAACCACGCGCCCGGCGTTCAAGAAAGCCGGCATGAAGACTTTCCACGCGCTCAAGTCGTACTACGAAGTTCCCATCGATGTGCTGGAGGACGACGTGGAGTTGTGCAAGTGGGCGCGCGACGCGGTCGCGGTGCATCGAAAGAAGCCCGCGAACAAAAAGCGTTAAATTGACGCCGAAGAAGTAGACTTGGACTATCCGTTGTCTCCCTGCTCGCTGCCACCAGCGCATCGGCGTTCACGCCGGCCCATACGTGGAGTAGAGGCTCTGGCGGGACGCTCTCCGAACAGGCTCTGTCCACCGCCGTCGACGGCGCCGGGAATGTTTTCATTACCGGCTATTTTCAAGAAACGGTGAACTTCGGTGGTAGCGCTCCCACAAGCGCCGGAGCCAGAGACATCTTTCTCGTCAAGTAATTGCGCGCTAGACGCGTTTCTTGTCAGTAGCAGAGGCCGACTGCACGATGCAGGTACGGCGTATCGCCAAGCTGGTTCAGCATGAAGTCGGCGACGTCGGCGCGGGAAATGCTGACGCTCCACAGGTAGTTTCCCACCCTGGGCCCGTGGCGGTACTGACCACGCTTGCGGCCGTTGGTGAGCTGTCCCGGCCGCACGATCACCCATTCAAGATCGCTTTCGCGCACGATGCGCTCCTGCCGGCCCTTGTCGTACCAGTAAAAGGGCAGAATGACGGGGATAACGAAGAGCGTGTAATACAGCCCCAGTCGGCCCGTGCTGTCGCCCACACCGAGCGCGGTTTCGCACACGATGCGGCGCACACCGTGGTGCTTCATGGCAGCGACGATGTTCAGCGTGCCTTGCGAGAGAATGCTGGAAGGTCCCAGATAGCGACGATGACCCACGGCAACCAGCGCGGCATCATGCCCGGCCATGGCAGCGTGCACTGACGCGGCATCCAATACGTCGCCGCGCGTCACCCGCAAACGCTCGTGGGATAGCTTTAACTTGGCGGGGTTCCGTACGAACGCCGTTACGTCGTGGCCTCGCTCCAGCCCCTGCTTGACGATTTCGCGGCCGGTTCCGCCGCTCGCACCGAATACGATGAGCCGCATCGAGGGAGTATACGCCTTTCGGGACCTTTCGTGTTTGTCCTTACTTGGCACGCTCGATTTGTACTATTCTCCCGTCCTATCACGGGTTAACGAGATTCCATGTATCGAATCGATTCCAAAATTCAGACCGGTTCGGCCACCTTCAAGGAGAACGACGCGTTCCAGCGCGACGCCTCGGCGCGCCTGCGCGAGCGTCTCGATGAGGTCAAGAAGGGTGGACCGGCCGCCGCGGTGGAAAAACACCGCTCGCGTGGGAAACTGACAGCCCGCGAACGCATCGCGCGCCTCCTCGATCCCAACACACCCTTTCTCGAGTTCAGCGCGCTGGCCGCCAACGGCATGTACGACGACCAGGCGCCGAGCGCGGGCGTCATCACCGGCGCGGGCGTCGTGCACGGGCGCGAAGTGGTCGTCGTTGCCAACGACGCGACGGTCAAAGGCGGCACTTATTTTCCGATGACGGTTCTGAAGCACGTACGCGCGCAGCAGATCGCCATCGAGAACCGGCTGCCGTGCGTGTACCTGGTCGATTCGGGCGGTGTGTTCCTGCCGCTCCAGGACGGTGTCTTCCCGGACAAGGATCACTTCGGCCGCATTTTCTACAACCAGGCCGTAATGAGCGCGCAGGCCATTCCGCAGGTGTGCGCGGTGCTGGGCTCGTGCACGGCGGGCGGTGCCTACGTTCCGGCCATGAGCGATGAGAACGTCATCGTGAAGAATCAGGGCACGATTTTCATCGGCGGACCGCCGCTGGTGAAGGCGGCGACCGGTGTCGATGTGACGCCCGAGGAACTGGGCGGCGCCGATGTACACACCCGCATCTCGGGTGTGTCCGACCATCTCGCCGAGAACGACGAGCATGCGCTCCAGATTGTACGCAACGTGATCGAAGGGCTCGGGCGCGGCGAACGGACACTCCTGGAAACGCACGAGAGCGAGAATCCGCATTACGATCCACAGGAGCTCTACGGGATTGTTCCGAAGGATCTGTCGAAACCCTTCGACGCGCGCGAGGTGATCGCGCGCATCGTGGACGGCAGTCGCTTCCATGAATTCAAGGCGCTCTACGGGACCACGCTGGTCACCGGCTTTGCTCGCATTATGGGCTATCCGGTGGGAATCGTGGCCAACAACGGCATTCTCTTTGCCGAGAGCGCGCGCAAGGGCGCGCACTTCATCGAAATGTGCGCGGCGCGCAAGGTGCCGCTCCTGTTCCTGCAGAACATCACCGGCTTCATCGTAGGCAAAGAGTTCGAGCATGGCGGCATCGCCCGCGACGGCGCCAAGATGGTGCACGCCGTGGCGGCGGCGCAGGTGCCCAAGTTCACGGTCATCATCGGTGGCTCGTACGGCGCTGGGAACTACGCCATGTGCGGTCGCGGTTATTCACCGCGCCTCTTATGGATGTGGCCCAGCGCGAAGATCTCCGTGATGGGTGGCCAGCAGGCCGCCGACGTGCTCTGGACGGTGAAGCAGTCGGAGGGCAAGAAGACGACGGCGGCGGAAGAGGCCGAGTTCAAGCAACCGATTCTCGAGAAATACGAGCGCGAGGGCAGCGCGTACTATTCCACGGCGCGGCTGTGGGACGACGGCGTAATCGATCCGCTCGACACACGTCAGGCCGTGGCTCTGGCCATCAGCCTTTCACTCAACGCGCCGATTCCGGATCATCGCTTCGGCGTGTTCAGGATGTGAGCGTATGACGTACACCACGTTTCGCCTGGAAAGCAACGGTCCGATCGCGCGCGTCACGCTGGATCGCCCATCGGTCAAGAACGCATTCGACGACGTCCTCATCAACGAGATGACGGACGCGCTCGCGGCGATAGCGAAGGACGACCGCGTGCGTGTCATGGTGCTGACGGGCGCCGGCGACGTGTTCTCGGCCGGTGCCGACCTCAACTGGATGAAGAAAGTGTCGAAGTACACGTTCGAGCAGAATGTGCAGGACGCGATGGTGTTCGCGCGCATGCTCGAAGCGCTCTACCGTTTGCCCAAACCCACCATCGCACGCATCAACGGCGCGTGCATGGGTGGTGGTGTGGGGCTGGTGAGCGCGTGTGATATCGGCGTGTCGGTATCCGACGCAAAGTTCGCGTTGCGTGAGATTCTGCTCGGGATTGCGCCGGCTGCCATCTCGCCCTATGTGCTGCGCAAGATCGGCGAAACCAACGCCCACGACTACTTTCTCACGGGTCGTATCTTCGATGCGCCCACGGCGCGCGACATCGGCCTTGTCAATGAAGTGGTCGAGATCACGGACATTGATCTCGCCATCGAGCGCTGGGTGCACCGCTTCCTGAAGGCCGGGCCCAAGGCGATCGCTGCCACCAAACAGCTCATCAGTCGCGTTTCCTGGTCGCAGCTCGAGCAGGTGCAGGAGTACACGGCGCGCACCATCGCGGGCCTGCGCGGCTCCGACGAGGGTCAGGAAGGCTTCAACGCTTTTTTCGAGAAGCGCAAGCCCAACTGGGATCCCGAGGCCTGACGTGGCGTTGAAGCGTGAGGCCCCACGCGCGCGGCGCGTTACCAAAGTGCTTGTCGCCAATCGCGGCGAGATCGCAGTGCGCATCATGCGCGCGTGCCATGAGCTCGACATCCCCGCTGTCGCCGTTTACTCCGAAGCGGACCGCAAGAGTCTTCATGTGTTGCGCGCCAATGAAGCCGTGTGCATCGGGCCTCCATCTCCACTCGAATCCTATCTGAACGTCGACGCGCTCATTGCCGCCGCGAAACAGACCGGCGCCGATGCCATTCATCCCGGCTACGGTTTCCTGGCTGAGAATACGAAGTTCGCCGAGCGCGTCGAGAAGGAAGGGATCACTTTTGTCGGGCCGCCCGCCGCGGCCATTCGCGCCATGGGCAGCAAGCTCGAGTCGCGCGCCATCATGAAGAAAGCCG
Source organism: uncultured bacterium (assembly GCA_964621155.1). GTDB lineage: Bacteria > Krumholzibacteriota > Krumholzibacteriia > WVZY01 > JAKEHA01 > JAKEHA01. The sequence continues at coordinate 20,144 of CAZULB010000033.1, read as the reverse complement.
GGGTTCCGGTAGTGCCCGGAACCGAGAGCGGCAGCAACGATCCCGCCGCCGTGGTGGCGGCAGCGCAGAAGATCGAGATGCCCGTGTTCGTAAAGGCCTCTGCGGGTGGCGGTGGCAAGGGCATGCGCCTGGTAACCGACCGTGCCCAGCTCGAGGCGGCGGCGCGCGCCGCCATCGGAGAAGCGCGCTCCGCGTTCGGCGACGACACGGTTTACGTCGAGAAGAAAATCGAACATCCCCGCCACATCGAGTTTCAGGTGCTCGCCGATGCGCACGGCAATGTCGTGCACCTCTTCGAGCGCGAGTGCTCCATTCAGCGCCGCCACCAGAAGCTCGTCGAAGAAACGCCTTCGTTGGCTTTGACGCCGGCGTTGCGTGCGAAGATGGGTGAAGCGGCGGTGGCCGCCGCGCGCGCGGTCGGCTACGTGAACGCCGGCACCATTGAGTTCATCCTCGACGCGGCCGGTAACTTCTACTTTCTCGAGATGAACACGCGCATCCAGGTGGAGCATCCCATCACGGAGCTCACGACCGGCGTCGATCTCGTCCAGTGGCAGCTTCGCATTGCGCGCGGCGAGGAGCTCACCTTCGCACAGAAGGATCTGGCGCAGCGCGGACACGCCATCGAATGCCGTATCTACGCCGAGGACGAGATGCACAACTTCATGCCGTCGTGCGGCGTCATCTCGCTGTTGCGTCACCCATCGGGTCCCGGTATTCGCAACGACACCGGCGTGTATGAAGGCTGGGAAGTGACGCCGTTCTACGACCCCATTCTCTCCAAACTGGTTGTGTACGGTGAGGACCGCGACGCGGCACGCCGACGGATGCTGCGTGCGCTCGATGAATACGTCGTGCACGGCGTCAAGACCGGCATCGATCTGCACCGGCGCATCCTGTCACATCCGGATTTTGTGCGCGGCAACGTCAACACGGCCTTTCTGGACGAGCACAAGGACATCTTCACGCCGACCGAGGAGTCGATTCCCGATGAAGCATTCGTGGCCGCCGCGCTGGCCGACGAACTGGGCCTCACCGGCGGGGCACGCCGCGGTTCCGCGGCATCCTCACAACGAGAGTCGTCACCGTGGGAGAGCGGCGGCAACTGGGAGATCGGGGGATCGCGCTGACCATGGCGAGGATCGTGCTGGATGGAATTGGACGCGATGTCGTCATCGAACGCAGCGGCGACAAGCTAACGGTTGTCGTCGATGGCCGCCGCCACGCGGTAAGCAACGTCATCCGGCTCGGCGGTTCTTTCTCTTTTCTGATCGGCACCAGTTCGCACGTCGCATTTGCATCGGCGAATGAGCAGGGCGCGCAGTTGTCGCTGGATGGGCGCACGTATGTGCGGCCGCTGGCCGCCGTCGATACCGACTCGCCGGTGGTAAGCGCGGGTGGCAGCAGCGATGGTCGCGTCCAGGCGCCGATGCCCGGCGGTATCATTGCTCTCCACGTTCGTGAAGGCGAGCACGTCACAGCCGGCCAGCCGCTGGTCGTCCTCGAATCGATGAAGATGCACAACGAAATCACATCACCTGCCAACGGCGTCGTGCGACGTGTGAATATCAAGGTGGGCGAGCAGGTCAGCTTCGGTCACGTGCTCGTCGAAGTGGGAGCAGACGCAACCAAATAGCCATGCCGGTTGCCCTCCTCGCATTCATTCTGGGCCTGGTCCAGGCCCTCACCGAGTTTCTGCCCGTTTCTTCGTCCGGGCACTTGATTCTCGCCCGCACGTGGTTGGATTTCGAGGCAGCCGACGGCCTCACCTTTGATGTCGCGCTTCACCTCGGCACGCTGATCGCCATCGTCATTTATTTCTGGAAAGACATCATGGCGCTGGCACGCGGCCTCGTGAACACGCTGCTGCGTCGCCCGGACCCGATGGGGCGCATCGCCTGGTATCTGATCGCCGCGTGTATGCCGGCCGCCGTCGTGGGCTACAAGTACGAAGCCGCCATCGAGATATATTTCCGCCATCCGCTGGTAATCGTGGTGACGCTTGTGCTCGGCGCGCTCCTGTTCGCGCTTGCGGAACACAAGTTTGTGCATAACGCAGCCATGGAAAAACTCACGCTGGGACGGGCGATCGCCATCGGTGCTTCGCAGACGCTGGCGTTGATTCCCGGCGTGTCGCGCTCCGGTATCACCATCGTCACCGGGATGATGTGCGGGCTTCGTCGTGACGAAGCGGCGCGGTTTTCGTTTCTTTTGGCCACGCCCATCACCTTCGGCGCGTGTTTCAAGAAGACGCTCGACCTCGTTGGTTCCGACGTTCCCATGGCCCACGACGAGAAGGTCGCGCTGGTGGTGGGCATCCTGACTTCGGGAATCTTCGGCTGGCTGGTGATCCGCTTCCTGCTCAACTTCCTGCGCCGCCACAGCCTTGAAGCCTTCGCGTGGTATCGCGTCATCCTTGCCGGCGTGGTTGCGTACTTCCTTCTCTTCTGATTACGCCCGCGAGCTGCGATCGGGTGTGGCGTTCCGCTGGTGACGCAGCCATCCACGTGGCCGCACGTTATCGATAACCGCGCCTCAGCGGCCGTAGCGTTCCTGTGCACGGGCGCGCGCTTTGGCAGCTTCGATTTCGCGGTTGCGCGGCGGGGCGTGGGTCACGAACTGATCAACCAGCCGTCGCGCGACCGTTGCTACTTCATCCACGGCCTGATTGAAGAGTTCCTCGTTCGCTTTCGAGGGCCTGGTCGTTCCGCTGATCTTCCGCACGAACTGCAGTGCCGACGCCCGGATCTCGTCGTCGGTTGCCGGTGGCTCAAAATTGGACAGGGTCCGGATGTTTCTGCACATGGTTGCCTCCCGGCGCCAAGCGTAGCATAATCGCCCCGCTCCCATGGAACACCGTGCCTGGAAATGGGTTCGTTTCGCGTATCCGCGCGAGATTCCCACCATGCTTCAGCCCGAGGAAACGCAATACCTCTACTGGCTGGGCGCATCGGTGTGGATGAGCGGGGGCATCGTGCTCGAAATCGGACCGTGGCTGGGCGGGAGCACGATTTGCCTCGCCGCCGGTATGCACGCCTCGGGGCGTCCGTCGGAAGGGCGGCTCCACGCGGTGGATAATTTTCTGTGGCGCGAATTCATGGTCGCGCGCGCGTCGCTGCCCATTCAGCCCGGGGAATCCTTCGAGCCCTACTTTCTCAAGAATCTCGAGACCTACCACGACATCGTCGTGTCCCACGCAGCCACGCTTCCCGACGAAACCATCGAGGGTGATCACGACGCCACCGCGAAACGCTCCGCCAACGAGGCCAGCGTGCGGAAGCTGGACGTCGCACCCGGCAAAGGGCCGATTGAGATTCTCTTCATCGACGGCGCGAAGTCATGGCGCGGGATGTCGCATCTCCTGCGCATCGTGCGCGAGCGCATCGAGCCCGGAAAGACTCTGCTCGTGTGCCAGGACTACAAGTACTGGGGGACGTACTGGGTACCGATGGTGATGTCGCGGTTGAAGGAGTACGTGGAACCGGTGCACAACGTGCTTGGCGCCACGACCGTCGCCTTCCGCCTGAAGAGCGAGATTCCGGCCAGCGCTCTGGAAGCGCTCGAGGATCACGTCTCGCGCATTCCCACGGAGAAGGGGCTCGCGCTGATTGATGAGGCACGACGGCTGTTGATCGAGGACGGCGACCGCCTGGGCGCGGCCAATGTCTCATTGTGTCGCGTGAGTTTTCTCGCCCACCAGGGAAGAGGGGACGCGGCCGCGGTGGCGTTCAAACAGGCGCAGGAAGCCTGGCCGCCCTTTGCCAGCGCCGAGCAGCTGGAAAGGGCCAGAAACTATCTTCGCGAAGAAAAGAGTCTCGAGATCAAGCGGCCGCTTCGTTTCGTCTTCGAAAAGAAGTTGATCGGCGGCTATCGGCGGGTGAGACGTAGTTTCTGAATCCCGTCGTTATCGCGACAGTGCTACTGCTTGGTCGTCGTCCGCTCTGCCCAGATCTCCGCCAGCCTCACGATCGTCTCCGCCGCCTTTTCCATCACCTGTACCGGAACCCATTCCAGCGTGGAGTGAATGGCTTCACCGCCCGCGAAGAGATTCGGGCAGGGGAGGTTCATGTAAGACAGCCGCGCGCCGTCGGTGCCGCCGCGGATGATGGAATGTTTGGGAGTCACTCCAATGCGACGAATCGCCTCCTCCGCATACGTCACCAGTCGCGGCTCCTTGTCGATCTGGTAGCGCATGTTGAGGTACGACTCCTTGATGTCGACGTTGATCTTGGCCTTGGGGTGAAGTTTGCGCACCTCGTCGGCAATTCCTTCGATGATCTTCTTCTGCTTCTCGATCCCGCTCATCTCGAAGTCGCGCAGCAAGAGGCGCAGGCTGGCCGAGTTGTCCTGCCCGGTTGTGACGTAAGGATGGATGTAACCCTCGCGCTGGTCGGTCATCTCGGGGCTCATCTCGCGCGGTAGACGCGTGATGAAATCGCCCATGATGCGGATGGCGTTCACGAGTTTGCCCTTGGCGTATCCCGGGTGCACGCCAAAGCCCTCGATCGCAATGGTGGCGCCGTAGGCGTTGAAGGTTTCGTACTCGATCTCGCCCAGCGGTCCACCGTCCATGGTATAGGCGAAGGCGGCGCCAAAGCGCTTCACGTCGAACTTGTCCGCGCCGCGACCGATTTCCTCGTCGGGCGTGAAGCCGATCTTCACGACACCGCGCGGGATGTCCGGGTTCTGCAGGAAGAGATCAACCGCGGTCATGCACTCCGCAACACCGGCCTTGTCGTCGGCACCGAGCAGGGTCGTGCCGTCAGTGGTGACGATGTCCATGCCCTTGTACATGCGCTCGAGGTTGGGATATTCGCTGACCTGGATCACCTGTCCGGTGGTGCCAGGCAGCTTGATGTCGCCGCCCTTGTAGTTCTTGTGCACGTGCGGCTGCACGTTGGTTCCCGTGATGGCGGGTGCGGTGTCGACGTGCGCGATGAACCCGACCACGGGCACGCGCGCGGCATGCTCGGGTGCGAGGTTCGACGGTACCGTGGCGAAAACGTAGCCGTTTTCGTCGATGGTCGCGTCCTTGAGGCCCATGCCCAGCAGCTCTTCGTGCAAAAGGCGCAGGAGATCCCACTGTTTGGCAGTGCTGGGGCAGGATGTGGAGTTCTCATCGGAGCGGGTGTCAATCTTCACATAGCGCAGGAACCGGTCGAGCAGGGCTTCTTTCGGAGCGTTCATGTCCGTCCTATCGATAGCGGCGTACTGGGATTGTCGCGGTTGTGGTAGCGTTAACCGCGCGGTCCCGAGGATAGGCGTTTTGCCCGGCGGCGTCAATCGCCTGCGGGCATGCATGGAGGAACACATGAGAGCGATTTGGATTGGTATTGCGGCATTTACCCTGTTGAACGGTGTTGCGCGCGCGGCGGATATCGCGCCGCTTTCGATGCGTGTCCCGCGTCCCGTGCACACGTACTCCATCGTGGCGCGCGACTCCACCACCGGCGAACTCGGTGTGGCCGTGCAATCGCACTGGTTCTCCGTGGGCGCGCACGTGGTGTGGGCCGAGGCTGGCGTAGGCGCGGTGGCGACGCAATCGTTCACAGAGGTTTCCTATGGTCCTCTTGGACTGGAGCTCATGAAAGCGGGGAAGACCGCGCAGCAGGCACTCGATGCTCTCATCGCAGCCGACCCGCAGGAAGCCGTGCGACAGGTGGCCATGGTGGACGCGGCCGGACGCGTGGCCGCGCACACGGGCTCCAAGTGCATTCAGGCCGCCGGCGATCATCCCGGCGCGCAGTTCTGCACCGAGGCCAATCTCATGGAGAAGGACACGGTGTGGGACGCGATGGCACACGCCTATGAAACTGCAAAGGGCGATCTCGCCGAGCGGCTGCTGCAGGCACTCGAGGCCGCTCAGAAAGAAGGCGGCGACATTCGCGGCAAACAGTCAGCGGCCATTCTGATCGTGCCGGCGCAATCGACCGGGCGCCCGTGGGCCGATCGCGTGATCGATCTGCGCGTGGAGGACAACGCGGAGCCGGTCAAGGAACTACGCCGCCTGGTCGCGATGCATCGCGCCTACGACAAGATGGATGATGGCGACGCCGCAATGTCGGAGAACAGGATGGATGACGCGCTCAGGGCCTATGGCGACGCCGCGCGACAGCTTCCCACCAATCCCGAAGTGAAGTACTGGGCTGCGGTCACCCTTTTTACAAGCGGCCACGAGAAAGAAGCGCTCGTCTATTTTAGAGAGGTATTCGCGAAGAACCCGAAGTGGATGGAAGTAACCAGGCGCCTGCCGTCGGCGGGCCTGTTGCCGGATGATCCCGAAGTGCAGCGGAAGATTCTGGCGGTGGGGCCGAAGCGCTGAACACGCCGGCTAGTTGTCGGCGATTTCGATGTCGTGGCAGCGCGTAAAGTCGATTTCGTCGATCGACCGGCGCACAGCTACGACGGTAAACAAGTCGCCGCGAATTTCTCCCTGCCCGGAAAAAGTGTAGTCGTGCTCGGGCGCATACAGCTCCGTGCCGCCTGCGCGGCCGCTGGACTCCTCTTTCGGCGCGTAGTTGTTCAGCGTGACGCCCGCCGGCAGGGCTGCAAAGACCTGCTTCAGCCTCGCCGCCACGTCGCGGCTGGGCGTGTTGAACTCAAACGAAAAAAATCCCGTCTCCACGACCCGGTCGTCCTTGAGCTCGAACTGGTAACGAGGCTCGGCTGCCTTCAACGCGCGGCGCACATGGTCGGCGCCCTGCTCTTCCACCAGGACGTGCTGCACCTCGCCACCGTGCCGGATGCGTTCGCGCAGGCGATGGAGCTGAAAACCCGCCTCGTCGGCGTAGATAAGGCGCGGTGACTTGCCCGTCGAGAAATACCCGGTCAGGTAACCTTTCAGGTCGCGATCGTTGCCTTGAATCACAAGTTCGACGTATCGAGCCATGTCTCTAATCTAGAGGAACGAAATCAGCGTGACCAACAAGAAGAGTGGAATCAGTACCGGAATCGAATACTTGAACAAATATCCGAAAAAGCTTGGCATCTCGATGCCGGCCTCTTCGGCGATGCTTTTGACCATGAAATTGGGTGCATTGCCGATATAGGTGTTGGCCCCCATGAACACGGCGCCGCACGAAATGGCCTCGAGGTAGTGCGCGTGGGTCGTGAGCAGGTGATGCACCGCCTCCACTTCCGGCTTGCCGGGTTCGAGTGCTCCCAGGGCCGTGTTGAAGAACGTGAGGTACGTGGGCGCATTGTCGAGAAAACTCGAAAGAACTCCCGTCAGCCAGAAATAGTCCTTCGGCTCCTTTGCCAGGGCCAGCAACCCGTGCAACGCGCCCTCTTCGCCCGCGCGCAGGATGGCAATGGCAGGAATCATTGTGATGAAGATTCCCGCGAAGAGGATCGCCACTTCCTTGATGGGCCCCCATGAGAACTGGTTTTCGCGATGGATGCTCTTCGGCGTAGTCTTCAAGGAAAGCAGGCCGAATATGATCAGCACGACGTCGCGCCCAAGTCCGGCGATGGAGTTCTCCACCCCCAGAATGTTGACGGATCCAATGTCGATGGAGCCGCTCACCACCACCGACGCGACGATTCCCAGCAGCAGTAGAACATTGTTCCAGCCCACGATGCCGGGCCGGTGCGCAGCGGTTTCAACAGTGCGCGCGGCTTCGCGCCGGTAGTAACGGGTGTCAATGAAGTAATAGAGGGCCAGCAGCGGGATGATGACAGTTATCATCTCGGGCAGCAGGCGCAGCGTCCAGAAGAACGGAACTCCGTGCAGAAATCCGAGAAACAGCGGCGGGTCACCGATGGGCGTCAACAGCCCGCCCGCGTTGCTCACCACGAATATGAACGCCACGATGGTGTGTGCGCGGTGCTTGCGCCAGGAGATGGCACGGATCAACGGACGGATCAATACGATCGAAGCCCCCGTGGTCCCGATCCACGAGGCCACCATGCCACCGATTGCGATGATCAACATGTTCTGAAGCGGCGTGCCGCGCAGCGACCCCGTCACCACGATGCCGGATGCTGCGGTGTAGAGCGCCCACAAGATCACCAGGAAGGGGACGTATTCGGCCAGAATCGTCTCCGCCAGATGGTGTGCGGCCTGGCCCCGGTACGCCACCGCAAATGGCACTGCCAGTGCGAGGCCCCAGAAGAGTGCCACCTTGGGGTAGTGATGGTGCCAGAAGCGGGGTGCGACCAGCGGGAACAGCGCAATGGAAAGAAGCATCCCCGCGAAGGGAATCGTCCACCAGGCGGGGAGCAGTGTGCCGAGTTCGTGGCTCATCAACCCACCACGCTACCGGTGCGCCACGTGAACGGCAAGCACAATCAGTGGGAAACTAGCGTTTGTCGGCCTGGTAACGGATGCGCAGCTGCGTACGCAGCTCGGGGTGCACCGTTGAGCGCCGCAGGAGCGCTTCGACATCGGCGGCGGTGAGGTCGGCGAAGTAGCCCATGGAAACCGCCACCGGTGTCTGCGGATTGCTGAGCAGCGCCATGCGCGCGCTGTGCGTCGTGAACAGGTCGCGCTTGCGGCCCAGCCCGCGCAACACCTCGGGGTTGGTGCGGTGATTGGTGGCGACAAGCATGGCGCGGTCGCGCGTGGAGACGTGCGGCACCGTTTCGCGCGCAATCTTGGCGATCGGGTGCGCAATCAGTGTTTTCCAGAAGTGCCCGTCGCGCGCCAGACGGCGCAGCACCACGAGCGGAATCCCGTCAAACGCCGGCTCCTCTGTGGGAATGTGCCCCGCCTTCTCTTTCTCGCTCTTCATGCGCGAGATGTAATCGTCAAGCAGGCCATCGTGAATGCGATGCGCGCGTTCCTTGGCGGCAAGGTAGTCGAGTAGCGCCGAGAGTTTCAGGAAATAGGAGTCTTCCAGGAAGAAGTTCAGCTTCACGAAGATGCGCACGATGCCGCGCGCATACAACACGTCGGAGCGGCCCGAGAGCGTGAGCAGGCGGCGATACACAGCATCGAAGAAGATCTTGCGCTGCGACGTCGTGTAACGACTCGACCCGACCATGCGTTCGAGCAGGGTAAGAATAGCGGCGCACGGGACGCTCTCCGGCGTAACCACTTTCCAGATGGAATTGATGTCGACGTTGTTGGCGGCATAGCGGCGAACTTCGTAATCGGGGTGCAGCATGAGGCAGCGCGCAAAACGCTCCTGCTGCGATTCGTGCACGTTCTGCAGGTCGCGAATGACCGAGGCCGCACCGGCACGCGCCGTTCCGAAGAGTCCCGCCAGTGTCCGCGCCGCATCGCGCGTGCGCTCGGGGCCGTTCTGCGCCAGCACATCGAGAAGCCGTGTGCCCTTCGCATGTCCCCAGTAGTCGCCGGCCACGAGAATTTCGGGGCGGCGCCACAGTCCAATTTCAAGATCGTTCAAATCGTCGGCGTGTTCGCGCAGGTGGTCTGCAAATGCGTAGCGCAAAGGGCCGCTGATCGCCGCCATGGCATCCTCGACGTCGAGGTCGTCGCCGCGCGCCAGTCCCGCCAGCGCCCGTTCGAGCGCCGGGCGATCCACGTGCTGCGGTGCGCGATTGAGATAGGTGTCCCAGGGACGAGAGGCGACGTGCGACGCCCAGCGCGCGCGCAGATCCGTGTACGCTTCTGCTACCGGATCGCCCACACGCTGTCGCAGCCCTGCGTGCACGTCGTCGAGCTGGAGGTTCGTGCGCGGCACCTGGTTCTCGTACGCGAGACGAAGCGTCTGCGAGAACGCGGTGTCCACGCTCTTCCAATGTGAATAGGCGGTTTCGACCGTGCGGCAGGTCTCATCGATGCGGGCCGTGGATCCGGTCTCGCCGGCAGACTCGGCCGACACCAGCACGCCGTGCACTTCGCGCGCGAAGCGCTCCGCCGCCTGGGCGGTGGCGGCGAGGTCGCAACCTTCACCGCGTGAGAGCTCCAGCGAGAGCACCAGCTCGGAAGCCAGGTCGTGGATGCGATCTGTGGTGGCCGGCAAGAAACTGGCCATGCGCAACGGTCCTTCGTGCGCCAAAACGTGGCAGCCATCGGCGTGATGGCGTGTCCGGGCGCGTTAACTGACCATTTCGCAAGGCGCGTGCCTCGCCGGGATTACTTGATTCCGTGCTTGCGCTTGTAGTCGAGCCAGTTGGCCTTGAGGTGGATGAAGGCGTCGAAGTCGGGCTGGATGAGGAAGGGATTGGTTTTCTTCTCGTGGCCGATGGTCGACGACGGGGCTACGCCGTAGTTGTGCCCCGGCCAGACCCTGGTGTTGTCGGGGAGCTGCATCAGTTTCTGCAGGCTGTCCCATTCTTTCCTGGCACCGGGGCCGAGGTCAGTGCCGCCGACCTTGCCGACGAACAGCACATCGCCCGTGATCACGTTGTCTTCGCACACGACGCACATGTGGTCGTCCGTATGACCCGGTGTGTAGAGAAATTTCAGCGTGAGCGAACCAAGCGGGAGCGTGTCGCCCTCGTCCACTTTCAGATCGGTATCGATGTAGATCGACGAGTGACCGACGATCTTCCCGCCGAATGCCTTCTTCGCCGGTGCCATCCCCCACACATGGTCGTTGTGTCCGTGCGTGATGACGATGTATTCGACCGTGAGCTTTTCAGCGGCGATGAGCCCGGCATAACGCGCGGTGTCCGGCGGCGGATCGAACAGGGCCGCGACGCCGCCGCTCCTGTCTGCGATCAGATACGCGTAGTTCCGGTCTCCGCCGGCGTCGATCTGGTGAAAGATCATGCGTGACCTTTCTTCACGGCGCTGACAAGCACCACGCCATAGAGCGGACGAAGAAAAGGGAACATTCTGTCGAGGCGATCATCGAGCTTGCGCAGCGGTCGTTGCGTGTTCTCGCCGAAGACGCGGTAGAAGCGCTCGAGGAAGAGTGAATATGTGAAGTGAACGTCGTTGAAGCCAAACTGGTCGATGCGCTGCAGCTCGGGGTTGAAAAGCTGGCGTTCGTCGGGCGTCGCGATGCACTCGACCGGAAACAGTTTGCGCAGTTTGCGCACAATCACGTGATTGGCCACCGGTTCGATTGCATAGTACGCACCACCCGGTTTGGTGACGCGATTGATCTCGCGGTACACCTCGTCCAGCATCATGTGCAGGTGGTGCAGAATCGCGAAGCAGATCACCATGTCGAACTGCTCATCGGCGTAGGACGTCTGGCCGGCCGCAAACACATCGAAGTGCGCGCGATGCGAAAGCCCCATCAGCTCGGCCCGGCGCTTCGCCTTCTCAATGGAAACCGGCGATAGATCAAAGCCCCACACCTCCGCGCCGCACGCGGCCAGCAGGCACGCGTTGTCCCCCGCGCCACAGCCGTAATCCAGCACCTTCTTGCCCTCGAGCGGAAGGATCTGCGCGAACAGGTTGTCCTTGGAGAAATTCCCGACCTTCGGACGCGCGTTCTTGTAGCGCTCGATCGTGCGCGGCTTGATGATGAGCTCCTCATCCTTGAGCCCCGCCGATTCCCGATCGAAAAAATCCTTCTCGCTCTCGAGTAGTTCGTCTGTGGACTTGGACTTCATACCCGGCATCTTAGGGTTCTGGTGCGCAAACGCGCAAGCAGGGAACGCTAATCGTCGGTGAGTTCGCGGGAATGCTCGAGGCGGCGGAAACGCAGTTGCTGCGCGGTCAGATCTTCGTCATACGCGATCTTCACGTCGACGATTTCGTCGCGGCGCATCACGGGCTTCAGGTGCGGGAACACGAAGGCCTTGATCTTGGGGAGCTTCAGGCGCTCGCGGCGGGCGTGGATGTTGGCTTTCCACTCGGGATCGAGCTTGGTACCAAACTCATCGAAGATGCGCTGGGCGCCGGCGGCGTCGCCGGTTGATTTGATCACCTGGAGGCGGGAGAGAAGTTCGCTCACGCCTTCGTGCACACGGTCGGGGTCGGTGATGCGCACGAAGAAGTCTCCTTCCACCTGCTTCACCTCGACGCCGTAGTCCTTGCCCTGGTCGCCACCGCGCACGAGCCACATCAGAATGGCGTGGTGGCCGCGGTCGTGGGCCTCGCGGACTTCGTCACTTTCCACACGATCCATCCGTGACATCCACGACTGCAGATAGCCAACGTACGCGGTCTCGATGACGACGTTGCGCATCGGCGCTTCGTAGGCGCCGAACTCCACCATTTTGGGATCGCCGATGTGGTACAGACCGACGAGGTCTGCTCTGCACTCTTCGAGCGCCGAATAGAGGCGTCCCAGCGATGCGCGCGGATCGGCGTTGAGTTTGGGATCGGGGCGGCCGGAGCCGTGGCCGATGACTTCGTGGAGGTACACGTGCAGCGGCCGGATCAAGGTGCTGGTGAGGGCGAGCATGGCGTCGCGGTACTCGGGGAGATAGAACTCGTTCACGACCATCTGCTCGAGGCCCTCGGCGCGCGTGTTCTCGATATTATTGAGAATGACGTTCTTGCTGCCGTACTGGTTGCGAATGTCGTTGTAGTTGGGAAGGTTGTAGGCCGCGGGCGACACCGGCCCGGCGTCGCCGGTTTCGATGAGCACGTTGACGATGGTGGCCACGGGGCGCGACACGTCGGTGCGCTTGTACGCCGCCGGCCACGGCATGCGCGACTCAAAGTACGACGCGTGCTCGGCGATTTTCTCGATCAACCCACCACCGGCCCGGAAGCTCGCGTTGCCCTCGAACTGCGCGATGGTGCCGCGCGGGTCGAGATAGCTCTCGATGAATCCGTTCAAATAGTCGACGCGCGCATCGCTCTTGAGCCAGTGGATCATGTGCTCGCGGAAATCCTGCTCGTCACCCGACGCGTAGTAGGCGAGAAGCGAACGCAACGCCGAGCGCTGCTCTTCGTTTTCCGCGTGGGGAATTGCGAGCTTTACGAAAAACGAAATCGTCTCGAGCTCGGCGCCGAATAATCCACCGATCCGAAATACTTCGGGTCGCACGCGCCCGTCGCTTGCACGCGCGAAGCGCACATTCACCCGGTGTTGCCATTCTTTGGGGAGTGCTTCGATCTCGGCGCGCGTTATTCCGGGATCGTAATAATTGATTGCGCTCTGGGCGATGATGTCGCCGTCGGCGGACTGGTAGGTCTGCACGGGCTCGTGATTGGCGTCGAAGATGGACTTGTGCAGCTTCCCGAGGAGAACATCCGGTTTTGCGTCAAACTGTGCACCCTGGTGCTCGGCGTGGCGCACCGCGTCCGAAAGCATGTGCGGCGTCAGCGTGGCCGGAACGAATTTGTGGTGCGTGTGATGGTTGTACTGGCCGTGGTGCAGCCACACCATCTTCAGGTAATCGTGGATTCCGTCGCGCACGGGCTTTTCGAGCCCGGCCGAATGCGCGAACACGGTTTCCAACAGGCGCACGATGGCGTACGCATCGCGGTGGGCCTGGTGGTAGGCAATCGCGTTCCCGGGGATGGCCGCGCGGTACATGAAATAGGCGAAGCGCTTTTCCTGCAGGGAGAGCGCCTCGAATCCGGGTGCGCCGACACCGATCACAAGCGCCTCGCGCCCGCCCGGGCCGAGGCGTTCCAGCTCTCCGATGAGCGGTTTTTCCGTGGATGCAGGTGCTTCGCGTCGCGCCATGGGCCTATTCTACACAGTCCTTATCTCGTCTGCTACAATCGCGAACGAAGGAGTAAACGTGCGACATTCGCGCGGGGCGTAACCACCGCAAGAGTCGCAACAAAGCAATCGGCATGCCCACCCGCAAGCCCACGCGCACCGAAGTCGAGGCGATTCGCCGCGACCTCGACCACCATAATTATCGCTACTACGTCCTGGACGATCCGGAAATCTCCGACGCCGAGTACGATCGTCTCCTGCGCCGGCTGGAAGCAATCGAGGCCGAGTGGCCGGAATTTCGTTCCGCCGAGTCGCCCACGCAACGAGTCGGGGCCCCGGTCTCTACCACGGGCTTCAAGGTCATCACACGCACCGTGCCCATGCTCTCCATCGACAATGCCATGGACGAAGCCGAGGTGCGTGAGTGGCGCGAACGGCTGATCCGTGCCGTGGGTCCGGCCGGCGAGACGGGCTACGTGTGCGAGCCCAAGATGGACGGGACCGCGGTGGAGCTCGTGTACGAAAAGGGAAGCCTGGTGCAGGCCTCGACGCGCGGCGACGGCACCAACGGCGAGGATGTCACCGCCAACGCGCGTACGATTCGCGCCATTCCGTTGCGTCTTCGCGACGACGGTGCGAAACCTCCCGCGTTGCTCAGCGTGCGCGGCGAAATCTACATGCGCAAGGCCGACTTCGCGCGCATCAACCAGAAGCAGGCCGAGGAAGGCGACAAACTCTACGCCAATCCCCGAAACACCGCCGCTGGCTCTTTGAAGCAAATAGACCCGCGTGTGACCGCGGTACGACCTCTACGATTCTTCGCATATGGCGCGGCGGGTCTTGCAGGCGCCGGAATTCAGACGCAATGGGAGTCTCTTGAAGCATTCAAGAAATGGGGACTTCCCGTTAATCCGCTTTCCGAGCGCTGCAATTCGATCGAAGACATCGTCGCGTATCACGCGAGACTGGCCGAGGGACGCGACAAGCTTCCCTACGAGATCGACGGCGTCGTGATCAAGGTGGACGACTTTGCCGTGCAGACCGAAGCCGGCACGCGCGCGCGGTCACCGCGCTGGGCGGTGGCCTGGAAATTTCCGCCGCAGGAAGCGCGCACGCGCGTCAATTCCATCGCCGTGTACGTCGGTCGTACGGGCGCACTCACTCCGGTCGCGCACGTGGAGCCCGTGCCCGTGGGCGGGGTTACCGTGAGCAACGTGACGCTGCACAACGAGGACGAAGTGCTGCGCAAGGACGTGCGCGTGGGCGACACCGTGTGGGTGCGCCGCGCCGGCGATGTCATCCCCGAGCTGGTGGCGCCGATTCTGGAATTGCGCCCCGAAGGCACGCGAAAGTTCAAAATGCCCGCGAAGTGCCCCGAGTGCGGAACGCCGGTGGAACGTATCGAAGGGGAAGCCGTCACGCGCTGTCCCAACATCACCTGTCCGGCCCAGGTGCGCGGGCGGTTGATTCACTTTGCCGCGCGCGGCGCCATGGACATCGAAGGTCTGGGCGAGAAGCTCGTCGATGCGCTGGTCACTGCCGAGCTCGTCAGCGATCCGTCGGACATCTATCACCTGACAGTAGAGAAGCTGGTCGAGCTCGAGCGCATGGGGGAGAAATCGGCGCAGAACGTGATCGACGCCATCGAGGCATCCAAACAGGCCACGCTGGCGCGTTTCATCTACGCCATGGCCATTCCGGGTGTGGGTGAGACAGTGGCGGAATTGCTTGCGAACCACTTCGACTCCATCGACAAAATGCTCGACGCCACCACGGACGAACTCTCCGAGATCCGCGGCATCGGCGACGTGCTGGCGGAGGAGATTCATGCGTGGGCGGCGGTCAAAAAGAATCGCTCCGTGGTCAAGCGTCTGCTCGACGCCGGTGTCAAATTCAAGCAGGCGCCACGCGCGACCAGTAGCGAGTTCGACGGAAAGACGTTCGTCTTTACCGGCACCCTCGCCAAGCTCACGCGGGATGAGGCGGAAGCCGAAGTTAAGAAGCGGGGCGGCAAAGCGGTCGGGTCGGTGTCCAAGCAGACGAGCTACGTGGTGGCGGGAGAGAAGGCGGGATCCAAACTCGAAAAGGCGCAAAAGTTGGGTGTGGAAGTCATCGACGAGGACGCGTTCCTCAAGTTGATCGGGCGTCACTGATCGCGAAACGGTTTGCAGACTGCGATCGACTCCGATATACTCACGTCACTGCGTTGCACCATTTTCCGGTGCTGTCTCGCGCCGGCCACGGAGAACATCCCCAATGCGCTACCGCCCCCGACGCGCGCTTGCTGTTCTGCTGATTCTGCTCGTTGCACGAGCCTCCTTCGCGCTTTCACCTTCCCACATTTGGAGTCAGCGGTTTGGTGACGCCGACAATCAGTGGGTCACCGCGGTGGCGACCGATGCGAGCGGCAACATCTACATGGCGGGCCATTTCCTGGGCACGGTCGATTTTGGCGGCGGGCCACTGACGAGCCATCCCCTGGACGACATCTTTCTGGTGAAGTTCAACTCGGCAGGCGTACACCAGTGGAGCAAGTCCTTCGGCGACTCCAAGGTCAACATTGCGACGGAAGTGCAGTGGCCGACGTCGCTTGCCATTGACCCGTCGGGCAACGTCATCATCGCCGGTTGGTTTTCCGGTGCTCTCAACATGGGCAGCGGGGACTGGATTGCGAGTACCACCACGCAGCACGCGTTCATCGCCAAGTACTCGCCGGCCGGCGTGCACCAGTGGAGTCTGCGTTTCGGTGACGGCTGGACGCTGGCACCCGGCGTTGATGTGGCCGTCGATTCGGGAGGCAACGCGGTCCTGGCCGGGACGGTCGCGAGCGCATCGGGCGGAACCGCTCACCTGGATTTCGGCGGCGGGTCGCACGAAAACCAGGGCAGCAACGACCTCTTCGTGGCGAAGTTCAGCCCGGCGGGGGCGTTTGTGTGGGACAAGTACGTCGGGGATGCCAACAGTCAAACGCTTGCCGACGTGGCCGTGGATGGTGCCGACAACATCATTGTTACGGGTTCGTTTGCGACCAGTCTCAACCTGGGCGGAGCTACGCTGACGTCCTCGGGGCCGTCGGACAACTACCTGGCAAAGTTCAGCGCTGCCGGTGCACACGTGTGGAGCAAGAACTTCGGAGATGCGTTGATCGACGCGATCGACGCGGACACTGCCGGCGGCTGCGTTCTGGCTGGATTCATCACCGGGACCGTCGACTTTGGGGGTGGCGCACTGACAACGGCGGGCGGACAGGACGTTGTGGTGGCCCGGTTTGACCCCTCCGGTAATCACCTCTGGAGCAAGCGCTTCGGAGGTGTGGGAACCCAGCGGTGTACGGCGGTGAAGTACGACGACCGCGATGCCATCATGATCAGCGGCCTGGCGTCGAGTTCGATCGACTTTGGCGGAGGAACACTCACGAGCGCGGGGCAGTCGGACATTTTCGCGGCGCGCTTCAGTTCGGCCGGAGTGCACGAGTGGAGTCGCCTGTTCGGCAGCACGAGCCCCGACCAATCGTTCGCGGTCACGACGTTCTCGTCGCACTTTGCGATCGTTGCGGGGGAATTTGCCACCAGCATCAACTTCGGAGGATCCACACTCATCAATGCGATGTCGGGAATGTGGGACATCTGCATCGCCAGGTTCGGACTCGACGAGCCGTTCATCACTGCCGTCGACGACGTTCCCGGCGATGAGGGCCAGGTGGTCGAACTCCAGTTCGACAAGTCGGAACTCGACCGCGCCGGATCGCCGACGCCGATCTCCGGCTACGAAGTATATCGTCGCAATGACGCGCCGCCGTCTCTGCTCTCGCACCAATCGCCGGTCTCGCTCTCCGGGTACACGCAGGTGGGGACCGTGCCCGCGACCACGGCGTCTTCTTACAGCTTCAATGCGCCCACGATTGGCGACTCGACGATTACGCTGGGCCAGTATCGCTCCACCTTCGTCGTTCGTGCCATCACCGCAAGCCCATCCACATTCTTCGACTCGCCCGCCGATTCCGGCTACTCCGTCGACAATCTCCCGCCCCCCGCGCCGACCAACGTGATGTTCTCGGCGGGGGTTCTGGGCTGGGATCCGTCCGGCGCGGCCGACTTCGATCACTTCAGCGTGTACGGGTCCAATACGCCGGGTTTCGGGACGGCGACGTTCATCAACACCACGGTGTTGACGTCAATGAATGTGAGCGCGTCTCCTTACGTCTTCTATTTTGTAAGCGCGACTGACGACGCGGGTAACCAGGGGGCGCCGGCGAACATCAATACGCTCACGGGAGTGGGCGAGGCGCCGGCACGGTTTCCATTGGCCGTGTCGTCGTACCCGAATCCGTTCAACCCGCGCACGACCATCCGCTACTCAGTGCCGGCGCGCGGCCGCACGACAGTCGAAGTGTACGACGCGCGCGGCGCGCGCGTTGTGACGCTCTTCGACGCGGTACGGGCGCCGGGCGCGTATGCACAGCCGTGGGATGGACAGGATGCGGATGGACACCGGGTTGGCTCGGGCGTCTACTTCGTTCGTGTCACTCACTCCGCCGGGACGCGCAGTCACAAAATGGTTCTGTTGAAGTAATCGCTCGCCGCGTTACCATTGGCGCCATGGTCGCCCTCGCGCTGTTGGTCGCGCTCCTCACCGCGCCCACGCTCTCCGCTCAGGTCGAGACTGCATCCGCCGTGCCGGATACCGTAGCCGCGGTTCCACAACGCGACGCGATGGATCTGATTGCCATGCTGCTCCACAAGCGTGTCGAGCCGGAAATTTCCGGAACCACCAGAACCGGCCTGTCGTGGGCCATTCTGCCGACCTTCAGCTACAACCCCGTCTACGGCGTCGCATTGGGCGCCATGGTGTCGGGTGCGGGACAGCGCGGTTCTCCCACGGCACGCTTTTCCAATATCGCAATCTCGGGCAACTACTCGACACAGGGACAACTCCAGGCCCAGGTGCGCGGGGACATTTTCTCGACGTCGGGGAACATGCTCACCAAACTCGACGCTCGTTATCTGGACACCGAGCGCTCGACGTGGGGACTCGGCCATATTCAAGGTGACCAGGAAGAGTATCCAATGTCGTTCCAGCTCGTGCGCGCCTATGGAACGTTCTACCGGCGCGCGAGCGGCCCGGTGTTCATCGGTCTGGGCTATCACTACGACGAGTTCATGAACATCCAGGATGATCGTGCCAAAAAGGGTGAAGCTACACCTTTCACGGAGTACAGCGGCACCGGCGTGAACGAAACCGTGGCGTCCGGCGTTTCGCTGAACGTGCTTGGTGATACGCGCGACAATCTGGTGAATCCAACGGCCGGTTACTACCTCAGTGCGAGTTTTCGCGACTACTTGAAGGTAATCGGCTCGGACGAGAACTGGCAGGAAATGTGGATGGAGATGCGCCTCTATCCGCACATGCCCGCGAAGAGTCGCAGCGTGCTCGGTTTCTGGCTGTACACATGGTTGACGTTCGGTCGCGCACCGTATCTGAATCTGCCGTCCAACGGATGGGACACCTATGGCCGCGGCGCGCGTGGGTACCTGCAGGGGCGCATTCGCGGCCAGAACCAGGTCTATTTCGAGACCGAGTATCGGCGCACACTCACGGCCGACGGCCTGTGGGGCCTGGTGGTCTTCGCCAACGCGACCGTCACCACCAGCCCCGAGACCAATACTTTCAGTCGGGCTGACCCGGGTGCGGGGCTTGGTATCCGCCTCAAGTTCAACAAGCACAGCAATACCAACCTCACGATAGATTTCGGTTGGGGGCGCGACGATTCTCACGGTCTCTTCCTGGGGATGACGGAAGTATTCTGATATTGACGGCCGAGAGACTCGGGGTTCTTCCGACAGGTAATCGGCCCGGCACTCGTCGTCCCTACGGAACACAGCTCGTGGCGGAAGGCAAGACGTCGGAAGAAATCGCGTCGGTGCTCGAGGTCAGCGTGAAGATCGCGGAGACGCATCGCGCGAATATCGTGAACAAGCTTGATATTCACGAAACCGCCGGCGTGGTCCGTTATGCCATCCGGGGTGGCATGGTAGAGGCCCTGGGCCGTTTCGGAGTCCCGCCGCGTCATGGGGCTCTTCGGGGCCAAAACATCGTGATTGCCAGCGCGGCCGCACCTGGGCCAACCTTGCGGCGATGCTCTACGAGCCCCGGCAGACCCGCCCCATTTCGACGCGGAGATTTGTCCTGCGCATGCTGCGCCATGGCGGGGCGGCCCTGATTCTCGTGGTGGCGTCGATCGCGGTGGGAATGGCCGGGTACGGGCATTACGAGCAGCTCGAGTGGCGCGACGCGTTTCTCAACGCCAGTATGCTCCTGGGTGGAATGGGTCCGGTGGAGGCGCCGCACACGCCGCACGGGAAGATCTTCGCCGGCTGTTTTGCCCTCTACGCCGGGCTCGTATTCATCGTAAGCGCCGGCGTCATCCTGGCGCCGCTCGTCCATCGCATCATCCACGCCTTCCACTCGGCGGAAGAAAAAGCCTCCCGGTAACAAAAAAACGCGCCCGGTTGCCCGGGCGCGTCTTGCGCAACAAACGTCGCGGGAGTCCTTACTTTTTCTCGGCCGCGGCGCCCTTGCGGTACGCCTTGACGATCGTGACGGTCTCGACCGGCACATCATTCATGCCGTTCTTCATGCCCGTCTTGACTTTGCCGA
>CAZULB010000032.1:0-26300 GCA_964621155.1 uncultured bacterium | reverse complement strand
GCCGCGGCGGAATTCCCCGACGGAATCGCGCCGTCGTACACCTCGCGCGGCCGCGCCACGAGCGCCTCCGCGTTCTTGCGCGTCATGAAGAACCCGCCCGAGCCTTCGTCGAGGAAGTTTTCCAGCATGAAGCGCGTGTGGGCGATGGCGCGTTCGAGATAGCGCTCATCGAAAGTGGATTCATAGAGCTCGAGCAATCCCCACGTGAGAAACGCGTAGTCGTCGAGCATCCCGTCGATGCCTGCGACGCCTTCGCGATAGCGATGGAACAGCGCTCCATCCTTCTGGGACAGGCGACTTGAGATGAATTCCGCAGCACGAATGGCTCGACCGACGTGATCGGGCCGGCGGCATACCCGGCCGCTGCGTGCGAGAGCGGCGATCATGAGTCCGTTCCAGTCGGTCAGAACCTTGTCGTCCAGGTGCGGCCGGACGCGCGCCGAGCGCGCGTCCAACAGGCGCGTGCGCATCGACTCCAGACGTTCAGCGAGCTCCGCCGCTTCGAGCCCGAGCGCGCGGGCCGCGTCAGCGTGCGGCCTTGGCAGGTGCAGAATATTGGCTCCCGTTCGGTGTCCCGTCGCCTCTTCGAGAAAGTTCCCCTCGGAGCTCACGCCGAAGTACGCGCAAGCCACGTCGGTGTCGTCACGATTACCAAGCGCATCCTGGATTTCAGCGCGCGTCCAAACGTAGAACTTCCCTTCCTCGCCTTCGCTGTCGGCGTCTTCCGCGGAGTAGAAGCCGCCCTCCGTCGCAGACAGGTCGCGCATCACGTACTCGGCGATTTCAACCGCCGTGTGCGCGAAGTCGGCGCGCCCCGTCGCCTGCGCGGCATCGGTGCACGCCATGAGCAACAGCGCCTGGTCGAAGAGCATTTTCTCGAAGTGCGGCACCAGACACTGAGCGTCGGTCGAATAGCGGTGAAAACCAAATCCGATCTGGTCATGGATGCCGCCACGGCGCATGCGCTCGAGTGTTGTCTCCACCATGGCAAGCGCGTCGCCGTCGCCGGTGCGTTTCCAGTAGTGCAGCAGAAAGAGCAACGTGTGCGGTGACGGAAATTTCGGGCGCGCCCCGAATCCACCGTACGTAGCGTCGAAGCGTCCGGTGAGTTCCTGATAGGCGCGACGCATCAAGTCCATGCCGTCGATGGTGCCTGCGTCCGCGTGCATCGCGCGGCCCAGGGCTTCCGCCATGCGCCCCGCGTCGGACAGCAGGCTCTCGCGGTCGTCGCGCCACGCGGACTCGACGCGCGGGATGAAATCGCGCATGGCCGCGGGAGGAATATAGGTGGCGGCAAAGAACGGTCGGCGGTCGGGCGTGAGTAGAATGCTGAGGGGCCAGCCGCCACTGCCGGTCATCATCTGACACGCCATCATATACACATGGTCGACGTCCGGTCTCTCTTCGCGGTCGACCTTGATGCACACAAACGCGCGATTCATGAGTGCAGCTACGTCTTCATTTTCAAACGACTCGCGCTCCATCACGTGGCACCAGTGACACGTGGAGTATCCGATGGAAAGAAAGATGGGACAGTCGCGCGTGCGCGCGAGCTCGAACGCTTCATCGCCCCACGGATACCAGTCGACGGGATTGCGGGCGTGCTGGAGGAGGTAGGGACTTTTCTCCCGAGCCAGACGGTTAACGAACTCTGACACGACGCACCTCGAGTCCGCCCGCCGTCACTTCGACATCGTCGAAGCTCTGGTGGCTGAGGAGGGCGCCCCGCGCATCGACGATATCCACGTCGATCTTGTACCTGCCGGGGTCGAGGTCGAGCCGCGCGGCCTGGATCGCGCGCGGCAACGTGGTCCAACTGCGGGTATCCGCGCTTTCGGTGACCACCCCGAGCAGATTCACAAGCGTACCCAGACCGGCATCCTTCTGCGCCGCGGCATCGCTGGCAAGATACTTGGCGAGAGCTCGGGCTATGGCGCGCAGGAACACATCACCCTCCTTCTCCTCGTACGCACGATTCGCCAGCGCATCGAGGTCCACGACGCGAATGGAGTTGGATTCCACCGGGTTGTCTATGCGGGGTTCGGCGGCTACGCTGGCCCGCGCTGCACGCACCACCGCCCTCTGTACGACGGGCGGGTCCTCCTGCATGACTGGCAGCGCCACGCGCAGCCAGTACTTCACAACACGATTGTCGTACTGCTTGCCCCGGCGCTCATAGAGCTCACGCGAGTACGCGTCTTGGTTCGAGTAACGATCGTTGTTGAAGATGGGAAGCGTGATGGCAGCTTCCACTTTGCGCGCCACCGCACCCGTCTCGACAAGGACGAGGACACGTCCCCGGCCGTCGACCGCGGGCGGACACTTCGCGCGCGCTTCATAGGCGGCGGCCTGGGCGCTGTCACCGACGCGGCGCGAGTTCGCGGCGGCATCACAGTGCAGCCACGGTGGGTAGACCAGCGTGGAGTCGCTGTCGTAGAGCTCGCACGCACGCCGGTACGACACTTCCGCACTCGTCAGCTCACCGCCGCGCTCGTAGACGAGCGCCGTGAGATACTGCAGGAACGGATCATCCACGAAATAGGTCTCGCCCGCGTCGTGAATGATCTGCAGCTTCTGATTCAGACGGCGGCACTCCACCAGCGCATCGGCAGTCTGATCGAGGAAAAGATAGTTGAGAATCTTGTAGTAGTTGACGAGGACGGCCTCGAACGGGTCACCGCGGTACTTGACGATGTTCTCGTTCACCACCGCCGCGCCGACTTCGCGCGAGATGCTCTTCGTATAGAGCTCGTCGAACACCTGCTCGGCGCGTTCGAAGGTAGCGTTGCTCGCGGCGTAGTCGCCGGATTCGTGCAGGATGGTGCCGAGCTCGTAACAGTAGAGGAGTTCGGAGTTGCCCTTGTTGATCTTGTCGGTGAGCTTGATGGCCTTGTCGTAATCCTGGGCTTCCATCGCCTGGCGGATCAACGGCGACTGCGCGGAATAGGTGGAGCAGCCGGCGGCGAGAAGCGCCGCCGGCAGCACCAGTGCCATCCATCCACGACGAAGGCCCATCCCCGACCGCCGGCCTAGCGGCTGTACGACGACCGCGAGATGTACTTCTTGATCTTCTTCTGGCCCTGCCAGACTTTGGTGTTGGTTTCCAGATTGATCAGGTTCAGGTCGACCTGGTAGAGCACAACCGACTCGCCTTTTTCGCGATCTTCGATGGAGCTGATCACGCCGCCCAGCATGTAGTCGGCGCCGTGTTCCTTGCCCCACTGTTTCATGGTTTCCTCGCTCGCGTTCTGCTGCTGATCCGCGCGCTCGCCGCGAATCTGTTCGCGCTCTTCGGCACTGGCCACCATCTCGGCCTGTCCGGAGTTGATGAACGCGCGCTCGATGTCACCGATGAAGGTGGTCGTCGCGATATGCTCGGTGGTCTTGTTGCGGATCTGACCCACGATGATGATGGGGTTCTTTGCCTTCGCCGTCATGTGATTGGCCTTCCATGGGCGTGACATGCAGTCCGCGATCATTTCCTCCGAAACAAGGCGTGAATCGGTGTCGTTCCAGCGACCGGAAAGATCGACGGTCTCGTTGGGATCGATGCGCTCGACCTTGGTGGCTCCCGAGCAACCGACGAGCATGACCGCCGTTGCGAGGACATAAACGTAACGCTTCATCGCAATGCCTCCTTGATGGACAGATGTGCGGCGTGAGCATCGCGCCAAAACGGCGCGCATGTCAATGTGAGCTAACGCCGCGCGGCCGCCGACCCGCGTACCAGCCATATGAGCATGGCAAGATCATAGGCAGAATGCGCGGAAACCGCGGCTTCGAGCCCTTTCCACTGCTTGAGAGCGGACAATCCGAGGCTGGCGGCGTAAAGAAATACGGCGAATGCCAGGCTGTTGCGGTCACGAATCCGGATGGCGCCGTGAAGAATCACGAACCCGAGCGCCGTGAACCATCGCCCCAGCACCGGTTCGAGCGCGCCGCGAAAGAAAATCTCCTCGCCGACGCCGGCGGACAGTGCAACCACCAGCATCGTATGCCAGCGTGGCTCGATTCCCTCCATCGCATGGCGGGCAAGCCGTCGAACGCGCTCGAAGACGCCCAATCGAGCGACGAGCAACGCGTTGATCGCGGCGAGTGAAGCGCCGATGAGGGCACCCGTCCCGGCGCGCATCAGCAACTGATCGCGCTGAAACAGCGCTCCGTCCTGATGGGTGAGTTTTCTCAGCGCCAGCGCAGCCAGCACCAGAACAAGCGCAAGCCCGAGGCTCGCGGCCGTTATTACGCGACGCGCTTCGCGGCTGCCCGGCGTTATTGGCAGCATCGGGTTAACGGAGCCGGTCGAGCGGAACCGGCTCGATGGATTCCGGAAGGTCGTACGTGTGGCGCGTGGTTTTCTTCGGGTAGGTGCGTCCGGAAAGCGCCACGTCGAGGACGGAGCGTTTGGTTACTTCGAGATCGGGACGGCGCGAGATGACGTGGATGGTGGAATCATCCAGGTAATCGACCGCGTAGCACGGCACCGCAACCAGGCCGAGCCGCGTCGATGCGCGCCAGCGATGGTGCCCGTCGAGGATGACGCGAGTTTTCCTGTCGACGAGCACGGGTGGATAGAACGTGCCCGCGTTGCCGATTTCTTCGACGAGACGGTCAAGGCGATCGGCATCGACGTCCTCGTGGGGCCGCAATAACGCCGGAGCAATGAGCTCGAATTCTCCCAGCACGTGTGCTTGCCGCGGCGCTCAGCGCCAGGGAATGCTGAGATTGAGGCGGGCGAGCTTGGTTTCGAGCTCTTCACGCTCGCGGTTGCGCTTGAAACCGTTCTTGCCCGGCTCGAGCCAGCCGTGCTTCTCGGCGATGGCCACGGCACCCTTCGCGTCGTTTGCATTGATGCGCTGCATGATCTCGGTTTCGAGGCGGGAGAACGACATGGCGCCCATACGATAGTCGAGAAACGCTTCCCACGCGAGCGGACACCATTTGCTCACGATCTCATCGCCGATCACGGTGGCATACTGGCGGATTTCCAGCTGCGAATGTTCGTCCATGCGCAGCGACAGGAAATGAAAGAGATTGTGCAGGTCGACCTTCCAGTAGGCTTCCGTGTATGTCGAGAGCGGCAGGTCCTTGCGCGCCTGTTCGCGCGCGACGCCGGCCTCGATGCGCTCGTTGTAGATGCGGCGCGCGGTGCGATGGAGTTCGGCTTCCTGATGGGTGAAGTCTGCACCCAGCTTCTCATCGACGAAGCCGGCGCTTCCCTGCCGGTTGCCGGTCGATTGCATGCGCCATTCCCCGGCCGAGGTGGTCTGCGCCGAGTCGATGGCGACGGAATAGCGCGTACTGTACTCGTTGATGTTGGCGGTGCGGTGACGGATCCACTGGCGCCAGGCGTCCATGGGCACGCGCACATGGAGCTTGATCTCGCACATCTCATACGGAGTGGTGTGACGGTGGCGCATGAGGTAGCGGATGAGCCCCCGATCCTCGTGGATCTTCTTGGTGCCCTTGCCGTAAGACACGCGCGCGGCCTGCACAATGGATTCGTCGGAACCCATGTAGTCCACGACGCGCACGAAGCCGTCGTCGAGCACCTTGAACGGGTGCCCGAGTACGCGATCGAGCGCCTCCACGCGGGGACGTTCGAGTTGCTCGGCGGTTTCTGACTGGGTCGATTCGATGTCTTGAGCCATGTTGGAAGGGCGTTGCGCGCCTGTCGAGTTGGGGAAAAGCCTCCGCGCACCTGAAGGTGCGCACGTGCACATTAAACCGCAACACCAGCCTCAAAACAAGGTGGAATCAGGCGCGCCGGCTCGGGTAAGGTTCGCCGCATGTATCGTGAAACCATGCGTGCGGCGCTGGATGCGGCACGGGAGCCGTGGGACGTGCTCGTCATCGGCGGCGGCGCTACCGGACTGGGCTGCGCGCTGGAGGCGGCCACGCGCGGAATGCGTACCGCGCTCGTGGAACAGCACGATTTTGCGTCGGGCACGTCGAGCCGCAGCACGAAACTGCTTCACGGCGGCGTGCGCTACTTGCGCGGCGGGCATTTCCAGATGGTGGCGCAGTCGCTGCGTGAGCGCGCGCATGCGCGCGACATTGCGCGCGACCTCGTGCACGACACCGCGTTCCTCATTCCATGCTACCACACCGTCGAACGCTTCTATTACAGCGCCGGACTTCGACTCTACGATCTTCTCGCCCGTGACAGCACTGCCCCACGTTCGCATGGCGTTTCCGGTGCGGAGGTCGCGCGCCGCGCACCGACCCTGCGCATCGAAGGGCTGCACGGTGGCGTCGTCTACCACGACTATCAATTCGATGACGCGCGTTTTGCGCTCGAGCTGGCGCGCGCGGCGACTGCGCGCGGCGCCGCGGTGTTGAATTATGCCCCGGTAACCGGCCTTGTGTACGAAGGCGGGCGCGTCGCGGGCGCTACGGTGCGTGACGGCGAACGCGACGAGGAATTCCAGGTGCGGGCGCGCGTGGTGGTGAACGCGACGGGTGTGTATGCGGACTCGATTCGCCGGCTGCGCGAGCCCTCGGTCACTCCATTGCTGCGTTTCAGCCGGGGCGCGCACATCGTGCTCGAGCCATCCTTTCTACCCGGCGACACCGCGATTCTGGTTCCGCGCACCGACGACGACCGCGTCGTGTTCATGATCCCATGGCGCGGCCGCGTACTGGTAGGTACGACCGAGATTCCAGTGGACGAGCCCTCGCACGACCCGCATGCCACTCTCGAGGAAATCGACTATCTGCTCGAGCACGCCTCACGCTATCTCGTGCATGCTCCCTCGCGCGCGGATGTACGGAGTGCATTTGCCGGCTTGCGGCCACTGCCGGCCGTGGCAGGTCGTAGTGCCAACGTGCTTCGTGATCACCGCGTGGAGGTTCTCGACGGCATGGTCACGATATGTGGCGGCAAATGGACGACGTATCGCTTGATGGCGCAGGAGGCCATCGATGCGGCGGGCCGCGAGGGCGGCATTGCGGAGCATCCGTCGCGGCCGGAAGCCACACTGGCCGGTCCTCCGGCAAGCAACGCCAGGTTGGAGGCCAGCGTTCTCGCAGGCACACCCCTCACCCCCGACGACGCGCGCGAAATCACGCGGCTTGTGCGCGAAGAAATGGCGCGCACGATTGAAGACGTGCTCGCGCGACGTACGCGCGTGCTGTTTCTCGACGCGGAGTGCGCCGTGCGCGCGGCGCGTCCGGTTGCCGAAGCCATGGCGCTTGGGCTGGGACGTGATTCAACCTGGATCGACACACAGGTGCGCGCGTTCGTCGCGCTCGCGAAGAGTTATCTGCCCTCGTAATATCGCGAAGCGACACTCAAGAAGAGTCCGCGAGATTTCTGACTATCTCGCGGACTCTTCTTGTTTCTGTTTGCCGCACAAATATTGTCAGAAAGAGGCAATGCTATTCGGGGTCGATGTGGCCGCCGCTCAAAGGACGGGACGTAATCACGTACTCGGCGACGGGGATACCGCCGATCAGGTGCTCCTGGATGATGCGCTCGAGGACTTCCGGCGTGCAGTTGCGATACCAGACGCCTTCGGGATAGACGACCGCAACCGGGCCTTCGCGGCAAACGCGCAGGCAGTTGGCGCGCGTGCGCGCCACTCCATTCTCCGCCAGATTGAGTTCCTTGAGACGGCGCTTCAGGTACTCCCAGGATGCATGCGAGTGCTCGCGCGTGCTGCACTTGGGCTCGGTCTGGTCACAGCAAAGAAAGATATGCCGCTGCGCGCGCGTGATACCGACTTTGTCGATGCGCGCGGCCAGCGCCGCGGGATCATGCGTGGTGCGATCCTTATCTGTCATTGGTATCCCGATGGATCAGATATGGGCTGCGCTGGGCGGTGGGCATCATGACAAGTCTGGTAATATTTACGTGGGGCGGTGCCGTTGCGACGTACAAGACGGCATCGGCCACGTCTTCCCCCGTCAGTGCCTTGAAGCCATCATAAACTTTTCCGGCGCGTTCCTCGTCGCCGTGAAAGCGCACCAGTGAAAACTCGGTCTCGGCCGCGCCCGGATCCACGCTGCACACGCGCACGTTGGTGCCGAACATGTCGATGTTGATGGAGTCAGTGAGGCCCCGAACGGCAAATTTGGTGGCGCTGTAAACATTACCTCTCGGGTATGGAATCCAACCCGCGACGCTCCCGATATTGATCACGTGACCTGCGTTGCGCGCCACCATGTGCGGAAGCACCTCGCGCGTCACGTTCAACAGGCCCTTGAGGTTGGTGTCGATCATCGCGTCCCAGTCGTCGTAGTCGCCTTCGTGAATGGGATCAAAGCCCGAGGCGAGCCCCGCATTGTTGACGAGGATGTCGATGCCGCGGCCCGCAGCGAATGTTTCCTGCACGGCCTGGAGCACGGCATCACGGTCGCGCACGTCGAGGGCGCGCGTATGGACGTCGACTTTGTGCGCGTCTCGCACCGCGCGCTGGACTGCATCCAGCCGGTCGGCGCGCCGCGCCCATAGTTCCAGGTCAGCGCCTGCAGCGCCAAACGCATGCGCGCACGCCTCGCCGAATCCAGCACTGGCGCCGGTGATCAGCACACGCTTCGATTTGAGATGGTTGAGTTGCATGTGTGGATGGTACCAGCAAGTCCGAGCCGGGCGCAATCATCGCTCGATACGCGCCACGCCGTTGGTTGCATCCGCAAGCGCGCGGGCAATTTCGTCTTCACGATCGATGGGAATACGGACCAGGAGAGCCGCATGCGTTGAAAACGCCTGCGCGATCACGCGCGCGCCCTGGCTGTGAAGAACCCGCTGCACCGCGTCAACGGCCGCATACGGGACAATGACCTGTACGTTGATCAAGTCGACGTGTTCGCGGGTTGTCAGCTCACGCAGCGCGTGTTGCACGCCGCCGCTGTAGGCGCGGACGAGACCGCCCTTGCCCAGTTTCACGCCTCCAAAGTAGCGCGTGACCACCGCCACCACGTCGCCCACGCCGGAGTTGAGGAGGACTTTCAGCATCGGCCTTCCCGCCGTGCCGGCCGGTTCGCCGTCATCGCCGGCCGCGGTGTTGGCGGTGCTGCCCGGCGGGCCGATAACCCATGCGTAGCAGTGATGCGTCGCATCCGGAAATTCCTTGCGAACGCTTTCGAGAACAACTTTTGCGTCTTCGGCCGAACGGGCGACATCCAGCGTCACGATGAAGAGGCTCTGCTCGATACGATCTTCGACGCGAACGCGCGCAGCCGGGACCGGATAGCGACGCGGTGCGCTCATGCGCTACTTCTCGACCGGGTGTCCGGCCGCCACCCAGCCCTTGTAACCTCCGTCCATCGAAACAACGTTGGTGTAGCCCATTTTTTGCAACATGTCCGCCGCCAGCGCGGAGCGATATCCGCCCCCGCAGTACAGAATGATTTCGGCGTTCGGATCCGGAATCGTGTTCTCAATATCGCGCTCGATGATTCCCTTTCCAAGATGCGTCGCACCGGGCAGATGACCGCGCTCCCACTCGTTGTCCTCGCGAATATCCAGTAGGTGGAATTTCTCGCCGCGAGAGATGCGGGCCCAGACGGCAGCGACGTTGGTCTCGCGCACGCGCTGCTTCACGGCCTGGACCAGGGCCAGAAAGCCGGGGGAATGTTTCATACTGTCTCCTTCGGGATCAGGTTGCCCATGAACTTTACGACCGTATCTCGAATCTCCTGCATCACTGCAGCCTCGTTGCGGCCCGAACGTTTCAGCACTTTGAATGAATGATCGCCGTTTTCCACAACGTGAAGCGTGGCGCGGCTGCCGAGGGAACTGCACACGTCGTGCATAAGTTCCATGTGCGCCAGTTCATCTCTGGTGCCCTGGATGAAGAGCATGGGAATTGTGACCGCATCGAGATGCTTCGAGCGCGTGACGCCCGGGCGTCCCGGCGGGTGCAACGGAAATCCGAGAAACACGAGTCCGCGCACGTCCACGAGCGGCTCACCCGCCTGTGCCTGGGACGTCATGCGTCCACCCATCGATTTGCCGCCGGCGAACAAAGGCAGCTTCTCCTCCCCGGCGCGCGCCACCGCCGCGCGCACGGTGGCCTCGAGCAAAACGGGAGGATCAGGACGATGTTTGCGCTGCTCCGCATAGGGAAACTGATAGCGCAGAGTCGCCACGCCGGCCTGCGCGAGCTCGCGCGCGACCGTCTCCAGGAACGCGTGACGCATTCCCGCCCCGGCGCCGTGCGCGAACACGTAGAGCGCCCACGCGTCACGCGGACGGACCAGCAGCGCGGACACGCGCTGCTCATCGTTCACTTCGAGCGACAGCTCTTTGGCGACGCTCATGCTTCGACCAGGTACGTAAAGGTTCCCTGTGCCACGAGGCGGTCCTTCTGTACAACGTCGACGGAGCATACCGCGATGCGCCGGCCGATCTTCACCGGCGTTGCGATCGCAGTGAGATCGCTCCCGTCGGTCGCGGCCGGGCGAAGAAAGTTCATCTTGAATTCGATCCCGTTCACGCTGCCGCGGTCCATCGCCCCGGGAAGCAGTAGATATACCGCGGCGGTGTCGGCCAGGGCGGAGATAATGCCTCCCTGCACGATGCCGTATTCCTGGCCGAACTCCGGCCGGGTCGTGAGCGCGACTTCCACCCGCTCGGGTGTGTGCAGGACCAGACGCGAACCGAGAAACCGGTTCACCAGGGTCCGGGAGAAGAGTTCGAATGCGCGCGCGTCGCCTGTCATGTCAGCGCACGTAGCTGGCCGCGTTGACGTCGATGGACGTGCCGGTGGCGTGGTCCGCCAGGCCACTGGCGAGAAACACCACCAGGGGCGCGATGTCGCGCGGCTCCGTCATGCGGTCGAGCGCGATGTCTTTCATCGCGTAGTCCTCGCCATAAACTCGAATGAAGTCCTCGGCCATCTCGGTGCGCGTGAACCCGGGCGCGACGACAAATGACTTCACGCCCTGTTTGCCAAAGCCGCGCGCAACGGATCGGGCCAACGAAGTAAGGCCGCCCTTGGACGCCGCGTAGGCAAGATAGTCGGGCGTGTCGCCGCGAAAAGCGGCGCGTGATCCGATGAAAATGATGCGCAGGCCGCTGGTTCCTGCCGCGTGGATTGCCTCGCGCGAAAGAATGGCGGACGCGGTGAGGTTCACCGCCATGGTCCTGTCCCAGTGGGCCACCCAGGTGTCGAAACCCGTCGTCATCGGGGATGAAATCGCGACCGCGGCATTGTTGACAAGCAGGTTGATTCCACCCAGCGCGGATTCCGCCCGCGCAAACAGGTCCGCGCTGTCGCGCGCACTCTCCAAGTCGGCTGCGAGCGCCAGCGAGCCCGGATGCCCCTCCACCAGCGCCTCCGCAGCAGCGCGTTCCGTGCGGTAGTGCACGCATACACGCGCGCCCGATGCCATGAGTGCCTGTGCAATGGCTTTGCCGATGCCGCGACTGGCGCCGGTGACGAGCGCGCGTGTGTCCTTGAGATCGATGTTCATATTTCGGGGAAATCCAGGTTGGAGTCGTCGATGCCCTCGGGATCGTCGGCACCCATGCGCGCACGATCCGTCGCTGTGATCTCCTTGCGACCCGGGAAGCCGGCGTCGGTCTCGTGCCAGTAGCGAACTTCGCGCTCGCCGACGTGCCAGCAAAGATACACCCAGCGGCCACAGTAGGTAGTCGGGAAATCTACCAGACCGTTCTCGAGCCCCCCGGCCGGAAAGCGCAGCCCGCGCGCGATGACACCCTCTTCTATGGAGCGCTGCAAACCGCGCAGCGCGCGATCAACGTCTTCATTGAGGCGGACGTACTCGGTGTGATCCGGATTGGCAGGTTCGCGCACACTCTTGTCCCACAGGAGGTCGAGCACGTCAATTCGCTGCGTCGCTTCACGGATGGTGTTGCGGTGTTCTCGCACCTGCTGAAATACCTCATTCAGTTCCGCAATCATGGCGTTCGCTTCGTCGATCGTGAACGCTTTGCGCGTCATACCTGACTCCCGAAGTCGTAGGGAGCGCGGTGCACACCGCGCTCGGTCACTATCGCGGTGATGAGTCGCGCCGGTGTCACGTCAAAGGCAGGATTATAGCCGGAAACACCCGCCGGGGCGGAGCGCACGCCCGCCACCTGCATGACCTCATCATCGGCACGGTGCTCCACCGGTATCGCGCCGCCATCGGCAAGCGCAACGTCAACCGTGCTCGTGGGCGCGACCACGTAGAACGGCACGTTGAACTGCTTCGCGATAATGGCGAGGCCCATGGTGCCGATCTTGTTCGCAGTGTCGCCGTTGCGCGCAATGCGGTCCGCGCCGACCAGCACGCACGCAATCTTCCCCGTCGACAGCAGTGAGGCGGCGGCTCCGTCCACCAGCACGGTGGCCGGAATGCCGCGCTCGCGGCACTCCCACGCCGTCAGGCGCGCGCCCTGCAGGAGCGGGCGCGTTTCATCGGCAAAGACGCTCACGCGCGCGCCACCCGCCACTGCGGCGAAAACGACACCCAGCGCGGTCCCGATGCCGCCCGAGCACAACCCTCCGGTGTTGCAGTGCGTGAGCACATGGTCGCCGTTTTTGAGAAGCACGGCGCCGTTGGACGTCAGGGCGCGACCCATGTCGAGGTCTTCGGCCAGTATCGCGTCGGCCTCGGCGATCAAGCGCCGGCAGATCTCGTGCGCGTTGCTCTCATTGGCCCATACGCTGCGCATGCGATTGACCGCCCACGAGAGGTTCACGGCCGTGGGACGCGTCGCAACCATGCGCTCGGCGGCGGCCTCCAGCGCAGTGCGCAGCTCTCCCGCGTCGATCGAGCCCGGCATGTCGAGCCTGGGTGCGCGTGACTCGCCCGCATCGTTGATGCCCGAATCAAAGATGTGTCCGGCGCGCCCCCACTTCTCTTCAACGGCGACGAGCAGCCCGTACGCGCCGGCGACACCGATGGCGGGCGCACCGCGCACACGCAGACTCTTGATCGCGTCGCACACCGCATCGAGGTTGGCGAGGGCAATGATCTCGTACCGCGACGGCAGTAGCGTCTGGTCGATGACGCGGAGTTGACCGTGCGCAAAGCGCACGGTGGGTATGGCTGCAAGCGGCTTCATTCCTGTTGCATCAAGTCGAAGAGCAATCCGACCGGCAGACCAACCACGTTGAAGAAACAGCCTTCGACACGACGGATCAGGCCGGCCCCAATCCCCTGCGCGGCGTAGGAGCCCGCCTTGTCGCGGCCTTCACCGGTGGCCACGTAGGCGTGGATCTGCGCGGGTGACAATTTTCGAAACGTGACCTGGGTTCGTTCAGCGCCTGCACTCGTGCGCCCGTTGTAGTGAATCGCGATCCCCGTCACCACGGTATGCGTGCGGCCCGAGAGGCGCGCCAGGAATTCCCGGGCTTCCGCGTCGCTCACCGGCTTTTGCAGAACGGTGTCGTCGACAATGACAATCGTATCAGCGGCAAGTACGCGGTCGCGCGCGCGTGTCAGGGCCACAAACTCACACTTGCGCACCGCGAGCATGCGCGCGATCTCGTACGGGTCGTGGTGCTCGGCGTCTTCTTCCAGGTACTCGGGCGGCGCTTCGATCTCGAACTCGAAGCCCAGTCCGCGCAGGATCTCGATCCGTCGCGGCGAGCGCGACGCCAGCACGAGACGGTCCTGTTGTTGCGGGAAGAGCAGCGGATTCATGGTTGCGAATCGTTGTCGATGAGGATGGTAACCGGGCCGTCATTGGTAAGTGACACCTGCATGTGGGCCTGGAACTCACCTGTGGCAACCCCCGGGAAGACCGCGCGCAGGGCGGCCACGAAGCGTTCATACATCTCGCGGGCTCGATCCGGAGGGGCGCTGCCATCGAATCCAGGGCGCGCGCCCTTCCTGACGTCTCCATACAATGTGAACTGCGAAACCACCAGAATTGCTCCGTTCACCGCCTCGAGACCCGACGCCATACGCCCGCTTTCGTCCTCGAAAATCCGAAGCGATGCCACCTTGCGTGCCATCCATTCGATGCGCGCGTCGTTGTCATCCTTGCCGAAGCCGGCCAGCACCAGGAAGCCGCGCCCGATGCGCCCGACCTCTCGGCCGTCCACTTCGACCGACGCGTGCGCAACGCGTTGCACTACGACGCGCACGTTATCCTCCGCTGGCGCGGACATCCACGACGCGCATCTCGACTTCGGTATTGCCCATGTACACGTGCTTGCGCAGCGTGACGGCCAGATCGATGGCGCGCCCGTGCAGGTCTTCCGGTGACTGTGGACGCTCCCAGTTGAAGGCGATGGCCGACGCGCGAGCGCCCGTATTGTCGCGCACAAAGAGCTTCAGATGGGCGTCCCCCACGAGACACGTCTCGCGCGCCACTTCCAGGTCGCGCAGCATCCACACCGGCTGCGGATTGCCGCTGCCGAACGGCTCGCACGCGGCCAGAAAATCCAGAAGCTCAATGGTGCACTCCGAAAGCTCGAGCGCAGCATCGATGCGCAGCGGCATGCCGGCTTCGGGCGTGACAATCGGACGGAGCCGCTGGGAGAAATCATCCGCAAAGCGCTCCAGTTGATCGGGCGCCATGCTCAAGCCCACCGCTCCGGCGTGACCGCCATAGCGCAGCAAGCGATCGTGGAAATGGTCGAGCTGTTCTTTCAGGTCTACGCCCGGCACGCTGCGTCCCGATCCCTTGAGTACGTCATGATTGCGGCTCATGAGAATGGCAGGCCGGCCAAACTGCTCCACCACGCGGGCGGCGGCAATGCCGAGCACACCCTCATCCCATTGTTCGTTGGCCAGCACAAATGCGCCCCGCGCGTTGAGGTCCGCAAAACCCTTGATGGTGTTGATGGCATCTTCTTCGACACGCGTGGTGAGCGCGCGACGGTGGTCGTTGTCACTCTCGAGCGTGAGCGCGAGCTGAGCCGCCCGGTCACGCGCGGCCTCGCACAAGATCTCCAGGGAAGGCTTCGGGCGGGAGACACGGCCGGGTGCATTCAGGCGCGGAGCGAATACAAACGAAAGATGCCGCGAATTGATCGGCGTTCCCGAGAGACGCGCGAGGGTGCGAATGGCTTCGATGCCGGGGCGTGGCGAGCGATTCATGCGCTCGAGGCCGGCACGCACAAAGTAGCGATTCTCGCCCGTCAGTGTGGCCATGTCGCCGACCGTTGCCAGCGCTACCAGATCGAGAAGCTCGGAAGGATCCACAGAACCGCGCACGCCCGATGCGTGAAGGGCCTGCACCAGCTTGAACGCGACCGCGGTCCCGCACAGCGACTCGAACGGATACGACTCGCCGGGACGAACGGGATTGAGCAAGATTCCGGCGACGTCGCCTTCAACGGGCAGCAGGTGATGATCGCACACGATCACGGGAATTCCGGCCGCCTCGAGACGCCGCAGCTTGGCACCGTCCGACGTGCCGCAATCCACCGCGATGAATAATCCAGCCTTCTGTTCCAGTGCCCAGTCGATGGCCCGATCGGCGACCCCGTAACCGTCCTTGCGGCGGTCAGGCACGAAGCGGTGCACCGTCTTGAAGATGCTGTTGAAATAGTGATAGAGCAGCGCGGCCCCCGAGATGCCGTCGACGTCATAGTCGCCGTGAATCAGTAGCGAGCCGCCCGCGCGCGCGGCCGCATCGACCACAGCGATGGCCTCGCGCATGTGCTCGAAGAGAAAGGGATCGTGCGCCTGCTCCACCGAAGGGGAGAGGAACGCGTTGATCGCGGCGGGATCGGTCATCGCCCGTGCGGCGAACAGACGCAGCCCGGCGGGCGGAATGCGGGTGTCAGCAGAGAATTCCGCGAGCGCGCCCGGAACGGGCGCGTTGATCACCCAGCGATACTTGTTCATTCAGCTTTCATTGAGCGCAGCAAAAAAAGTGATTCGAGACGGGACGTAAGCCGAGTTCTGTTCCCGTGTACAGTAGTCCCGACACTTGCGTGTCGGTCCTGCTGCATAGACAAGGGGACGATCATTTATCTGGGATGCACGTTACCGTACACCTCGAGCGATCAACCCGGGAGTCATAACGAGCCGGAGCAGCTCTGTTCCCCTATTTGATCTTGCACCGGATGGGGTTTACCGTGCGACCCGCGTTACCGAAGGCCCGGTGAGCTCTTACCTCACCTTTTCACCCTTGCCGCTCCGTTGCCGGAGGTTGGCGGTGTGTTTTCTGTGGCACTTTCCCTGGAATTGCTTCCGCCGGGCGTTACCCGGCATCCTGCTCCGCGGTGCTCGGACTTTCCTCGACGGGAGAAGACCCGCCGCGACCGTCTCGCCCGCTCGAACCGTTGGCAGTATAGCAACTTGGGCACGAAGGCGCCAACCTGGCGTTGGCCTCGTCCGTGGTCGGCAGAGAGCGAGCCGGGCCTAATCCAGCTCTTTGTTGTCCAGGCAGGCGTTGACCATGGCGTCGGCGGCGGCGTTCTCTTTGCGCGGAATATGTTCGACGTGCAGGTCCTCGAACATGCGCTTGCGCAGGATGACGCGGTGGTGCAGTTGCATGAGGTCGGGGTGCTTCACCTTGTAGACGCCTTCGATCTGGCGCACGACGAGCTCGCTGTCGAGACGCAGCGTGACGCGCGCGGCACCGAGCTCCTTGCACAGATCGAGTGCAAGCAGAACACCCTCGTACTCGGCGACGTTGTTGGTGGTCTTCCCCAGGCGACGCGCACGGCGCAATAGCTCTTCACCGTTGTCGGTCGTGATGAGCGACGCACACGCGGCCTCGCCGGGATTCCCGCGCGAACCCCCGTCGGCGTATGCAATCAACGCCAGGCCGGCTTTAACCGCCTTCGTGGCTTTCGTCCTGGCAACCGCCGCTTTCTTCCGGGAAGCCGGCTTCGTCGGCTTGCTCGCATACGCGTGCGGATCGACTTCCGGCACATCGTCTTCGTCTCTGGCGCGTGCGCGCGTCCACAGCTCGCGCTCGAGCTCCTTCACCACGCGCTCCATCTCGGATTTACTCACGCCGGCTTCCACGATGGCGACGGGAAGCGTCTTGCCGTGCATCACGAGTTTCAGGACAGCGGCGAGTTTGGTCGCCAGCGCGCGATCAATTTTCATAGTGAACGAGGATGCGTCCGCACGCCGGGCAGGTGATGAACTGGTCGTTCTTGCGCACTTCCACGGCGAGCTGGGGCGGAATCTGCTGGCGGCAGCCGCCACAGTGATCGCCTTCGGCGCGTGTCACCACGATGTCGCGGTGCGGCACCAGCCGCTCGTAGCGCTTCTGGTACGCGGGTGAGATCTCGGACACAATCTTCGGTTTTTCGGTGGAGAGCTTCTGCGCCTCGGCCTGAAGCCGGCTTACTTCGCCCTCGAGGCGTTTCTTTTCCGCGAGCTTGGCTTCTCTCTGCGCCTTGAGCGTTGTCGCGTGCGCAGCGGTGGTCTTTTCCGACGTCTCAATGCCATCCATCAGAATGAGCAGCGTCTCTTCTTCGTCGGAGATCGTCGTTTCCAGGTTGGAGATCTCCTTGAGCATGGCCGTGTATTCTTCGTTGGTCTTCACCAGCGACTGCTGGCCGCGGCTCTTCTTCAGGTGCTCCTCATGCTCGCGCAGTTTCTTCTCCACGTCGCGACGATTCTTTTTCATCTCCTCGAGGTCGTCGTGCGCCTTCTTCTCGACTGCGTCGATATCGGCGACAGCCTTGTCGATGGCGGCAATGTCCTGCGGCAGGCGCTGCAGCAAGGCGCGATCGGCCGCCAGCGCGGCCTCGATCTTCGCAATGGAAATGAACAGATGGATGTCTCGGGTGATATCGGACATGAGAAGCCCCGAGAGTAGCGGGAATGCCCGTTCAACGTCAACCCGCCCACCCTCGGGGCTCCATTTTGCGCGACGGCGCGCTTACTTGATGGGAGCGGCCCTGGTCGTATCGGCCGGCGCCGACGCCATCGCCGGCATGTCGGAGTTGAAAATATCGTGCGCCACCTTCCACGCCCCGCTCGCGTCCTTTTTCCACACGGTGAGGTACTTGCCGTGGTCGGAGAACGTCGATCCGTCGGGAGCATTGGCGTGCAGATCGTAGGAACCGGAGGTGACGCCCACATCACCCGAGGCCGCCACTTCGACGACATTGGCCGTCCACGTCACGCCGAAGCCGGGCATGGAGATCATCTTCGCGGCCCAGTCCTTCGCCGCCGCCGGGCCATTCACGGCCGGTTCGTTGGGCGGCATGATCACGCCGTCGGCCGCGACGAAGCCGGCAAACGCATCCGCGCCCTGCGCCACGGAAGCGCTCCAGTCGGCATCGGCGGTTTGCAGCGCCGTCTTCGCGGCGGTCACGTCCACCTTCTTGGCGCAACCGGCACTCGCCAGCGCGAGCACGGTAAGCAATGTACAGGCCATGCTCTTGAACATGGAGTCCTCCTCTTTCTCGAAAACGGGGAGAAATGAAAGGTCGGCCCACCAGGACTTGAACCTGCGACCACACCGTTATGAGCGGCGCGCTCTAACCAACTGAGCTATGGGCCCGTGCGGCGGAGCATATGTTGCCAGGCATGTACGCGTCAAACGCGCGTAGCCGACAAAAAAAGGGCGCCGGTGTAACACCCACCGGCGCCCTGCGGCTGACGCACTGATACAACTACTACCACCCTCGCGGAGGCTTGCCGACGCGAGGCACTACTACTCTAGATGATTTCCGTGTACCCCTTGAGCTTCCGCGCCCGGCTGGGGTGCTGAAGCTTCTTCAGGGCCTTGGCCTCGATCTGACGCACGCGCTCGCGCGTGACATTGAAGATCGTGCCCACCTCTTCCAGCGTGCGCGGCGTACCGTCGCCCAACCCGAAGCGGAGGCGAATCACCTTTTCCTCGCGGCGCGTGAGCGTCGAGAGCACACGATTGAGCTGATCGCGCAGCATCGCGTGCGACGCCGACTGCGACGGCGAAATCGCGGTGATGTCCTCGATGAAGTCCGAGAGGTTGGAGTCCTCGTCCTCGCCGATCGGACGATCGAGCGAGATGGGCTCCATGCTCGCCTTCATGACACTCTTCACCTTGTCGAGCGGGTAGTTGAGCTTCTTGGCCACCTCTTCCGGCGTCGGGT
Organism: uncultured bacterium; assembly: GCA_964621155.1. Taxonomy (GTDB): domain Bacteria; phylum Krumholzibacteriota; class Krumholzibacteriia; order WVZY01; family JAKEHA01; genus JAKEHA01. Next base: position 7,344 of record CAZULB010000032.1, on the reverse strand, counting down.
CGCGGCCGTTCTCCTGCACCAGCTTGCGCTGCGCACGCGAGACCTTGTTGATGGCCTCGATCATGTGCACGGGCACGCGGATGGTGCGGGCCTGATCCGCGATGGCGCGCGTGATGGCCTGACGGATCCACCACGTGGCGTAGGTCGAGAACTTGTAGCCCTTGCGGTAGTCGAACTTGTCGACCGCGCGCATCAGGCCGCTGTTCCCTTCCTGAATCAGGTCCAGGAACTCGAGACCGCGGTTGGTGTAGCGCTTCGCGATGGCAATCACGAGGCGCACGTTGGCCTCGATCATTTCCTTCTTGGCGCGCTGCACCTGAATTTCGCCGCGACGAATGCTCTCGGTGATCTTGTCGAGATCCTGGATCGAGATGTTCTCTTCCTTCTCGATGTCCTTGATCTCGCTCTTCAAGGCGCGCATCTTGCGCTCGAAGTCTTCGAGCATCTCGAGCGACCACGCGCCCTTGCCGTCCACCTTGACGCTGCGCTTGCGCGCGGCGCCCTTCATCTTCTTCACGTGGCCGACGATGTCGTCGTACGAAAGACCGACAAACTCTTCGTACTCGGCCAGCTTCGATTCGTAATCCTTCAGGCGGTCGCGTGTGGCGCGGATGTTCTCCACGATACGCTCGAGCTGCTTGGGATTGAGCTGGAGACGGATGTACTCTTCGAACAGCTTGGCCTGACGCGCTTCCAGCGAGCGCTCGAGCATGGGCTGCTTGCTCTTGTTCTTCTTGAGCTTGGTCTTCTTCTGCAGCTCTACGATTTCCTTGCGCAGCGCCGCAATCTTCTTCACCGGACGGAAGCGTGCCTGGCGCTCCTTCTTACCGATGATGGACGGCGCGAGACCGCCGGTCTCGACCTGCACGGCCTCGTCGAGGCGCATGTCGCCCTTCTCCACCAGACGCGCCAGACGCTGCAGCTCGCGGATGGGCGAATCGAGCGAGAACACGGCCTTGGCAATCATGATCTGGCCGGCCTCGATACGCTTGGCGATCTCGACTTCACCCTCGCGGTCGAGCAGCGGCACCTTGCCCATCTCACGCAGGTACATGCGGACGGGGTCGTCGTAACGGATGACCGCCTTGACGTCCTCTTCCGCCTTCTGATCGTCCTTTTCCTCGCGGCGCTTCTTGGCCTCCAGCTTGAGCTTGGCCTTCTCGGGCGTGTCGAAGAAGTCGATCTTCTCCTCGCTCAGCCTGTCATAGAGGACGACGATGTCCTCGGGCGAGAAGTCCTCGCCCACGAGCGAGTCGATCTCGTGGTTCAGAACGAACCCCTTGTCCTCCGCGATATGCCGGATGCTCTCCAGAACGTTGTCGAAACGATCCGGGACGCTGGCACTTCCGGTTTTCGCCGTATTCTTCACTACTCCACGCTTCATTTTTCAGAGCTCCGCTTTCGCCTGCTGCAGGCGTTGGATATGGGCCGCAATGGCCACAGCCTCTTCGCTGTCCGGTGGGACGGCGCTTTGTCTTTCTTTGAACTGTGCTATCTCGTCTTCGATGCGATGCTTTTTGAGCGACGCGACGTAGTCTTTGAGAAGTGTGTCGACGTTTCCGGGTGGGACCGAAATTGAGCCAATTTCGGCTAGATACCCCTCCAGACCCCGCTCCTCTGCCCGACGTTGGAAATCGCGACCCCTCAAATCAACATTGGCCTCCCGGGCCGAGTCAAGCACTTTGTAGAACTTACGGTTAGCCTCAGCCGAGAATTCCTCGACATCGAGCGATTCCAGCGCTTCGATGGCCGCCGGTGTGCCTTCCAGGATCAACCTCAGGACCAATCGCTCGAGCTCGGTGCGCGCTGACGTCTGTCTCGGCGTCAGACCGGCCGGTTCCGCCGCTCCCCGGGGGAGCAGCCTCGGCTGGCCGGCCATCACGAGCACGTCTTCCTTGTTTCTGCCGAATACTTTTGCCAGTTCTCCGATCAAGACATCCGCCCGCAGGGGGTCGTCGGTCTGGGTGAACACGCTAAGTACCCGTCGAATCAGCTCTTCGCGCTCTCGGGCTCCGGGATTTCGTTGTTTGATAGTATAGTCAAGGAACTCAAAATATTCCAACGGTCGACCCAAGAGTTTTTGGAAATCCTGCGGCGACATGCTTCTGGCCGCAGAATCCGGATCCTGTCCCTGGGGAAGGGTTACGACCCCAACCTCTACTCCTTCCGCCATCAAGAGCCCGCCGGAGACCGTCGCCGCCGTTTCCCCGGCACCATCGCCGTCCGGAACCAGGAGCACCCGCCGGGTCAGCCGTCGGACGCGTGCCGCATGTTCGCGGGTCATGGCCGTGCCGCAGGTGGCGATGGTCTGAGTAATGCCCGACAGGTGCAGGCGGATAAGATCTGTGTACCCTTCGACGATCACCGCGTGCCGTTCCCTGCGAATCGCTTCGTGCGCGCGGTCCAGGCCGTAGAAGGCGCGGCGCTTCTGGTAGATGAGACTCTCGGTCGAGTTCAGGTATTTGGGCTGCGCGTCGCCAAAAGTCCGCGCCCCGAAGGCCACCACGCGCGAGCCCGGCGCCACGATCGGAAACATCACCCGATCCCGAAAGTAATCGTAGTAACCATCGCCGTTGTCGCGCCGCTTCACCAACTGAAGCCGCGCCAGAAGCTCGAGAGGCGCTTTGTGCTGGCGTGCGTGTGCGTACAGGGAATCGCCGGCGGCAGGAGCAAAGCCGAGTCCAAAGTGCGTCCACGCCTCACGCGGAATACCGCGCCCTTCGAGGTAGCGGCGCGCCTTGTCGGCGCCGGGCGATTTCATCAACTGGTGGTAATAAAAACGCGCCGCAAACGTGTTGGTCTGAAAGAGGGCGTCCTGCTCGGAGTGGTCCTCGTCGGCGCCGCGCGTCTCCACCTGGACGCCCGCCTTGTCGGCCAGCGTGCGCACCGCTTCCGGAAACGTCACACCGTCCATTTCCATCAGGAAACGGAAAACGTTCCCACCCTTGCCGCAGCCGAAGCAGTGAAACGTCTGCCGGTCGGGACTCACGATGAAGCTGGGCGTGCGCTCGTTGTGGAACGGGCACAGCCCCTTGTAGTTGGTGCCAGCGCGCTTCAAGTCGACGTACTGGCCGACGACCTCGACGACGTCGGTGCGATCGCGCACCTGTTCTATGACGTGCTGGGGGATCATGTGTCTAGCGGAGCGTCGCGAAGGTGACGCCCATTCCCCCTTCGTGCGGTTCGGCGTTGCGCCACGAGCGCACGCGCGGATCGCGCGAAAGCGCATCCTTGATGGCGCGCGCCAGGATTTGTTCGCCGAAACCGTGGATGATCTTCACCTCGTTGAGACCCGTGAGCACCGCCCGATCGAGAAAGCGGCTCACCTCGTCGAGTGCTGTCTCGCGGTCCATGCCGCGCACCATGATCTCCATGGCGCCGAGCGGCTCATACTCGACCCGCGACACCGGCCGCACTTCGGTGCGCCCTTCACGCGGGTCTACACCCGCGGCGGGATAAAGTTTGGTCAGCCGGGCCCGGATGCGCTTGCCGCCCATGTCGACGGTCGCGTCCTTGCGGTCGATCTCGACCACGGTGCCGAAGGGCCGGCCCGTGGGGCTCAGCGATACTTTGTCCCCCATGGCCACTTTCTCCAGCGGCGCCAGCGACACCTCCGGATTCAGGTGTGAACGCACTTCCTCCAGCGCCTTTTCGATGCGCTGCCGGCCTTCGCGGATGTTTTCCTTCTTCGCCGCGCCTTCGCGGATCAGGCGCACCGTGTCCTCGGCTTCGCGCCGCGCCCTGGCCAGCAGCTCCTCCGCCTCGCGTGCGGCGCGGCGCGTGGCTTCCTTCTTGGTGAGCGTGTAGCTCTCCTCTTTTTCCTTCGACGAGGCCAGCGTCTTCTCGAGCTCGCGACGCTCTTCCTCCAGCCGTACGCGCTCGCGCTCCCACTCGGCGTGGGCCGCCTCGAGGCGTGCCAGCGCTGCCTCCAGACGAAACGCCTCCCCGCCCAGGATGACCTCGGCCCGGTCGACGATGTCCGTCGAAAACCCCACGCGGCGCGCGGTGTCGATGCCGCGGCTCCGCCCGGCGATACCTTCCAACAGGCGATACAGCGGCAGTGAAGTCTTGTCCTCGAAAGCCATGGAGGCGTTGGCCACCCCGTCGGTTTCGAGCGCGAAGGTCTTGATGCGGCCGTAATGCGTGGTGGCGATCACCGCCGCGCCCGAGCGCAGCAGTTGCTCCAGCGTGGCAATGGCGATGGCGGCTCCCTCGTCGGGGTCGGTGCCATCGCCGATCTCGTCGATCAGGCACAGCGTATTTTCGTCCGCATTGCGCGTCATCTCATCCAGGTGAGCGAGATGGGACGTGAAGGTGGAGAGTGAAGACTCCAACGACTGCTCGTCGCCGATGTCGGCATAGATGCGCGCGAATACCGGCATCTCGGTGCCGTGCGCAACCGGAACCGGCAGCCCGCATTGCAGCATGAGCGAGAGCAGGCCGACCGTTTTCAGCGCAACCGTTTTTCCGCCTGCATTGGGCCCGGTGATGATCATCAGGCGCTGCATCGGATCCAGCGTGAGATCGAGCGGGATCTGCCGATCGTGGGTGCCGGCGCGGCTCATGGCCACCAACAGCAAGGGATGCCGCGCGCGCACCAGGTGGATGCGAGACGCCACGATATCCGGCGTGATGCAGCCAAATGAATCGGCGAAGCGTGCCACGGCCCGGATCACATCCAGCCGGTCAATGACGTCGGCATTGGCGATGATTCCCGGCGCCGCGTCACGCACGCGATCGGACAGCTTGCGCAGGATGCGGTCGATCTCTTCCTGCTCGTCAGCGAGGCGCGTTTCGAGCTCGTTGTTCAGGTCGAGCAACGTGAGCGGCTCGATGTAGAGCGAGCCGCCGCTTTGCGATGCGCCGTGGACGAGCCCCGTGCCGCGCTTGACGTGGGCGCGCGGAACCACGAGCACATGGCGCCCGCTCACCACGGTGGCGTGCGCGTCCGGACCGATGGCGCTGACAAGTTTGTCCGCCTTCTCGCGCAGGTTGTTGCGCGCTACGGCAATGTCGCGGCGGATGGCCTTGAGCTCCGGCGTGGCGTCGTCGCGCACATTGCCGTCCGCATCCAGCGCGCGATACGCCTCGCGTACGAAACCGTCGTCGGGTAGCGCGCCGGCACTTATGGCGTAGAGCAGCGGCGACGTATCGCGTCGCTCCTGTACGCCGCGTTTGAGCTCTCCCACCGCGTGCTCGCCGTCCGCGATGCGCCGCAGGGTGACACTGTCGCCCCGCTCCCCCTGGGCGATGCGCCGCACCTCGACGCGATAACCGGTTTCAGGAATAGCAATGTCGCCGCTCTGCTCGCGCAGCGCACGATACTCGTCGACCTCGGCGAGGCGCTCCTCGATCCACGCGGCATTCGATGACGGCTGACGTGCAACAACTTCCTCGCGGGCGGCGAGGTTGACGCACTCCCCGCCCACCAAAGCCAATACTTCCCGCAGCCCGAGCGCGGCTGCGGCGTGAGCGAAATATGCGTTTGCCTTTGTCATGTCATGCACGTGCGCGCGGGTGACAGGAGCGCTCGGACGCGCGTGTCTTCGCGGCGAGTTGCGCAGCGCGCGAAACCATATTCTGTCCTCGCGCGCGAGCACTGTTTGAGCAGGCGAAGACACCGCGCGTTCGAGCGCGGTGCCCACGAGGGCACGCTGTTAGCAAATCAAGGTACGGTCGCTCACGCCACGTGGCCGCGCGAACGGTGCGGAATAGCGATATCAAACAACCAGCCCGCGATGGGTTGCACAAAGTTGACCACCGTGGAACTGTCGAGGGCCCGGCGCAGGTTGTCCGGCAGCGGCATTTCGAGCGCAACCGTGGCCAGGATACTCACCACCAGCGTCGCGGCCACCAATCCCAGCGCGGCTCCGCAGGCGCGATCGAGCCAGCCCAGGAGCGACGTATGAATCAGCTTCTGGATCGCGATGGCCACAAAATGAAACGCCACCAGCCCGCTCACGAACACGGCGATGAAGGAAACCACGAGCGCGGGGGCGTGCGGAAAGTGCGCATGATCGTGGAGAAGCGCGGCAATCCACGTGGATGCCACCGCCGCCACCAGGAACGATACGATCAGGCCCAGGAGCTCGATGATCTGTCGCGCGAGACCCTTGATCCCACCCGTGATCGCACCGATGGCAATTAGTCCAAGCGCCGAGATGCTGGCAATGGTGGCGCCGTCCATGCGCCCCTAGCCCAGCAGCTCACGCACGAGGGAGGAGATGATCTTCCCGTCCGCCTGCCCGCCCACTTCGGCCATGACCGATTTCATCACGACGCCAAACGCCTGCGCGCCCGTCGCTCCGGATGCGTCGACATGCTTCTTAACCACCGCGCGCAGCTCGTCGTCGGTCAGCTGCTTGGGAAGATACGACATGGTGATGTCGAGCTCCGCCTGTTCGCGCTGTGCGATCTCCTCGCGACCGCCCGCGCGCGCCGCATCCATTGCTTCCTTGCGCTTTTTCGCATACGAAGTCAGAACACGCCGCTCGGAGACTTCGTCGAGTTCCGCGCCCTTCGCGATTTTCTCGTTCTTGAGCTCCGACATCAGCATACGCACCACGGAGAGGCGCAGCTTGTCGCCCGCTTTCATGGCCGTTTTCATGTCTTCATTCAGTTTTTCTTTGATCATATTTTCCTCCCCCGCAGCAGTTTATGGGAGTGCGCAGACACTGTCAAACCGCGGGGCGGCCCATCGCGAGGATGGAAACCAACGCCAGCGCCGCGGTTTCCGCGCGCAAGCGCTGCGCCGACAGACGCACCGGCCGGGCACCCGCGTCGAGGAGGCGCCGGCGTTCGAAATCCGTGAAGCCCGCCTCGGGCCCGACGATGCCGAGGGTAGGCTGCGCCGTCGGGCCCGCTTCCGGAGCGCGGTCGGCCTCCGCGTCTGCAAGCAGGACCGTCGCAAAGGACGCACAGCGCGTCACCAGGTCTGTAACTGCCAGCGCGGGCTCGATCTGCGGCAACCATCCACGGCCGCTCTGCTTCATGGCGGCAACGGCAACCCGCAACCAGCGCTCATCGCGACCGTCGGTAACACGCCTGGCATGACAGCGCTCGGCAATCATCGGAATGAACCCGGTGATACCCGCTTCCACGCACTGCGTGAGCGCGTTGTCCATGTGTGCGCGCGGGAGCATACCAAGCGCGAGCACAAGGGGCACCGGCTCGGGCAGATTGGCCTCCACTCTCGACACGCGCGCAGAAGTACGTTTCGCGCCCACTTCGTCGATCTCCGCGCTGACGATCAGCCCGCGGCCGTTGGTAACGCGCACCGTATCGCCGGTTCCCATGCGCAGCACGCGCGACAGATGAAAGTGCTCGTCGTCGGCAATCCACGCC
>CAZULB010000031.1:0-26706 GCA_964621155.1 uncultured bacterium | reverse complement strand
CTCGCTCCGCGCTTTGCGCGCGTCGTGCTCCCGCTTCCCATCGAGCAGGCGTTCACCTACGAAATCCCCGATGCGATGCAGGGTCGTATTGCGGTGGGTTGCCGCGTCGAGGTTCCCTTCGGCAAGCGCTCGCTTTCCGGCATCGTGGTGGAACTGGCCGAGAAACCCGACGTTGCCCGCACCAAGCCCATCCACGAGCTCCACGAAACCTTTGTTTCCACGCCGCTGCTCGAGCTGGCCACGTGGATTTCCTCCTATTATGGATGCTCGCGTGGGGAAGCGCTGCAGTCGGTGCTGCCCCCGAGCCTGCGCCGCGCCAAGCTGCGCGCGAAACCCACCGGCCTTGCGCGCGTGGCCGACGCGACATTGCGGCGCGCGGGCGAAGGCAGCGACGCCTACATCGCGGTCCAGAAAAAGCTCGCGCGCGCCAAGCGGCAACTCGCGCTTCTTACCGAACTCTTGAGCGCCGGTGGCGAAGCGCTCGTTCCCGTCATTCTGGAGGAATGGGGTTACGATCGCGAAATTCTCGATGGACTCGTGGCGCGTGAGCTCGTGGCCATCGAAGCGGTGGAGCGACATTCGCCGCTCGATGCGCTGGAAGCGCGTGTGGAGACGCTGACGCCGGCGCAGGACGAAGCGCTGGCCACAATTGCCGACGCACTCGCGTCACGTAGTTTCAAACCCATTCTCATCCACGGTGTCACCGGCAGCGGCAAGACCGAGGTGTACCTGCGCGCGGCCCGCCGTGTTATCGAAGATGGCGGCGGCGTGATCGTGCTGGTGCCCGAAATCGGACTGTTGCCGCAGGCAACCGCGCGTTACCGGCGCGCCTTCGGCGACGAGGTGGCGATCATCCACAGCCGGCTCACGGGTCCGGATCGTTTCGACATCTGGGAACGCATCGAACGAGGTGAGCATCGCGTGGTGGTGGGTCCGCGCTCGGCGGTTTTCAGCCCGGTGAAGAATCTCCGCCTCGTTATCGTCGATGAAGAGCAGGATGAGTCGTACAAGCAGGACGACAAGCCGCGCTATCACGCGCGCAGCGTGGCGCTCGTGCGCGGTCGCGATGAAAAGCTGACTGTGCTGCTGGGTTCGGCCACACCGTCCGCGGAAAGCCTGCGCCACGCGGCGGAAAAGAAATATGCGCTTGCCAGGCTTCCGCAGCGTGTGGGCGGCGGCGCACTCCCCGAGATCGAGCTTGTCGACATGCGCGAAGAGCACTCGCGCGGGCAGATTTTCTCGCCACGTCTCATCGAGCGCCTGGAAAAAACCATCGGCGACGGCCACCAGGCCATTCTTTTTTTGAACAAGCGCGGACATGCGCGCTACGTCCAGTGCAATGCGTGCGGCGACGTCGTCATGTGCAAGAACTGCGATGTATCGCTCACTTTCCATCGCGTCGGGGACCGGCTTAAGTGCCACCTGTGCGGCTACGAGCGTGCATCGCCGCAGGCGTGCGGAGTTTGCAAGAGCCGCCAGCTCCACTACACGGGTGTGGGCACGCAGCGCGTCGAGCTCGAGCTCAGGGCGCTGTTTCCGGACACCGGTGTTCTGCGCATGGACGCCGACACGACGTCCGGCAAGGAAGGACACCGCCACATCCTGGAAGAGTTCAGCACCGGACAATATCCCATTCTGCTCGGCACGCAGATGGTGGCCAAGGGACACCACTTCCCAAACGTGAACCTGGTGGGGGTGGTGAGCGCGGAGGAAGGGCTCAACTTTCCGGACTTTCGTTCCGCAGAACGCACATTTCAGCAGCTCACCCAGGTTTCAGGCCGGTCCGGGCGCGCGGGCAAGCTCGGCGGGGTTGTGATTCAGACCTACTCGCCCGACCATGCCGTGTTTCGCCATCTGATCGCGCACGACTACGACGGTTTCATGCGCGAAGAGCTCGAGACGCGGCGCGAGCTCAACTACCCGCCGTTCTCGCGGCTCGTGCTCGCGTGTTGCAGCGCGGCCGACGCCGGCGTGCTGAGCGCCTTTATGGAAAGCTGGGCCGCGGCCGCGCGACAGTTGCTCGCGAAGCGCAACGTCGCCGTGCTCGGCCCCGCGCCGCCGCTGGTGCCGCGCGTCAAGAATCGGTACCGCGAACAGATTCTCCTGAAGGGCGCCATCAACCAGGGCGACAAGGATGCGGTGTTGGCCGTCTACAACGATCTCAAGGCGCGCGGCGGCGGGCGCAGCGCCATCGAACTGCGCTGGGACGTGGACCCGGAAACCTTCCTGTAAACGCGGTCCCGATCCCCGATTCCCAGCCCCCGCGAGGAGTTACGAGCCAAAATCGCCTTGACACCCGCTCTCGCGTCGCTTTTAATGATGGGGTATTCGCTGGCCATCCCCAGTACACGTGATTCCCTGACAACCCACCAAGGCAGCCCCGCAGGGGGGCATGTGCCACCCGGGATTCAAACTCACTAGCTTGATTCGCTCTCAACCCGCCGGGAATTGGGTTGTTCTCGTAAAGACCGATGAAGTAATGGTTCGCCCGTGTACCGCGAACCGCCTGCCGGAGAGCAGGTCAGATGACTCGAGCGCGCGCCCTCTGCACATACGCCGGTTTGATCGTAGTCGCGGCGTTTGGATGCCAGTCGGTCAATACCACGAGCGCCAAGCTCCGTAATCAGGAAGGCAATTACGAGCTGGCCATCAAGCTCGCGCAGGAGGCCGTCGCCAAGAATCCGAAAGACGCCGAGGCACACTTTCAGCTGGGCGTCTCATACAGTTATCTCGACAGTGTGGCGCTGGCCTACCAGCACTTCGTAAAGGCGAAGGAGCTCGATCCCGAGAAGACGGCCGACGCTGACAACAACATCCAGAGCAACTTCGCCAAGCATTACAAGCTGGGCCAGAGCTCGTTCAACCGCTCGGATCTGGAAACTGCCGCCACCGAGTTCGAGCTGGCGACGAAGGCGAACCCGACGCAGGCCGTTGCGTATTACAACCTGGCGGTCGCGTACCAGAGGCTCGCGGCGAGCGATTCGACGCTGCATGTGAAAGCACTCAACGCGGCGGATAAGGTGCTCTCGCTCTCGAGTCCGACCGAAGCGAACTACACCAAGGCGCTGCATGTGGCGGGCACCGAGTTGATTGTTCTCCATCGCGAGACGGAAGCGGCGCAGCGATTCAAGCGCCTGATCGACGAGGATCCGGCAAGCTACAAGATCATCGAAGACATTGGAACCGAGGAACTCGACCAGAGAAATTACAGGGCGGCGGCAGAATTCCTGAAACTCGCGGCGAAGGCGCGCGAGAAGGTGGGATCACCGGACGCAAAGGTGTACTACAACATCGGCGTTTCTCTGTACAATTTGCGCAAGGAAGACCGGTCGCGCATCGACGAAGCCATTTCCTACTATCAGAAGGCGCTCGATATCACTCCCGACGACCCCGACACGGTGTTCAACATCCTGGTCGCATACGCAGTGAAAGAAGACTGGTCGAACGCCGCACAATGGGGCGAGAAGTACGTGAACGTGAATGCCGGTGACGCCAACGGCTGGAAACTGCTCGCGCGCAGTTATACGGAGATAGGCGATGCCGACAAGGCCGCGGAGGCTCTGAAGCGTTACGACATGTTGAAACAACCATAGGTGGCCCGGGGCAGGGAGGGCGGAATGGAACACCTCTTGCAGGATTCCGAAGCCAGCGACGCATCCTCCCCGCGCTCAGAACCCGGCGTCAGGCCGAAAGCCATTGCTCACAAATCAATTACTCGCTGAATCCCGAGATTTTCACGAAAGCCGAACAGCGGCGCATTTTCACTCAATTCACAACGGACGTAACCACCGTTAACAATTCACCTCTCACCATTCGGGTTTGTTAAGCACCCGACCCACCTATCGTGTCAGCTACAGGAGCAAAAAGAATGGATATTCAGGAGCTCAAGGGGAAGACCATCTCCGAGCTTCTTGAAGTCGCCAACTCCCTCGAACTCGAGGGAACCAGCAGTCTTCGCAAGCAGGAATTGATTTTCAAAATCCTGGAGGCGCAAACCCAACAGAACGGGCTCATCTTCGCCGAAGGCGTGTTGCAGGTCCTGCCGGAAGGCTACGGCTTTCTCCGCTCGCCGGACTACAACTACCTGCCCGGCCCGGATGACATCTATGTGTCACCTTCGCAGATCAAGAAATTCGACCTGCGCACGGGTGATACCGTCTCCGGCCAGATTCGCAGCCCCAAGGATTCGGAGCGCTACTTTGCGCTCCTGCGCGTCGAAGCGGTGAATCACGAGCACCCCGACGTTGCGAAGACCAAACCCTTCTTCGACAACCTGACGCCCCTGTATCCGCAGGAGGCGTTCAACCTGGAGCACGATCCCGAGGATCTTTCCACGCGGCTCATGAACCTCATGTGTCCGTTGGGCAAGGGCCAGCGCAGTCTGATCGTCGCGCAGCCCCGTACCGGCAAGACGATCCTCCTCCAGAAGATCGCCAACGCGATCACCGCCAACCACCCCGAGGTTTACTTGATCGTGCTGCTCATCGACGAGCGCCCCGAAGAAGTGACCGATATGGAGCGGACCGTGAAGGGCGAAGTCATCTCGTCAACCTTCGACGAGCCGGCCGAGCGTCACGTGCAGGTGGCGGACATGGTGATCGAAAAGGCGAAGCGCCTGGTCGAGCACGGCAAGGACGTCGTCATTCTGCTCGACTCGATCACGCGACTCGCGCGCGCCCACAACGCGGTCGTGCCGCACTCGGGGAAGATTCTCTCCGGCGGTGTGGACTCGAACGCGCTGCAGCGTCCCAAGCGCTTCTTCGGCGCGGCCCGCAACATCGAGGGCAACGGCAGCCTGACCATTATCGCCACGGCGCTGATCGAAACCGGCAGCCGCATGGACGAGGTCATCTTCGAAGAGTTCAAGGGCACCGGTAACATGGAGCTCGTGCTCGACCGGAGGCTCTCGGACAAGCGTATCTTCCCGGCGGTCGACATCTTCAAGTCGGGCACCCGTAAGGAAGAGCTCCTGCTCGACAAGAATGACCTTTCGAAGATCTGGATTCTGCGTAAGTTCTTGAACGACAAGCCTCTTATGGAGGCGATGGAGTTCCTGCTCGAGAAGCTGTCCAAGACCAAGAGTAACGCCCAATTCCTGAAATCCATGAATTCGTAGGGCTCTAACTAGTATATTGAGCTGTAGTGCAGGGAAGAGGCCCCTCCCCTCCGGTGGGGCCTCTTCACTAAGTCTGCGTTTACAAAGGTGGAGAGGAAACAATGAAGCGACAGAGTGGGTTGGTAATCGTGCTGCTTCTGGTGGCGACCGCTGCGTTTGCCGGCCTGCATACCCGAAGCGGTTGGGTGTACATCCAGAACAGCCAGTGGACCGAGGCCGTGCGTGAGCTCAAGCTTGCGATCGCAGAAGATCCCAAGGACGAAAAAGCTCAATTCGGACTGGGTGTGGCGTACGCCAACATGGACAGCGTCGCCGCGGCGTACAAGCACTTCACGATCACGAAGGAGCTCGACCCCAAGAAGGCGAAGGACTGCGACAACAACATTCAGAGCATGTACGCCAAGCACTATCAGCAGGGACAGAAGCACTTCCAGGGTCAGAACATGCAGGGTGCCGCGCACGAGTTTGAACTCGCGACGCTGGCGAGCCCGAAGCAGGCGTCCGGCCATTACAACCTGGCGGTGGCCTACTCGCGCCTCGCGCAGCACGACTCCACTTATTACGCCAAGACGCTCAAGGAAGCGGACCAGGTGCTGGCGCTGGCCGATGCGAGCGATCCCAACCACATGCGGGCGCTTCAGCTCGCCGCCAATACGCTGGTCCTGCTCGGCAAGCCCGACGAGGCCGTGGCCCGCATGCAGAAAACCATCGACGAGGATCCGTCCAAGTACCAGATGGTTGAAGACATGGGTAATGATCTCATGACACAGAAGCCGCCCCAGTGGGCGGGCGCGGCGATATTCCTGAAGCTCGCCGCCGACGCGCGTTCCAAGGTGTCCGCGGATGACGCGAATGTGCTCCAGAATATCGGGATTTGCGAGTTCAACCTGGGCAAGACGGATCCCGCGCACCTTGAAGATGCGATCACGTGGTACCAGAAGTCGCTGGATATCGGTGGCGACAACAAGGACACCGTCTTCAACATGATGGCGGTCTATTACAAGAAGTCGGACTGGGAGAACACGGCTCTGTGGGGCGAGAAATACGTCACTCTCGACCCCAACAACGCCAAGGTGTGGCAGCTGCTCGCGCAGAGCTATACCGCGCTGGGCCAGGACGACAAGGCCAACGAGGCGCTGGCGCACGGTCAGGCCCTCAAGGGCGAGTAATCCACCCCCGGGGGCCCGGCCTTGCGCCGGGCCCGCCGGGCGGCTATAATGCCTGTTCCCTATTTCGAATCGCAGGAGTAATCAGGAAATGAAGAAAGAAATCCATCCCAACTACCACCCGGTGGTCTTTGTCGACCCCAGCGTGGGCGCCGAGTTCGTCACACGTTCCAGCATGAAGAGCAACGAGACCCGCGACATCGACGGGGTCAAGCACTTCGTGATCAAAATGGAAATCTCGTCGGCGTCGCACCCATTCTATACGGGCAAGCGCAAGTTCGTCGATACGGCTGGCCGTGTGGAGCGCTTCCGCGAGAAGTACAAATACAAAGATACGTCCGTCAACGAGACGTAGTCCGCGTTTCCAATGTCCGATCAGCGCTTCAGCGTCGGTGGCCAGGCGGTCATCGAAGGCGTCATGATGCGTTCCCCAACGTATTATGCGACGGCCGTTCGAACTCCGCAGGGCACCATTGTCATACAGAAGACGCGATATGAGGCGCTGACGCACCGCTTCCGGTTCCTCAACGTTCCCATCGTGCGCGGGGCCGTCGGCCTCGTCGAAATGATGTGGATCGGGATTCAGTCGCTCACGTACTCGGCGGCGCAGGCCACCGAGGAGAACAGCGATCCCAAGCCGAAGAAATCAGCAGCGTCGAACCTGATGGTATTCGGTTCGGTGCTGTTCGCGCTGGGCGCGGGCTTCGCGCTGTTCTTCTACCTTCCGCTCTTTCTCACCGAGCTGACCGGCGTGCAGGGCAGCATTGCCTTCAATCTCGTGGACGGTGTGTTCCGCCTCACCATTTTCCTCGCCTATCTGCTCATGATTGCGCGCTGGAAGGAAATGAAACGCGTGTTCATGTATCACGGCGCCGAGCACAAGACCATCTACGTGTACGTGAATAAGCAGGATCTCACGGTGGCGAACGCTCGGCCGTACACCACGCTGCACCCCCGCTGCGGCACGAGCTTTCTGCTCGTGGTCATGCTCATGAGCATCCTCGTGTTTTCTCTGCTCGGCAAGCCCGAGACATGGGGCGACCGTCTGCTCCGTTTTGCCTTCATCCCGGTGATCGGCGGCCTCTCCTACGAGTTCATACGCCTCTCGGCGAAGGAACGCTTCGCGCCCTACCTCAAGGGCGCCGTCTGGCCGGGGCTCATGCTCCAAAAAGTCACGACATCGGAACCGACCGATGATATGCTCGAAGTCGCGATCGCCGCGTTAGAGGCGTGCCTCGATTACGAGAACGTGGCGCTGAAAATTCCGGCAAATAGCTAGCTCCGCCCTCGAACGCGCGGTGTATTCGCTTGCTAAGACAGTGCTCGCGCGCGTGCATGGAGACATTGTACGCGCGCTGCGCAACTCGCCGCGAAGACACGCGCGTCCTAGAGCTCCGGAGCAGAGTTCCGGCTTATGACAACCAAATACGATCAGATACTCGCACGTTTCGACGAGCTCACCACGCAGCTCGCGGATGAGAAGGTTATCCGCGACAACCAGCGTTGGCGCAAGATGGCCAAGGAGCGCTCGGACATGGAAGAGCTGGCCGAGGTGGCGGGCAAGCTCAAGAAGCTCGAAAAGACCCTCGCCGACAACAAGTCGGTGATCGCGGCCAACGAGGACCCCGAGCTCGTGGAAATGGCAACGAGCGAAATCGAAGTGCTCGAAGCCGAACACGCCGCGCTCGACGAGCGTTTTCAGATCCTCCTGGTTCCTCCTGATCCCGCGGATGAGAAGAACACGATCATGGAGCTTCGCGCCGGTACCGGCGGCGAAGAATCCGCGCTGTTCGTGGGCGACCTCTACCGCATGTACACGCGCTATATCGAGCGCCGGGGCTGGAAGCTCGAGCTCCTCTCGAGCAACGACACCGGCAAGGGTGGTTTCAAGGAAGTGATCCTGCTCGTGAACGGTGCCGGCGCCTACGGCACGCTCAAGTACGAGAGCGGTGTCCATCGTGTGCAGCGTGTTCCGGAAACCGAGGCCAGCGGCCGCATTCATACTTCGGCGGCGTCGGTAGTTGTGATGCCCGAAGCCGACGAAATCGACGTGACCATCAATCAGGAGGATCTGCGCATCGACGTGTATCGTTCGGGCGGCAAGGGCGGTCAGGGCGTCAATACCACCGACAGCGCGGTGCGCATCACGCACCTGCCCAGCGGCCTCGTGGTCACCTGCCAGGACGAGCGCTCGCAGCTGAAAAACCGCAACACCGCCATGAAGGTGTTGCAGACCCGGCTGCTGGACCGCGCCCGCTCCGAGCAGGACGCGAAACTCGCCGCCGAGCGGCGTAGCATGGTGGGGTCGGGTGACCGCAGCGCCAAGATTCGCACCTACAACTTTCCGCAGCAGCGCATCACCGACCACCGCATCAATTTCACAACGCATAATCTCAGCGCGGCGCTGGACGGCGAAATCGACGAACTGCTCGACGCGCTGCGTAAGGCCGACGCGCTCGAGCGCGCGGGGCAGAAGTCGGAGTGAGAATGCAGTTGCGGGCGAGCAACATCCGCGAGCTCCTGCGCCTGGCGGAACAGATGCTGGAAGCGCACGAGGTTCCCAATGCGCGCAACAACGCATTCTGGATGCTGTGCGATCTACTGGGTTGGAAGCCGGTCGATGTGTACGCGCACCATCGCACGCGCCTCTCCGATGATCTACTGGACATCTACTGGGACATGATTGAGCGCCGTGCTGGACGCGAGCCGCTGCAGTACATCGTAGGCTCCACCGAGTTCATGTCGCTTCCGTTCGAGGCGCGCCCCGGCGTTTTCATTCCGCGGCCCGAGACCGAGATTCTGGTCGAGCATGCCGATCGCATGCTGCGCGCGTTCCCTCTCCACCAGCCGTTGTCCGCGCTCGACCTGTGCTGCGGAAGCGGCATCATCGGCGTCGCGCTCGCCAACCGGATCGGCAATCTCGAGGTTACCTCGGTGGACGTTTCCCCCGACGCCGTCGAGTTGACGGCGCAGAACGCGCGCAAGAATGACGTATCGGGCCGGGTGCGCGTCGTGCAGTCCGACGCGTTTCGCTACCTCGAGAAGTGGTCGGAACAATTCACCGCCATACTCTGCAATCCGCCCTACATCGAAACCGGCGACCTCGCGCGGTTGCCGCGTGAAGTGCGCGAGCACGAACCCATGCTGGCGCTCGACGGGGGAGCCGACGGACTCGACTTCTATCGCCGTGTCATGCCGCTCCTGCGCCCCCGTCTCACCGCGGGCGGCATGGTCATGTTCGAAACCGGCGACACCCAGGCCGATGCCGTGATGGAAATGCTCCGTGGCGCGGGTTTTGCGAAGGTCTTCGTGATTCAGGATCTTTCCGGCCGCGACCGGGTCGTGGCGGGACGACAGGAGCTCAATGGATAAGTTTATCGTCGAAGGGCCGACACCGCTCGAAGGCAACGTGCGCGTCGAAGGCGCCAAGAATGCCGTGCTGCCGCTGATGGCGGCGGCGCTTCTGGCCCGCGGCAGGAGCGTCATCTCCAACGTGCCCGATCTGCGCGACGTCACCACCATGGTGACAATGCTCGACCTGCTCGGCGCCCGCACGACGCGCGACGGCAATGTGCTCACCATCGACACTGCCGACGCCAACGGCATTGAAGCTCCCTATGACCTCGTGCGCACCATGCGCGCATCCATCTATGTGCTTGCGCCGACGCTGGCCGTGCACGGGCGCGCGCGCGTCAGCATGCCGGGCGGTTGTGCCTGGGGCCCGCGGCCCATCGACCTGCACCTGATGGCGATGGAAAAACTCGGCGCGCACATCGAGCTCGAGCACGGTTACATCGAGGCGCGCTGCGAGCGCCTGCGCGGCGGTGAAGTGCGCTTTCCGATTTCGAGCGTGGGAGCCACGGTGCAGACCATCATGGCGGCGTCCCTCGCCGAAGGCACCACCGTGATCGAGAATGCGGCGCTCGAACCGGAGATCGCCGACCTGATTCACGCCCTGCAGGAATGCGGCGTGGAGATCGAAGGCACCGACACGCCGCGCGTGGTAGTGCATGGCACGACATCAGTACGGCCGCTCGTGCACAGAGTGATTCCGGACCGGATCGAAGCCGAGACGTTTGCCGGCGCGGCGGCGGTGACCGGCGGCGATGTCACCATTACCGACTGCAATCCGGCGCACATGGGCGCGGTGCTGAGCGTCCTCGAAGCCTGTGGTTGTCGCATTGAAAGCAAGGACAGCACGGTGCGCGTTCTGGGACCGAAGCGTCTCGCGGCGACCGACGTGATCACGCGCGAATATCCCGGTTTTCCCACCGACATGCAGGCGCAGATCATTGCCGTGCTGTGCTGCGCGAAGGGTGTGAGCACGGTGAAAGAAACCATCTACCCCGATCGCTTTACGCACGTGCCGGAGTTGCGACGCTTCGGCGCCGACATTCGCCTCGACGGCAACCTTGCCGTCATCCGGGGTGCCGACAAGCTCGAAGGTGCCCCCGTCATGGCCACCGACATTCGCGCCAGCTCGGGGCTGATCCTGGCCGCGATGGCGGCGCAGGGGCGCAGCGAAATTCTCCGCGTGTACCACATCGATCGCGGCTACCAGCGCATCGAGCTCAAGCTACGCGCTCTCGGCGCCAACATCGAGCGCGCGACCCAGTAACGTGGGCGCTGCCCGCGAGAGTGCCCCGGCCGCGCGCCACTTCATCCTCGGCACGGCGGGCCATGTCGATCACGGTAAGACCGAACTCGTGCGCGCGCTCACCGGCCACGACACCGATCGCCTCAAGGAAGAAAAAGAACGCGGCATCTCCATCGAGCTCGGCTTTGCGCCGCTCGAACTCGCACCCGGTGTGTTCATCGGCATCATCGACGTGCCCGGGCACGAGCGCTTCGTGCGCCAGATGGTGGCAGGCGCGGGCGGGATCGACGTCGCGATGCTGCTTGTCGCGGCCGACGAAGGCGCCATGCCGCAAACCGTCGAGCACGTCGAAGTGCTGCGCTCGCTCGGAATCGCGCATGGCGTGATCGTGATCTCGAAGGCGGACCTTGCTACGGAAGATACGCTTGTACTCGTGCGCGACGAAATCGTGACCCTCGTGCGCGGGACATTCCTGGAGCAAGCGGCGGTGATTCCGGTGTCGGCGCGCACGGGCGCCGGGCTGGAAGCGCTGCGCGGGGAGCTGCTCGCGCTGTCACGTCGCGTCGATGTGCGCGGCGCCGAAGGACCATTTCGCCTGGCGGTCGACCGTGTATTCCATCAGAAAGGCATCGGTGTCGTTGTCACCGGCAGCGCTTATTCAGGCAGAGTTCGCGTCGGCGATGAAATCGAACTCCTGCCGCGCGCGCAGCGCGTGCGCATTCGCGTGCGCGAGATCCAAAGTTTCGGCGCGAAACGCGAGGAAGGCGTTGCGGGAGAACGTCTTGCCCTCGCGTTGCACGGCGTAAAACTCGAAGAAGTGGCGCGCGGGGATACGCTCGCCACACCCGGGCAGTTCTCCGTGAGCGACATCGTGGACGTCCGCATGGCGTTGACCGAAGCGGGCGATGTCGACATGGTGAACCGCGAGCGGGTGCGCATTCACCACGGCTCGAGCGAGCTGCTCGGACGCGTCATCCTTCTGGAGCGCGATGTGCTGCACCGCGGTGAAAGTTCTCTCGCGCAGCTTCGTCTCGAATCGCCGCTGGTGTGTGAAGCGGGCGACAGACTTGTGGTGCGTACCTACTCTCCACCGCGTGTCATCGGCGGCGCAGTCGTGCTGAACGCAAACGCCCAGGCGCACCGCCGCTCCGACGCGGGTGCCGTGGAACGCCTCAAACTGCGCGAACAGGGTGATCCGGCGGACGTGCTCGCGAAGAATGTGCAGCGCGCGGGGGCGCAGGGAATTCCAGAAGGCGAAGCGGACTCGGCGCTGCTTGCCGTGCTCGTGGCGCGCTCCGAAGTTGTTGTCATCTCCGGGCGCGTCTACCACTGCGACGCGCTGGATGCGCTGGCGGCGATGGCGATCGAACTGGCGAATGCACACACGACAGCGCACCCGCTGCAGTGGGGAATCGACAAGGAGGAGCTGCGTCGACGGCTTGGGTTCCCGCACAGTGCCGCGACGTTCAACCGCGTGATCGAGTGGCTGGCTCAGTCGGCCCCCCTTTTCGTCCACGAAAGCCGGGTACGGGCCGGCTCGCCCGACATGACCCTTCCACCTGCCCTCGCGCGCGCCGTGGAGAATCTCGTCGGGAAAATTCAGTCGGCAGGGGTGGCGTTCCCCACTCGCGACGAGTTGGCCGGCAATTGGGATTCGCGCGAGCCATTCGCGGATGCCGTGACTCTGCTACGCAGCCGCGCCGACGTGGTTGAGCTTGCGGACGGCTGGTTGCATCGCGATGCGCTGGAGCGCACCATCTCCAAGCTGCAAATGGTTTTCGCAAGCCGGCCCGAGGTCGGGGTGGGTGACCTGAAGGACGCGCTCGGTATTACCCGTAAGCACGCCATTCCGCTTCTGGAATACCTCGATGCGGTGGGCTGTACCGTCCGCAAAGGCAACGCTCGTATAGCAGGCCCCGGGCTTGCGGACGCGAAGCAACGCAAAGAAACCGGTCGATAATTCAAGTTGCCACTACCCGGATCGTAATAATCCTGATATAGTAGTTTTTGTCATGAAACTCCTCTCACGTGTCCTGCTCCTGGCTGTGGGGCTGGCGGTCCTCTCCGTACACGCGCCGGTGTCCTATGCTGAGCAGCTCCCCTTGGAGAAACGGGCCGCTGCCGGCACCGTGACCATGGAGTACGCCGGCCAGACGTTCCGCGTGAACGCGACGGCGGCGGTCAAGATCCGTTTCGAGCTGCTTACTCCCACAACCATACACGTGACCCTGGCTGCGGATGACTCGTCGCCGGGCAAGGTTGCTCTCTACTGGGTGAACTTCGCCAAGTACATCTACATCGGTCAGATTCCGCTCAACGAGCCCTGGACAGGCGATCTCAATACCGAGGGCGGCTTCGTCGATCGTTAGTCGCTTCCCCCTCGGTTCTTCCGGCTTTCGTAAGATTTTTTTACTCCTCGTCAATTGTTTTTACGCCAATCAGTTCTGATGCCCGGAGCGGGCGCACGACTTCATTTGTAAGCTATTGCTAAATAACAATTTGAATGAAATGGGTGGGGCGCCGCTTGGCATGCCGATTGCAAAATGCACCCTCGGTGGACGCTGACGCATTCGAAGGAAGCTCCAGCAGGAGCGACGGGATACAGGAAGATGCGTCAGGTCTTGCCAACTGGAGGCTGGTGTATCGGAGGCTGCGTGCCCGAAGCTGATTCTCGTCGGTGACGGGCGCCTTCCCCTGAACGGCTCGCCAAGCCAGTGAATCATAGCCCTTGCCCTTAGCGTGATTCCGAACGGCATCACCTCCAGGAACGCGAGAAGAGGGAAACACCCCAAAGTGTTTCCCTCTTTTTTTTCCTCTACCGGCCCGCAACCGTGCCAGAGTCGGGGCCGGGCCGGAGAGCTTTCTTTCTTCCCACGGGATTGATCCGAACGCAAGAGAGGGAAACACTCAAGGCGTTTCCCTTTTGCTTCATTCCGGCCCGCAGCTGTGCCAGTGCCGGCGGCGGGCCGGAGAGGATCTTTCTACTCCGCGTTCGCCGGTAGCCTCGGTGGAACCATCACCATCGTCTCTCGCTCACACCGTACTTGTCCCGGGTCCGCACCGCGGAACTTCCGCACATATTTGCGCCTTGTATAGATGACCGGCACCAGCCCGCTGTGCCTGGCCTTGGAGAAATGGGCTGCGATGGAAGCGGCCTGTTCAATAATGCGCGCGGGCGGCGCCTCGTGGCCGCCGCGCGGACGCAGCACCACGTGGGATCCTGGCACGCCTTCGGCGTGGAACCACCAGTCGGTCGGGGCCGAAACATGGAATGTGATCTCGTCGTTTTCGGAATTGCTGCGGCCGACGACCACGAACCACTGCGGGTCGAGTTCGAAGGTTCGATAGCTCTTCTCCTGCGTTGCCTTGCGCGATGAAGCCGGCGACCGCTGTGCGCTGCGCTCGAGCGCGATACCGAACTTGGCGCGCATCACTTCGTAGAGTTTGAGTGCGTCGCCGAATGATTTCACGTCTGCGAGCATGCCCAGCGCGGCTTCCAATTCCGGCGCCTGCTGGCTGACGAGCTCGAAGCGGCGGGTGAGATGCGCGAGGCCTTTCTCCAGTTTGGCCGCGCGCCGAAAACGCTTCTCCACCTGCACGTGGATGGGAAGCGCCGGGTCGAGCTTCACGCGCAGCATGCGCCCGGGTTCGTACAGGTCGGGGATCTCGGCCAACTCGCTCCCGGCGCGTATCCGCGTCTGGTAGGCGGCCAATGCTTCAGCTTCGCGCCGCTCGTCGGCGTGCGCGCTGGCGCCTGCAATGTCGGTCTCCAGGTTCTGCGCGAGCCGGCGCAACACCTCGAGCTTCTTGCGCGCCGGACGGGCGATGCGGTGCAGCATGAGCGCCTGTGCTTCGGAGAGAATCAGCTCGCCCGCGTGCGAGCACGCCGAGCGCGCATCGCCGAAAATGCCGAGCACGTTGGCATCGGGAGGCACTTTCTCGCGGGGAGGTCGCGGCGCGGCGGACGCCACCCGCCGTGTGGCAATCAGCGCAAAACGCCCTTGCTGTGGTTCGTCGTGCGCGGCATGTTCCGGGGCCGGGACGGCACGTGAAGTTTCGCGTCCCGCACGCCCGACCATTTCCACCCGTGATTCACCGGCGAAAAGCGCGGCGCTTCCATTGGCGCCAAACAGACTGATGCGCAGACTGGCCCGCTCCTCTTCGCGACGCGTGACAACGTCGATGCGCAGCACGCGACCCTCGACGGAGACGTCCTCTACTTCCGCGCCGCGCAGAGCGCCGAAGCGCGCGGGTGCGGAAGCGCCGCCGAAAGGAGACTCTTCGCGCAGGAACACGAACGGTCCGGGATTTTCCAGGACGACAACGAGGTGGTTCTTGCCGCGGTCGAACGGCAGCGACAGTACCGGTGTGAACCAGCGTGGCTCGTCGAGATAGTGCCAGCGCAGTGCGGCGCGCAGCTCGTCGGCGAATCGTGCGAGAAGGGTGGCATTCATGGGGAAATGTGGTAGCGTCCGTTGCGCGTGGTCTATAGTATAGGCCGCACCAATTCTAAGGAAGTGAGGAAAAGCCACGATGTTGATCAGCATGACGGGATTCGGACAGGGCGAAGCATCCACCGCCACCTCGTCCGTCACGGTTGAAGTTCGTTCCGTCAACCATCGCTTCCTTGACCTCGCCTTCAAGCTTCCGCGCGTCATTCAGAATCGCGAGGCCGACATCAAGGACATCGTGCGCGCGAAACTCGCCCGCGGCCGGGTCAGCATTACCATCAACATCGAATCGCCCACGGCGGGACGCGCCATCACCATCAACGAGCAGGTGCTGGAGACGTACCTGACGCAGCTGCGCGCCTTTGCCAGGAAGCACCAGCTCGACGAGCGCCTCAGCCTGGACACGCTCATGCAACTGCCCGAGGTCGTAACCGCGAAAGAGCTCGAGCCGGGCGAGGATGAAGTGTGGCCGCTGGTCGAGAAGAGCCTGACCGCGGCGCTGGATGCATGCACGAGAATGCGCGTCGAAGAAGGCAAAGCTCTGGAGAAGGATCTCGTGCACCGCATGCAGCTCATCGATCGCACCGTGAGCGCTATCGAAAAACTCTCACCCGAAGTGGCGAAGCAGCAGGTGGAAGCGCTGCGCAAACGTGTGGCGCAGCTGGCCGGCGACGTGCAGGTGAACGAGGACCGCATCGCCGTCGAAATCGTCATGCTCGCCGACAAGACCGACTTCACCGAAGAAATCACGCGTCTGCGCAGCCACGAAGCCCAGTTCAACAAGGCACTCAAGGACGGCGGCGAAGTCTCCAAGAAACTCACCTACATCCTGCAGGAAATGCATCGCGAAGCCTCGACCATCGGCGCCAAGGCGTCGGGCTCGGAAGTGATCCAGCACGTCGTGGTGCTCAAGGAAGAAACCGAGAAGCTGCGCGAGCAGGTCCAGAACCTGGAGTAGGGCGCGTGGCGCGTAACTCGATCGCTTTTCCCATTGTGGTGTCCGGGCCGTCCGGGGCGGGAAAAACCACGCTTGTCAACGGCCTGCTCGCCGCCGATCCGCTCATCCACCGCTCCATTTCGACCACCACCCGGGCGCCCCGCGCGGGTGAAAAAGAGGGGGTCGATTACTTCTTCGTCGACCGCACCAGGTTCGAGGAGCTCAAGCAGAACAACGAGTTGATCGAGTGGGCCGAGGTCCACGGGCAGCTCTATGGCACCCGCAAGACCTACGTGGAGGAGCAGCTGGCGTCCGGGTTCGATGTTCTCCTCAACATTGACATACAGGGGGGAGATAAGGTAAAAAGGATGTTTCCCGGCGCGGCCATGGTGTTTATCTTGCCGCCATCCTTTGCCGACCTGGAGCAGCGTCTCCGGGGGCGGGGGGACCTGGCGGCAACGGACTTCAAGGTCCGCCTGGCGGCGGCGCGGACCGAAATCAGCGCCAGCGCACGCTATGACTACCTGGTCGTCAACCACGACCTGACCCGCGCCGGCCAGGCGCTACAAGCAATCGTGACTGCAGAAAGATGCCGGCGCGAACGCGCGGTCGCGGACACGATCCAGAAACTGATTGAGTAGTTCAATATCAAGGGAGCATAGATGTCTATTCCCATCGAGAAGCTTGTAATCATCGAGAAGATCACCGACAAGATTCCGAACCGCTACGAGGCCGTGCGTGTCATGGCGCGCGAGGCGCGCCGTCTCAACTCGCTGGTGATCCGCGGCGCCGAGCCCGAACCGGACTTCAAGCCGACGTCGACGTCGGTGAAGCGCCTGGTCAACGGCAAGATCAGCTACCAGTTCGTCGAAGAGACCACCGGCTCCGGCGACTTCTTCCAGGAATCCTGAGTTCCTTGATGACGGCGCGCCCGTCGCGGGCGCGCCGCTCCTCTCCATGAGTACCCGCGGCAAAAAAATTCTCCTCGGTGTCACCGGCGGCATTGCCGCTTACAAAGCTGTATTTCTCCTTCGCCTCTTGAAGAAAGCCGGCGCCGACGTGAAGGTCATCATGACCGAAGCGGCAACGGGCTTTGTGGCGCCGCTTACCTTCGAATCCCTATCAGAGCATCCCGTGCATGTGCGCATGTTCGAGGGCGAGGGCAAGTCGGCGGGAACTGTTTCCCCCATCGAGCACATCGACCTCGCCAAGTGGCCCGACCTCATTGTCGTCGCACCCGCCACGCAGAACACGCTGGCCGCGTTTGTCCACGGCCGTGCCGACGATCTGCTCGCAACCGTGGTGAGCGCGTATCGCGGACCCGTGATGCTCGCGCCGGCCATGAATGATGTGATGTGGGAGAACGCCGGCACGCAGGAGAACATGCGCATTCTCTCCGAACGCGGTTTCCGCGTGGCGCCGCCCGAGAAGGGTGACCTCGCGTGCGGCTATGAGGCGACGGGCCGCATGGCGGAACCGGAGACGATCTTTGCCGCCATCGAGACGCTGTTCAACTCGCCGTGGGCGGGCAAGCGCGTGCTCGTGAGCACCGGCGGAACCGAAGAAGACATCGACCCTGTGCGCGTGATCTCCAATCGCTCCAGCGGCAAGATGGGATTTGCAGTGGCGGAAGCCGCGCGCGATCTCGGCGCGCAGGTGACAGTGGTGGCGGCGCACACGTCGGTGGCCGCCCCCTACGGCGTGCGCATCGTGCGCGTGCGCACATCGGCGGAAATGTCGAAGGCGTTACAGGGCGAATTCAAGAGCGCGGATGCGCTCTTCATGGTGGCCGCAGTGAGCGACTTCAGGCCCGCCTTCGTCAATGCGCAGAAGAAAAAATCCGGCGAGGGGTGGAGTCTGGATCTCGTCAAGACCGAGGACGTGCTCGCTGCGCTCGGCAAGGACAAGGGCTCACGGCTTGTGGTCGGTTTTGCGCTGGAAACCGAAGACGAAGAGCAGAACGCGATGGCAAAGCTCGCGAAGAAGCACTGCGATCTCGTGGTGTTGAATCGTCCCGACGCTGCGTTCGGCCAGGACACGAATGTGGTGTCGATCTACGACGCGAAGACGCGGTTGTATGAAAGCGTTGCGCCCGAAAGCAAGCGTTTGATTGCGCGCCGGCTCATGGAGCTCAGCGCGGCGTTGCTGCCCCGCTCGTAGCCTGCCCCGACCCTTTTTCTCCCAGTATCTCTTCAAAACGCTCCACCAGTGCGGCCACGTTTCGGTCGAGGTCGAACATGTTCTCCACACGCGCGCGTCCGGCGCGCCCCATGGCGGTGCCGCGAGCCGGATCGCGCAGCAGCGTCGCGAGCGCGGTGGCCAGCGCCTCGGCGTCGCGTTGTTCGACCAACAGGCCGGTTTCCCCATCCACCACCAACTCTGGAATCCCGGAGAGTCGCGACGATACGACCGGCACCGCCAGCGCGAGGCTTTCGATCAGGATGTTCGGAATCCCGTCCATGAAGCCGTCGTGCGTTTCCACGCTGGGCAGCACCACCATGGCGGCCGTGCGCATGCGTTCCATGAGCTCTTCGTGCGGCATCGATCCCACCAGCGCAACCAGATGTGAGAGCTGGTGGGCGTGGATCTGCCCGGCGAGGGCCTCGCGCAGCGGTCCGTCGCCGACAATCTCGATACGGAAGGCGAGACCGCGATCGCGCAGGAGCGCGGCCGCGTCGACGAGATAACTCAGCCCCTTCTGCTCGACAAGGCTTCCGCCCGCCACGATGCGGTCCGCCTCGCGCGCCGCGGCCGGCTGGTAGAGCGAGAGATCGAGCCCGTGGTGATTCAGCATGATCCGGTCGCGGTCGCCGGGAGCACAGAGCTGTTTGAGGAGCCGTGCATTGAATCCGGTGCAGGTAGCCACGAACACCGCGTCGTGAATCTTCTCGGCCAGGCCGGCCTGGTTGGGCGGGGTGAAGATGTCCCAGGCGTGCCCGGTGAAACTGTACCGAATACCCAGCACACCGGCCGCGAATGCCGCCGTCGTGGTGGGAATATTGGCGAAATGCCCATGGATGTGCGCCACCTGCTCGCGTTCCATCTGTCGCGTGAACAGGAACATCTTGGGGAGCGCGAACAGGTTCTTCACGATGTTCATGGGATAGCGCGCGTGCAGCACGCAATCGTGCCACACGAACAAGAGTCCGCGCATCACACCCACCGGCCGGCGCAACGAGAGCGACATGGTGGCCGCCAGGTGCGCAAAGCCGACCCACGGCTCATAGTGCGTGCGTTCGAGGTACGGGAGCGCCGCGGCGTGCATTTTGGTGGTGGGTCGCGGCCGGATGGAATACAACGACACGACAAAACCGCGCCGTTCCATCTGCATCACTTCGCGCAGAATGAACGTTTCGGTCAGCTTGGGAAACTGCGACGCTACATATGCAATCCGTTTCATGACTTGATGGCTCGCGCGGAGTGGACGCTGCGCAGCCAGACCTCCAGACACAAGAGCTCCCAGATGCCGAGAAAAAGGTGGTCCTCTCCGGCGAGATAGCGCCGGACGACGTCGCGCACCGCGGTGGGCTCGAGCCATTCGTTCGAGAGCGCGGCGGGATCGAGGAGTTGCTCCTCCATGAACGAGCGCAGGCTGCCACGCAACCATTCACGCACCGGCGGCATGAAGCCGTGCTTCTGGCGGTGAACGATGTGGTGCGGGAGCACCCGTTCGCCGGCCGATTTCAACAGCACCTTGCTGCGCCCGTCGTACTTCCAACGCGCCGGAAATCCGGACACCATCTCCACCACGCGATAATCGAGAAAAGGCACGCGTGCTTCCAGCGAAGCCAGCATGGTCATCTTGTCGACCTTCATGAGGAGGTCGTCGGGCAGCCATTCTTGAGCGTCGGCGCGCAGGACGGCGTTTAGCCCGTTGTTCCCGCCCGTGAAATGCGACTGCATGCGTGCCTCCAGATGCCCGGGCGCAATGGCGGCCCGGACGTCGGAGCGCAGCAGCTCCTGTCGCGCGCGCGGAGGAATCACCGATCGCACGAACACGAAGCGCGCGGGAGCGCTCATGCCTGCGGCGAGGATGGCCTTGCGCACCTTACCTGGGGCGAGCGGAAGCACGGGTCCGCCCACCGCGCGCCACAGCGCCGGGGACAACCATCGCGTCCGTTCCAGCATCCATTCCAGGCGGTAGTGGTCGTATCCCGCGAAGAGCTCGTCGGCTCCTTCGCCGGTCAGCGCAACCGTGACGTGCTCGCGCGCAAACCGGGCCAGCAGATAGGATGGAATGGCAGCGACGTCGGCGAGCGGTTCGTCGAGCTGCGCCGTGACCTGGGGCAGAAGTGCACGCATGTCCGGCGCTTTCACGGTCAGCGTGTGGTGATCAGTGTTGAATTTTTTCGCGACTTCTTCAGCGTACGGCAATTCGGAATACCATCCCGTGCCCTCGAAGCCGATCGAAAATGTTTTCACCGGCCGGTCCATCGCCCTGGCCATCGCGGCAACTACCAGCGCGGAATCAAGCCCACCGGAGAGAAATGCCCCCAGGGGAACATCACTCATCAGCCGGATGCGGACGGCGTCTTCGAACAACGCGGTGAATTGTTCACGCGCGGCCTCGAATGTGGCCGGCGCCGGTTGGGGCGCGAGCGTCCAGAAGGGCTCGATCTTCACCGCGGCGTCCGGCGTTGCAATGAGAACATGCCCGGGCGGCAGTTTGTGGATGCCGCGATGAATCGTTCCTGGCCCCGGCACGTACTGAAGCGCCAGGTAACTGTCGAGCGCGGCCGGATCCAGGCCGGTGTCGACGCCCGGGCACAGGCGCAACGCCTTCATCTCCGACGCAAACGCGAGCGCGCCGCCGGCGAGGCGGGCATAGTAGAGCGGTTTCACGCCCAGGCGATCGCGTGCGAGCACCAGCCGGCGCCGTTTCGCATCCCACAGTGCGATGCCGAACATGCCGTTCAAGCGGCGCGCGAAGTGCGGCCCCTCTTCCTCGTAGAGATGGACGATGGTCTCGGTATCGGTGCGCGTGCGGTAGCGATGCCCCTTCTTCTCGAGTTCGGCGCGGAGCTCGAGGTGGTTGTAGATCTCGCCGTTGAACGCAATCCACACCGAGTCGTCCTCGTTGGCGAGCGGCTGATGGCCGGTGTGAAGGTCGATGATGGAGAGGCGACGGAAACCGAGGAAGGCGGGAGGATCGGTGTGGAAACCCTCGTCATCGGGTCCGCGATGCCGCATGCTGTCGCTCATGCGGCGGACCGTCTCCGCGCCCGCGCGCGGGTCGACGCTGCCGAAAAGTCCGCAGATTCCGCACATCGGGCCCAACATAGCAGACACACAGAATTCCCGCGAAGCCAATCCCAGTGCTTGCTCTTGTCCGAGAACAGCCCTTAATCTTCCGCGCATGAGCAATCGCATCGATACGCTGGAAGCCACCCTCGCCATCCTGAAACGCCTGGAAAAGAAAGGCGTGCGGTCGGTCTATCTCGACGGGGTCGAGATTCCCGACGGCACGACTGCGGCTGTCGCCACTGCGCCCGTCGCACGCGCGATAGCCCCGGCGGTCGCGGCAGCCGGCGCCCCGGCGGCCGCGTCGGCGGAGACCGTCGCGGGGCTGGCCGATCTGGCCCGGACGGTTTCGGTGTGCACGCGCTGCGCGCTGCATGCAACGCGCAAGCAAACCGTGTTCGGAGTCGGCAATCCGCAGGCAAGGCTCATGTTCATCGGGGAAGCGCCCGGTGCGGATGAGGACGCCAAAGGGGAACCGTTTGTGGGCCGCGCGGGACAACTGCTCAACAAGATCATCGCGGCCATGGGCATGACGCGCGAAGAAGTGTACATCGGCAACATTCTCAAGTGTCGTCCGCCGCAGAATCGCGACCCGCTTCCGGCCGAAGTGGAATGTTGCGAAGAGTACCTGCGCGCGCAGATCGCGCTCATCAAGCCGAAATACATCTGTGCGCTGGGACGCATCGCCGCCCACTGGTTGCTCAAGACTGAAGCGCCCCTGGGCGCGCTACGCGAGAGCATCCATACCTACGAAGGCATCCCCGTCGTGGTGACGTACCATCCCGCGGCACTCCTGCGTAATCCCGGCTTCAAGGCGCCGTGCTGGGAAGACATGAAGAAGCTGATGGCGCTGCTCAAGGACGCCTAGCGGTGCCGATCATCGCCCGCACGGTCCTGCTTCTGTGCGCGTCCAACATCTTCATGACGTTTGCGTGGTATGCCCACCTGCGCAACCTGAGCCAGAAGCCCTGGTACGTCGCCGCAATCGTGAGCTGGGGCATCGCACTGTTCGAATACCTGCTGCAGGTTCCCGCCAATCGCATGGGTCACCAGACGCTGAATCTGGGTGAGCTCAAGATGCTGCAGGAAGTGATCACGCTCTCGGTGTTCGTTCCCTTCGCCTGGCTCTATATGAAAGAGCCGCTGCGTTGGAATTATCTCTGGGCCGCGCTGTGCCTGTGCGGCGCGGTCTACTTCATCTTCAGGCGCTGAGTTCCCATGATTCGTGGCGCAAAGTACGGACATACAAACCTGATCGCAAAGGACTGGAAGCGGCTGGTGACGTTCTATGTCGACGTGTTCGGCTGCGAGCTGGTTCCGCCCGAGCGTCACTACAAAGGTGAGAACCTCGAGCGCGGCACTGGCGTAGCGGGAGCCGAAGTCGCCGGCGCGCATCTGCGCCTTCCCGGTCGCGGTCCGGATGGGCCGACGCTGGAAATCTTCACGTACACGACGCTTGCTGAGCGCCCGCCCATCGCGGTCAACCGTCCCGGTTTCGGGCACATTGCTTTCATGGTCGATGATGTTCACGCCGCGCGCCAGGAAGTGCTCGCGGCCGGCGGCCAGGCTGTCGGCGACGTGGTAACGCTCACGGCTCCCGACGGCTCGCGGGTAGCGTGGACGTACCTCACCGATCCGGAAGGGAATGTCATCGAGCTGCAGAAGTGGACTCGGGCCGATTGAGCGCCCCCCGGCTCGTCTTCTCGACCGCGGGCACCGATGACGCGTCCGAATTGTGCGCGCTGATCAACGCGGTGGCCATCGATCTTACGGAGCGTTACGGTGATGGTCATTGGAGTCGCTTTGCCAATGAACATGGCACCTTGCGTCGCATCAACGACTCGCGCGTAATCATTGCGCGCGATACACATGGACGTCTTGCGGGGACGCTCGAACTCGTTACCAGGAAGCCGTGGGCAATCGACCGTGTCTTCTTCACGCCCGTCAAGCGGCCACTCTACCTTCTCAATATGGCGGTGGACGTTTCGATGCAGGGGCGCGGTATCGGGCGCGCGCTTCTGGCTGAAGCGGAGCGCGTCGCGCGTGCATGGCCCGCGCAATCGGTGTGCCTCGATGCGTATGACGCGAATGCCGGGGCAGGACCTTTCTATGCGCGTTGTGGCTACCGCGAGGTTGGTCGCAAGGTTTACCGCGGCGTCGCGTTGGTCTATTATGAGTGTCTGATCCGACCTGCAGTGGACTGAGCGCCGCAAGGAGGCCCGCCATGTCGTTCGCAATGCCGAAACCCACCGAACACCACCAGAAACTGGGCAAGCTCGCCGGACAGTGGACCGGAGTCGAGAAAATGTTTCCTTCGGAATGGGATCCGCAAGGAGGCACCGCGACCGGTCGGCAGAGCGCCAGGGTTTCGCTCGATGGCTTTGCCGTGCTGATGGATTACGAACAGGAGCGCGACGGCAACATCACGTATCAGGGGCATGCCGTGTGGACGTACGACGCGAAGGAAAGCGTGTACGTTCTGCACTGGTTCGATTCGATGGGATCGCCGGCGGAAGTCTTCAAGGGTGAGTTCAACGGCGATGTCCTTACCGTGTCACACGGCGGTCCGATGCACGCGCGCATGACGTACGATTTCTCGCACGGCGCACAGCTCAAGTCCAAAATGGAGATGTCCAAAGACGGCAAGAGCTGGAACACGTTCTTTGAGTCGACGTACGAGAAGAAATAGTGCGTGAAACCATCGAGGACCTGCGCATCGTGATCGGGCGCGAGCTGAGCGCGTTGCAACGCGAGATCGCGCTCTTTCCCGACGACGAGCTTCTTTGGAAGGCACCGCCCGGCATCGCGAACTCAGCCGGCAATCTCGCGCTGCACGTGTGCGGCAACCTGCAGTATTTCGTGGGCACTGTGCTGGGAAAAACCGGCTACGTGCGTGATCGCCCGCTCGAATTCTCCCGTCGCTCGGGCACACGCGCGGAATTGGTGGGTGAATTGCGCCAGACTGCGGAGATTGTCGACGCCACGCTTGCGCGCTTGAGCGAAAGTGCATTTACCGGCGCGTTTCCCGAAGAAAAAAGATCGATGACGTTCTCGACGCACACGTTTCTCATCCATCTCAGCGCCCATCTCGCCTTTCACCTGGGGCAGGCCGGTTATTTGCGGCGCATTCTGACCGGGGACTCCACCACCAGCGCGCCGCTGTCACTGGACGAACTGTACGCCGCGTTCAACGAAGGTTGAGGAAATGGACAAGAAGAAATTTCTGGTGCTGATGGTTGCGGCCGTATTGACCGCGTTGGTGTTGGTGTGGCTGCAGCGCGGACCGCGGGAAGTTCCGACCAACGGTACGCCTCCCGATGCGGCGCCGGTGCCGCAAAAGACGATCCCGGAACCTTCATCGCCCGAATTCGTCCGGACCGGCAGCTGCGAACCGACGGAGTGCCGCTTTGCGCCCGTGATTTCGCCGGCGTTCGAAACCAGCGCCAACGGGAAAGTCTACGTTGGTGTGTGCAACATCGCGCGTAGCGCGCAGACCGTCATGACGCTGAAGAACGTGAGCCCCGACCCCGTGACGGTAAGTGCGGTGACGCTTTATCTTTGTCTCAACAACGTTGTGGTTGAGTTGCACGACGTTCCCGCGGAGTGCCAGTTTGCCAGGATCGCGCAAACCGATTTCAAGGGTGGAACCCTGGCGGTCAAGCCGGGCGCAACGATGTCGACCACTCTCGAGACCGACACGCACGGTCAGATCGTCAAGCTGCAGTACGACACCACGCGCGGGCCCATCATTACGATGCTCACGGTGCAGTAGTCATACGCTCGAGAGTTTCATGCCACGCCGCTGGTTCGACCCGGGGGCCACATGGAGATCATGCGCCGCGGCATCTACCGCGAGTGCAAAGACCCGTAACTGGCGGCACTGCTTCCTTTCCCGTCCGGCTTGTCCACACGGTGTCCACATTCTATGTACAGATTTTCCCGGCGGCGCCCTTCTGTTAGTGCGTGACCTGAGATACACTCCGTCCCATGTCTGATCCTATTCGCGCTGTTCCCAATCCGCCCGCGCCCGGACGCCTGCCGCCGCAGTCTCTCGAAGCCGAGATGGCCGTGCTTGGCGCCGTGCTGCTCGACAACAACGCCTTCTCCATCGCCACCGAGACCATTACGCACGTGGCTTTCTACAAGAAGGCGCACCAGGACATCTTTGCCGCGATGGAAGGGCTGTCCGCGCGCGGCGAAGCCATCGACATCGTGACGCTCTCCGAAGAGCTCAAACAACGCGGAACGTTCCACTCTGTCGGGGCTCCCGCGTACCTCACCACGATCATGGATCAGACGCACACGGCGGCCAACGTGGAGCACTACGCCAGCATTGTCATGGAGAAGTTCGTGATGCGGCGGCTGATCACGATCAGCAATGACATCGCGACCCAGTGCTATTCCGGCGACCGCGACGCGACCGAAGTGCTGGATGAAGCCGAACGCCACATTTTCGAAATTTCGCAGCAGGGAATGTTCAAGGGCTTCGAGCCCATCGGGAAGATCATTCGCTCGCATTTCAAGAATATCGAAGAACTCTATTCCAGCGGCAACCACATCTCCGGCATGCCGTCGCCGTTCGAAGACCTCGATTCACTCACGTCGGGCTTCCAGAAATCGGATCTGATCATCATCGCGGGACGCCCCGGCATGGGGAAGACGTCGTTCGCGCTGAATCTGGGACAGTTCCTGGCGCTCAAACAGAAAACACCCGTCGGCGTGTTCAGCCTGGAAATGTCGTCGGAACAGCTGGTGACGCGTCTGTTGTGCAGCGAAGCGCGCATCGACTCCAACAAGCTGCGGCGCGGCTACCTCAAGTCGAACGAGTATGCGGAACTTGCCATCGTGGCCGGATATCTGGCCGAGGCGCCCATCTTCATCGACGATTCCGCCGGACTCTCGACGGTCGAGTTGCGCGCGAAGTCGCGGCGTCTCAAGGCGGAACACGGGATCGGAATGCTCATCGTTGACTATCTGCAGCTGGTGAGCGTCAAGGAACGCACCGAGAACCGCCAGCAGCAGATTTCACTCATCTCGCGGGGGTTGAAGGCGCTGGCCAAGGAGCTGGAGATTCCGGTAATCGCGCTCTCGCAGCTCTCGCGCGCCGTGGAATCGCGCGGTGGCGACAAGCGGCCGATGCTTTCCGACTTGCGCGAGTCGGGCTCTCGCAGCCTGTCGTCGATGGCGCGTGGCCAGCC
>CAZULB010000030.1:0-26950 GCA_964621155.1 uncultured bacterium | reverse complement strand
CGCAGCAGGTGTGCACCGAATTCATCCGTGCGCTAACTATGCTTGTCCACCTTCCGATCCTCTCCACTTACGACGACTCCGCGGGAATCAACTTTGTTGATTGGTCTCTTTTCCCCCCGCAAGGAGTTCTGAAATGATTCGGAATGCAAGGTTAAATGGCGGCATGCGATCGCTGCCGCTTCTTCTGCCAGTAATGGGACTTCTCTTGACCTCATTCCCCGTCGTCTCGCGGGCGGGTGACCAAGACGGCCTTGGTGGTTACAGCATGCAGTTGAAGCGGAAGTACTTTGACGGAACTAATTCCGGCAGCGGCGGGAGCGGGCAGGCGCTGTATCCGGATCCCAAGTCAAATGCAAGTCCAGACGCGCCAGAGTTGACCAGCGTAGAAATGTCACAAACGCGCCGGATGATCCATTTCTACCGATGTGTAGTCATGCTCGAACTCCGACTGAGGTAGGCGAGAACTTGTCAGCGATGCTCGAATATGTGAGCCGACTCGCAACCGCCAAAGACAAGTTTGCTTTCGTTTTGGCGGACCCGTTCGTTCATCGCGTCTCAAACGACAGTGATCGGGTTCGTGAGTTACGGCGCGTGGTTTCTACGCAAGGTTGGTCACGGGAAGAACAGCTGGCTGTAGATCTCGGCATCATGTTCGTGACTCGTCGTCATGTTGACGTCCGTTTGCGGGGGCACATGGGGTCCCTCAGCGAAATAATCGACGATGTGACACTAAGCACAAGTCTGCGAAAGCGCGCAGCGCTCACGCGTGCGGCGTTCTATGGTGTTGTCGAGGATTTTGAGCGCTGTCACCGGGAATTCTCTCTGTGTGTCGATGAGCTGAGAGCATCCGATGATCACTTCGCGTATGCATTAGCGTGTAAGGGTTTGGCCGATACGATCCAGCATCAGGGGGAAGCCGATCGAGTGGAAATGCTGTATGAAGACGCCCTAGTTACGTTTCGGCGTTATGAACACTCGCTCCTGTCGGCTTTCGTGATGATGAACTTGGCCGTGCTTCGAAAACGGCTATGCGAGTATCCACAGAGTCATAAACTGATGTTGAGCGCCCAGATTACTTTTGAAAGTGCGCAGGTTGACCTTGAACTCTTTGATGCGTGCAAGAATCTTGGGATTATTTGTACGCGAAATGGGGATTGGAAAGCAGCTAGGAGATGGATTGATCGGGCAACACGCGTGCAGCAGAGATTGCTAGCGCCATCTAGGAGTCGAGACTCGCACGTTGCTCTGGGCATGGCTACGCCACTCCCACACCTGCTTATCTTGCAACGCAGATTTGCAGATGCAGAAGCCATGCTTGCCGCAGCCATGACAAACGACGCGATGACACCGCGCGTGCTAGCGCTTGTCCATGAATTCCTGGCCGAGCTGCATACAGAAACCGGAGAGTTGTCCAAAGCGCAGCATAGTCTCGGGCAAGCGCTCGCGATCGTCGGAGACAGCCTGAAATCCGGCGACGTAATGTCTGAAATCTTGCGTCGGCAGTCTCAGGTGTTCCTGTGTGCCAATCAACTTGATGAAGCAAAGACCAGCGCTCTACGCTGCGTTAACCTTTCAAAACGTATCGGCGACCGCTACGAGTTTGCTGCGGCCCTCCGTGTTCTCGGCGAGGTCTACGCTGCGCAGGGGAAGGGGCCGAGGGCTGCGGCCTGCTACAGGACTGCGGTAGCAACCCTCAAAAGCATCCACGAATGCTACGAGCTCATGCGCGCGCTCTATGCTCAGGGAAAATTCCTCGCGGCCACCAAGGCGGACGAAGCAGAAATTGCTCTCCTCGAGGCTCGACAGCTCTCCAAGAAATTGGAGTTGGAGTACTACCAGGCGCTCATTGCCATTGCTATGGCGGACACGCTCGGGCCGCAGGAGCGGTTCGAGGAGGCGCAGACGTGGCTGGCGGAAGCGGGCACGCTGCGCGATCACCTGGAAGGTGTCGACCGTGACCGTGTCGAAGTGGAGCTCAAACGCGCTGCTAACGATCTGCAGAAGCTGATCACGCGTGCGAGTGTGAAATCGGCAGAGATGCTCAAGACAATCTGCCGCGTCTATGAAGACGCTCGTTTCCCGTTCGAGGACATGCGCGCTGATCTCGCGTACCAGGTAGCGCAGAGCATCAACGCCGAGAGCCTCTTCGTTGTCGGCAAGTCGGGAACCGGATACCGCATTCCGATCACCTACAACATCTCCATGGGAGAAGCCAAAGAGATTGTCCGCCGGCTGGAGCGCATTCTCAAGACCAAGACACTTCTCAGTGTCGGCGACGAACCACAGATCTTGCGAACGATGGAAGGCCGCGTTCTTCTCGCGGTTCCGTGTTGCGAAGATGAAGCAATCGCAAGAACGAAGAAAAACGGCGACCGGTTCGTGGCGTGCGCGCGTTTCGAAGCCGACGTAATTCCAGGCCCTCGGCAGATCGAGCTCTTCTGCGCGAGTGCTGAAGCGTTGGCGCGAATTATCGAAGAAGAAGACATCCGACCAGCGCGCAAGCAGGCGCCCGTCGATGAAGAAGGGAAAACTGACCAGGGCGGGGCAGAGGAGTGTCCTCGACATCCGCGCGGCTCGTTCTCGACCATACTCACCATCGACGCCGAGATGATAAAGCTGATCCGCACTGCGGAGCGCGCTGCGGGATCGGTCGCGCCAATCCTTTTGGAAGGTGAGACGGGTGTAGGCAAGGAACTGTTCGCGCGTGCCATTCACGGCGCGAGTCAGCGTAAAGATGGTCCGTTCGTTGCGATCAACGCCGGCGGTATGTCGGTTCATTTGCTTGAGAGCGAATTGTTCGGTCACGTGAAGGGCGCTTTCACGGATGCGGGCAATGACCGTACGGGACTTGTCGATACCGCCCGCGGTGGCAGTCTGTTCTTCGATGAGGTCGGAGAGATGGGCGAAGAGATGCAGGTAAAGCTGCTTCGTCTGATGGAAAATGGTGAATACCGGCGCCTGGGCGAGTCGAGTATGCGGAAAGCGGACGTGCGCGTAATCAGCGCAACCAACCGTGACCTCAAAAAGGAAGCGGAGCGTGGTTCATTCCGTCGCGACCTTTACTACCGCCTGAGTCCACTCAAGCTCACAATTCCGCCGCTACGCATGCGTGCCAGCGACATTCAGCTCATGACCCGTTATTTCCTGCGCGAATGCGCCGCGATGAACGGCATTGCCGACCGCTACATCGAGATCGACGTCAAGGCAATGGAGGCGCTGGAACTCTACGATTGGCCGGGCAATGTGCGCGAACTGCACAATGAGATTCTGCGCGTGGTTTCTCTGATTGGCCGTGGCGACGTGGTGCGGTTCGCCATGCTGTCAGAGCACATCAAAGAGTTCTTGAAGACCAAGAAGAGAGGCGACGGGTTGCTCGACCGGAGCGTGGAGCAGTATGAGCGACGGCTCATCCTGGATGCTCTGGAGAAGAACGACTGGAACAAGCTGCGCACGGCCGATGCGATCGGTATTCCCCGCACCACACTACTCGCAAAGCTCAAACGCATGAACATTGCGGCAAAGCTTTGATCCAGGTCGCCCTAAAGCATCCCCTTCGAACGCGCTTCCGACCACGCTGCCAGTCCCCAGAAGACAAGTCCCACCGCGAACAACAGAATCCCGAGCGGCAGTAGAACCACCAGCGCGACCGGGTCTCTAATAAAGAGGGAAGCGAGCATGCTGAGGTAGCCGCAGCCCACAGCGATGGCGCCGCGGCGGAGTCCTCGTGGAAGAGTTGACGATTTGGGCGGTGAGTTCATTCGCCGGCCTCGGTGGTATCGGCCTCGGATTCGGAGGTTCCTTCTTCAGATCCGGAACTTCCTTCCTCGTCGTACTTGCCATCCCAGTAGTGGCCTTCGTCATGGCAGCCCGACTGCACGCACGACAGGGCCCCCGTCTGCACGCGCGTCATGAAGTCGGCCTCGGCATTGTGATCTTCCACTTCGCGGAAACGCTGCGAGGAGCCGTGACAGTGGAGGCAGTTGCCGTTCTGGTACGGCTCATACAGCTCGATCTTGCCGCGTCCCTTGCCCTGCAGGTTGGCGATCACGTGATGCAGCCCGTTCTTTTTGGCCTTGATGCCGCCGAACATGGCGTAGCTCACATGGCATGAGTAACAGGCCGTCTTCTGATCGACGTAATTGTTGCGGACGTGGACCGAGGACAGGGGTTCGTCATCGTCGTAGGAGAGCGACTTGACGTATCGTTCCATGACGTGACAGCTCCCGCAGAACTCCACGGTCTTCATATGATGGAGATCGGCCTGCAGGGAGGAGACCACAAACAGCACGGGGACGGCGAAGAACGCCGTGAAGGCCAGAAGCCGCCACCCTGGCGCGCCACGGAAACCGTGCGCGCGGGTGACGACGAGCAGTAACGAGATACCGAGAACTGCGAGAGCTATACAGATCCAGGTCACGTCGGGCCGCCCTATTGTCCTTCCTTCTTCTCTGCGGGTGCGGCCGCTTCAGTTTTTTCCGGCTTGGTCTTGAGTCCGGCCAGGAACATGGCCAGCGTGCGACGGTCCGGCTCCGTGCCCTTGAATCGCTTCTCGTGCTTTTCGCCGTTGAGCGTTTCTTCCTTATTCAGAAACGCGCTGATCCACTTGGCGTCCTTCTCGATGCCGACACCGGAGAGATCCGGCGGGTCTTTCTTCTTCTTGGCATCCGTGGATGCGGTGGCAGCGGGCTCAGCCGCGCCTTCCGCCTTTTTCTTGGCTTCTTTCTGCACACCCAGCGCCGAAATGGAGTGGCACTCGTTGCAGCCGCCTTTTTTGAAAAGAGTAAGGCCCGGATTTTCATCCGCAGCGCGCACACCGGCAGCGCCAGCCGTTACGAACGCGGCAATGCAGGTTGTGATAATCAATCGCTTCATGGAAGCACCTCCCGTTGCAGCACTACATCAACATTAGACCCGGCGCGCTGCGAGCGTCAACCCGGAAGTAATGAAAGGCATTAGCGCATGTATATATGCGCTTTCAGGCCAAGAAATATTTGCCAAACAACAAATTCAGTGATGATATGAGTAGCGGGTCCGGATATACTGAGGGTAGCCGCAGCTTGTGAAAATGAGAGCACGCTCCTCTGGTGTGTTCATACTTGTCCTCCTCGCGGGCGCAATTGCTGTATCGCCGTTCGCATGGCTTCGCGTTGCCCGCTCCGACGAACGCAAGCCCGTTGATTCCTCCGCG
Organism: uncultured bacterium; assembly: GCA_964621155.1. GTDB lineage: Bacteria > Krumholzibacteriota > Krumholzibacteriia > WVZY01 > JAKEHA01 > JAKEHA01. The sequence goes on along the minus strand of CAZULB010000030.1, from coordinate 21,762 downwards.
TGTCTCGAATGCCACGAGTCAGATTTGTCGGCGATGGCGGGCACGGCGCACGACGTCACTGCGAATCATGTCGTCGCGTGCACGAGCTGTCACGCCAACATTGATCCTGCTCACCTCGAAGAACCGGAAGAACATCCTGCTCCCAACCCGGAGCACCTGAGAGCCGATTCAGTCGCGGCGCTGTGTACCACGTGCCACGCTCACCCGCATACCCTCAACATGTCGGAGCGCGATCCGCACCAGGATGCGGACATGTCGTGTTTGTCCTGCCATCGCATTCATGACGACAAACACGCGGGACTCCTGATCGACGAACAGACCAGGTTGTGCGAATCGTGTCACGCTTCCGCGCGCGCCGATTTCGCCAAATCGTCCCACCATCCCGTTGGCGATGGCGTGATGCAGTGCATGGACTGCCACATGACTGCGAACCAGTCGAAAAAGCAGCACACCTTCAGCGGCCCGGGCGAAACGTGCGTGAGCTGCCACGCCATGTTCCAGGGGCCGTTCCCGTTCGAGCACCAGGCTGCGGTGGAGTACTCGACCGACGACGGTGGATGTCTCAATTGCCATGCGCCGCACGGATCGGCTCACCCGCGCCTTCTGAAACGCAGCTACGAGTCGCCGAACTTTTCGTTGTGCATGCAATGCCACTCGATTCCGAAGCATTTGAACAACGTGAACCACGGCACCCAGTGGGCCGGAGTGGCCTGCAATGAGTGCCACGTGGACATTCATGGCTCTTACGACAGCCGGCGCTTCCTCGATCCGGCGCTCGAGAGCCAGGGTTGTTTTGCGGTGGGTTGCCACCAGCTATGAGAAAAGCCATGAAGCATCAATGGCTCGTCGTAATCAGCTGCCTGTTGAGCGCGGGCGTCGCCCGCGCGGATTCGACGTCGGTGTGGGAGGGGCGCATCCGCATGGGCGGTATTCTGGTCGACGAGACCGGTGACCGGTCCACCATGCAGGAGACATACAATGTCTTCGAAGGATTCTCTCTCTCTTCGCTCTATCTAAAAGGACACAGCAACCCGCGCACGCATCTTCTGCTCGACCTGACCGACATCAACCTCGGCGACCGCCACGGTCGTCTCGACTTCCGGCGCGTCGGCGCGCTCCGCCTGACCTCGACGTATGCCGAGAACCGCTACGTGTTCGATCCGTCCGGCAACATCGACGCGACCCGTAGAAACTCGCAGAGCACGTTGACCTACACGCCCAATCGCTGGCTCTGGCTATCCGGTGATTACAACCTCCAGACGCGAACGGGTGACCGGGCGCCGCTCACCACCGGACCCACAGGATGGCTGGGCAGTTCCTACGACTCCAGGCTCCATCGCTACCGCGCCGAAGCGCAGATGCGCGCTCCTTCCGGCATCGGCGCAACGGTGGCGTACGACGGCGTGAAGCAGAACGACGCGCTCGATGAGCGCCGCGAACGCACCGGCTACGTTGCGTCTGCCAACCTGCAACTACCGCACCTCGTCGTGCGGCAGCTCACCCACGTTGTGCGCGGTGCCATTGGCCGTAGCGAGCTCGCGTACTCGGGGCTGGGATTTGATCTCAAGAACATCCAGTACACCGGGCTGTTGGACGCCACGCGCTGGGCGCGGCTCAAGTACCGCTTCTACGCCAGCTCCATCGACGACGAAGCCACGCGCATGCGCACCGACAATTATATCCACGATGCCGACGTCAGCGTGCGCTGGCGCCGCGCCATCGCCTCGGGCGGCTATGGATGGGAAGCGCTGGACGACGATCACGCTGTTACCACTTCGCAGACCTGGCGCGGGGCAATCTCCGCCTCAGCCCCGGAGAACAAAGTGTCGGGGCGCGTGGCGTACGCGACGCGCAACACCGATGACGAAGAAGCCACGACACTCATCAAGGACAGGGAATATGCCCGGCTGGATGTGCGTCTCGATGCGCGCCCCGTCCCCACGTTTTCGATGGGCGGCCGTGTTGCCAACCGCGACCGGAAAATGCCGGACCTTTCGACCGAGGCCGATGGGTGGACGGCAACGGCATACGGAACCTGGCGCTACGAACACTTTGGCGACAAGGGTGTCATCGCCGGCGATATCGGCGGCGAATACACCTACGCCGACGACGACTACCACACCACCGTTGGTCATGAAAAAGTGGTGTCGCACGCCGCAACCGCGCGCGTGAACGTGACCTACCACGATCGCATCGACGGGACGGCCTCGGTCACGTATTTCAACGCGACCGAGGACCTCGACCTGCGCAAATCGATATTCTCGGTTGGTCTCGGCTACAAATTTGCCAACGGCTTTAGCGCCGATGCGCGCTACAACGCCTACAACTATGACGACTACCTGGTAATTGCGCGTTATTACACCGCCAACGTGGTGTGGTTGAACGTTGGTTACGCATTTTCGACGGAGTAAGTAAGGCAAGCTCGATGAGCGAGTCCGGACGCTCGCTCGCAGGAGGAAGGCACATGAGAAAAATCGACATTGGCTGGATCGTTGCTGTCGTCGCGCTCGTGGGCGCGTGCGACCGCAACGTAACCTACACCACCGAGGAACAGGAGCCGGCGACGTGCTTCAACTGTCACTCGGATGAGAATACGCAACTGGTTGCGGCCGAGCTGCAGTGGGAGCACTCGGTGCACGGCAGCAGCGCCAACACGAATCGCTCCACGACTCCGTGCAACGGCTGCCACACCAGCGAAGGTTTCAAGAGTCGCATAGAGACCGGTGAGTTGCCGGCGCTCGTCGAAAATCCGACGGCGATCCACTGCTTTACATGTCATGCGCCGCATTCCAACGGCGACTTCCGCCTGCGCGTGGAAGATCCCCAGGCGCTTCAGAACGGCGCCAAGTTCGACGTCGGCGCTGCCAATCTCTGCGTCTCCTGCCACCACGCGCGCGAGAACGTGAACACGTTCGTGCATACCCCGAGCGGCACGACTACGATTGCCAGCAACCGCTGGGGACCTCACCACAGCGTGCAGGGTGACATGTTGTTCGGCTCCAACGGATACGAGTACTCGAATTACAACTACGTGCAGACCGAACATCGCACCGCCACCGAGGATGGCTGCGTCGATTGCCACCAGAAGTTCACGCGTAACAGCAAAGTGGGCGGCCACACCTGGAACATGCGCTGGACAGATGAAGATGGAACGATCCTCAACACGGCAGCCTGTGTGCCGTGCCACGGTGCGACGACGAACTTTGATCTCGATGGCGTGCAGACCGAGACCGCGGAGCTCGCAGATTCGCTGAGGACGCTTCTGGTCGCGCGTGGCTGGCTGAATGGCACCACCGGGCTGCCGATTGCCAACCAGACGCTCACCAACGATCAGGCGGGCGCCATCTGGAACTATCTGATGATCGAAGAAGACCGCAGCGGTGGCGTCCATAACAAGGCGTACATGCAGGGTCTCTTGAAGTCGGCGATCGAGTTCCTGAATGCAAACCCGGCTCCCGCGCCGGTCACGCAGGCCGGAACCGAGCAGCTGCAGGCGGTGAACACAAGGCGTAGCTGGAAGGGCTAGAGTCCTAGAAGTCCTTCTTCCGGAACGTACGCAGTCCGAACAGGATCGGAACGGCCGCATAGACCACCATGGCGGCAATTGTCAGGGTGAGTCCATGGGCCGTTCCGAACGCCTTCTGAAACACGGCGCCCGTGTACCCCATCAGTGCTGCAATGTCGAGCTGCAGCAGGATGGTGATGCGCCCCAGGTCGACGGGATTGAGGAACACGAGACCCAGCAGCCCTCCTTCGTACGGATACTCCCGGAACACGTGCACGTAGAGAAGTATCAACCCGTCCCAGATTACGGTCAGAAAGAACCACGCGGCCAGCGTCATGCCCAGGCCTTTGATGCGATCCTCGAAGCGGGTCGCGGCATAGAAGGCGAGTGACACGAAGATCACGATCAGCGCCCAGCCGACGGCGATCAGCGTGAGCAGTTCGCTCACATGCTCGCGGATTCCATAGGAATGAATCAGAAACGGCACGCCGAGTCCCCCCAGAAATGCGATGCAGAGCGCACCTGCAAAACCGACCAGCTTCCCGACATAGATACTCGTGCGATTTACCGGCTGGGCCAGCAGCAGCTCGTTGAACTCGCGCGAGTTGTAGAAATAGATCGTCCCCAGTACGACTGACATCAGGGGGACCACGACCAGGACAATGTTCACCAGGCTTGCGATGGTGCGGCCGGGGTCTCCGCCGAAGCGAAACAGCACTTCGGTCACCACGAACAGCACAGCCGCCGTGCCGATCAGCCACCGGCTACGCAGAAGATTCTGCATCTCGTACCGGAGAATCTTACGAGCGTGACTCATGACGTGCCTCCCGTGATGCTTCGACGATCCGCACCAGGGCGCGGTCCAGCCGCGCCTCGGATGTTCGCGCCTTGATCTCAGCCATACTACCGGTGAAGAACGGCCGTCCGTCCTGGAGATAGATGATCTCATCCGCCATTTCCTCCACCTCGTTCACGAGGTGCGAAGAGAGGAGAATGGTGCGCCCGTTATCACGTTCCTTCCGCACTTTGTCCTTGAACACGGTGGTGGCGAGCGGGTCGAGCCCCACCGTGGGCTCGTCGAGAATGAGCAATTTGGGGGAGAACAGAAATGCCACCGCGGCCAGAATCTTCTGTCGCGTCCCGCCCGAAAGGGTTCCCAGATGCTTGGATCCCATTGCACCGAGCTCGTAGCGGGCGAATAGCTCGATATCGTTGTCCTGCTCTTCGTCGCGCAGGTCGCGCAGCATGGCGAACAAGTCGGCGACGGTCAGGTGCTCCGGTAGCCGGGCGATCTGCGGCATGTACCCCACCTTGGAACGGTAGTGCCAGCGTCCCGCAATGGGCTCGTCGTCGATGGCGATTCTGCCGCTGTCCGGGTTCACGAGGCCCAGAATGCACTTGAGCAAGGTGGACTTGCCCGACGCATTGGGGCCGAGAATTGCCGTGACCGTGCCGCGACGGACATCGAGCGACACGTCGTCCAGCACACGAAGTTTTCCAAATGACTTGGAGAGGTGGCGAATCTGGATCATCTCGAGCTCCTCTTGACGTCCGGCGCACCTGCGGTCGCCTGGCGCGCGGCCGCGATGGCATCCATACGCGGATTGCGATCAACCAGTGCTTCCGGTGTGAATACAGGCATCGCGCGTTCCGTAACATCGATGATGTTCACGAACAGGCTGCCGAGCAGGACCGTCGCGGGCGGAGTCTTCTCCACCAGCAGTGAGAACAGACGCACCGGGTGGTAGGGGACATCGCCCACGCCATTGCGATCGAGGTCGTAGCCGCGATAGGCGCTCCAGTAGTTGGAGTCAAAGGTGTTGAAATTCTGCCGGCTGTTGGTCATGACATCGAAGGCGTTACCGACAAAGTCATTGCCGGTAAAAGTGCCGTCCATGGAGTTGGCCATGATGCGGGCTGCGTAACCGTTGCGAATGAATTCATTGCCGGTGACGCGCAACCGGTTCGATCCCTCGGCATGCAACCCGACGGTGTTGCCGATGAATTGATTGCCGGTGATCTCGCTGTCACTGATCTCCTTGAGCAGGAGTCCGTATGAACTGGGCCCCCAGTTGCGACTGAACACGTTGTTGCGCATGGTCACATGCTGCGTGTACATCACCGCCACACCCGCACCATTGGCTTCAAAACGATTTTCGACGTATTCGTTACCGGGCGAGAACATGAAGTGCAAGCCGTAGCGGATGTTGTGTGTGCTCACATTGCCGCGAATGAGGCTGTTTTCCACGAATTCGAAGTAGATTCCGTCGCGATGCCCGCTCACCTTGTTGTGCTCGATACGGGCGTTCTTGCAGTACCAGAGGTGGATGCCGTTGCCGGCGCTGACCTCTCGCTCGGCGCCGCCGTTCAGCACGTTGCGTGTGACCACGACTCCGTTCGCGTGCTCCACGTAGACGCCAAAGATGGTGTGGTCGAAGCGGCAGTCGTCGACCTTGACGTTGTCGACGGCGCGAACCCGGATGGCCGCGCGATCCTCGACGTAGGAGGCGCCAACATTGCGCAGGCAGAGGCCACCAATAATGACACCGGGCGCGCTCACGTCGAAAATGTCGCCGCCGTTTTGACAGTCGACGACCGGGTAATTGTTGCCGAGGATGACGACGGAGCGGGAGACAGCCAGGCCGTGCTCATTATATACGCCGCTCGCCACAAGCACCGTATCGCCGGCCTGGGCTGCGGCAATTCCCGCCGCAATCGTCGCGTAACGCCCGGCGGGGCCGACGCGCACGGTCGCGGCCTCGACCGTGGCAGCGAGCGCAATGATCAAAATGGTTGCGGCGGCGATCTTCACGGCAGTGCCCGTTGCTGCGCTATGACTGCAGCGACTCCTGCAGGTGCTTGCGGATGGAATCCCAGTTCATGACATCGCCGCCCTTGTATTTCTGGACGTGAAGAGCGTCCGGCTCGTCGGCGAATGAGGTCACATTGGCGCCCATCGGGCTGGGAAGATTGGGACTGACGAGAAAGTGGGCGCGGGATGCATCGATGATGAGCCTGGGATGGGCGTAGTCAATGACATAGAAAGAGCGCACTTCCGTGCCGGCCAGCTTACCGCCATCCGCCAGTGCTTCGACCATGCATTCGATCGAATCAAACTTGTAGGAACGCCCCTTGTTTGTGACGAACTCCGCGCCGTGACGCTCGTCCGTGATCGTCATGCTGCAGTGCTCGCATGCATCCGTGCCGAACGCGATCGCGGCCGGTTTCTTCGCGCAGCCGCCGAGAATCATGAAACTCACGGCCAGGCAGAGCAGTGCTGCCGCCGTGGGCTTGCACACAGGGCACGAGTCCTGCAACTTGCCCGGCTTGCGCATGCGCGCGCGGAAACGATATTCATACGCCACGCACGCCACGCCGAGCGCCACGGCAAGCATCGCGAGCCAGCCGCCCGCTGCCGGCCATGCGGTCGTGGTGAAGTTGAGCAGTTGCTTGGTTCCGAACATGGGCGGTTGGTACGACATGCCCGGCACCTTGATCGCTGCACTCGGGTCGAGTTCATGCCCGTAGCGATATTCCCACCTGTAGAAGTCGTACATTCCAATACCGGCCAGCACGACGGCGATCATCACCCAGGCCAGCAACACCGCGCGACGACGGATGAGTGCTACCAGGGCCGCTGTCACAGCGAGTCCGAGCGCGAAGTATTTCATATAGCGCAATTCCTGGATGACGCCCGGCTCTATCTTGTGCATCCCGATATAGTGATTGAGCCCGTTGATATTCTGCAAATCGTTGGGTGCCATGCTCTCGATGCGGTCGACGTGAATCATGAGCCCCAGACCCTGCGGATACTGCGGCGCCTTCAGCGCGATCACCCACAGGGGAAAGGCGAACACGCCGGTTATCATCGCCGCGACAAGCAGCATCGCAATCGTGGATGGTTTGGAGAGTCGTTGCGCTTTCATTTCTGATGCTTCCATTCTTGCGCGGCCGCGGGCGGGCCCGGGAGTTTCCCGGACCCGCTTCGTCGGCGTTGCAGACTACTTGTTGGAAGAGAGCTGGACGTTCGCGTTCTTTCCCGAGACCCGGACGTAGCCCGACATCTCCTGGTGGAGCGCCGAACAGAAGTCCGTGCAGTAGAACGGGAACACGCCCTCATGTGTGGGAGTCCACGCGATGGTTCGCGTTTGTCCCGGCATGACCAGAAGCTCCGAGTTACCGAGGCCTTCCACGGCAAATCCGTGCGGAACATCCCAGTCCTGCTCGAGATTGGTAACGTGGAAGTAAACCGTGTCGCCAACCTTGATACCCTCGATGTTGTCGGGCTTGAAGTGCGTGCGAATGGTGGACATGCGCACGTGAACATCATGGCCTTTTCGCTCGAGGCCGGCTTCCGCCTCCGATTTGATGCCATACTGGTGATGATTGGCGGACAGGTCGAAGTACTTGACCGAGTTCTTGGTGATGATGTCGGCCGGAATTGCCTGCGCATAATGCGGCTCGCCGATGGTGGGGAAGTCGAGCAGCATCTGCATCTTGCTTCCCGTGATGTCGACGAGTTGTGCCGACTGAGTGAGCTCCGGTCCGGTCGGCAGATAGCGGTCCTTCGTCACCTTGTTGAGCGCGACGACGTACTTGCCCCACGGCTTCATGGTGTCGCCGCCCGGGATCATGAGGTGGCCGATCGAGTAGTAGACCGGAATGCGGTCCACGACTTCCCACGTGCCGAGTTTCCATTTCACGATCTCGGAGGAAATGAACGCCGAGGTGTAGGCGTATCCGTTGCCGTCGAACTCCGTGTGCAAGGGTCCGAGGCCCGGGTTGGCCACTTCGCCGGCGACCACGGCGTCATACTTGAGCACGGGAATGCCGTCGATGTCGCCGTCGAACGCCTTGTCCTCGATGGCCTTTACCATCTTGCTGAAGGAATGCACGGGAATCACGGTGGCCAGCTTGCCGCCCGCCACGATGAACTCGCCGCTGGGATCGATGTCGACGCCGTGCGGCGATTTGGGCGTCGGAATGTAGTAAATCATGCCCGGGCAATCGGCGGGATCGAGCACCATTACCTTGTCGATTACTTCGGACTTCGCGGTCATCTGATCGTGGTCCATCCAGTTGTGATAGTACTTCGTCGGCCACGGTTTCGCCTTGCCCTGCGCCACGTACTCTTCCGCCTTCTTCCAGTTCACCGCGGCGATGAAGTCCTTGTCGTTCTTCGACGCGTTGACTTCGAGAAGCGTGTTGGCTTTTTCAGAGTTGTAGCTCGTGAAGAATGCCCATCCGTGCGACGGTCCCTTGCCCGAATGAGCCAGGTCGTAGTTGATGCCGGGCACCAGGATCTGGAACGCGATCGACATCTTGCCGGTGGGGTCGACTTTCACGAACGAAATCGTGCCCTTGAAACGCTTGGCAAAGTCGGCGATGGCGTCATCCTGCTGTGGAATGGGAACGCTGAACCGTGTGGACGCCACGGCGTACTCGGTATTCATGGTGATGAACGGTGAACCATGGTTACCGCCCGAGTTCGGAATTTCGATGATCTCGTCGGTCTCGAAGCGTGACAGGTCGACGCGCGCGATGCGCGGCGTGTTGTTGCCGTTGATGAAGAGCCAGCGCCCGTCGGCCACGCCGTTGGTCTGGGAGATCTTGGGGTGGTGGGCGTCATCCCATGGAATAAATCCATAGGATGTGTTGAGCAGCGGCTTGGTCTCCTCGTTGTAGCCGTAGCCGTTCTCCGCATTCTGTGAGAACACGGGAATCACGCGCAGCTGGCGTCCCGACGGAAGTCCGTACACGGAGACCTGCCCGCTGAATCCTCCCGACATGAATGCGTAGAAATCGTCGTATGAACCCGGCGCGACATAGACCTTTTCCGCGCCTTCCGTCATCACGGTCGACGTCGGCTTCTTGGCGCACTGCGTTGAGAGCAGCGCGACGCCCACCATGATGAGCAGCCCTACTGCCCACCATCTGTATCGTTTGACTGACATGACTATTGCCTCCTTGACCTCTGTCGAGGTCTCTGGCCGGTTCGCGCCGGCCGCGCGTGACACTGCTAGTGACTGGTCGATTCGCTGTGATCGCTGTTTTCAGCGGTTTCGTTGCGTTCTTCGCCCTTCGCGTCGTTGTCGTGCTGCATGAAGTAGGCGAGAATGGATTCGGCTTCGTCGCGCGTGAGATGCTGGTTGGCCATGGGCGCTATGTACTGCGCGAGCAGCGCTTTTGCGGTCGGGTCCTGCTGGATCATGTTCTCCGGGTTGAGGATCATGTTGCAGATCCATTCCGGTTCGCGGCGTTTGGTGACGCCGGCGAGCGCGGGCCCGATGTACTTCTCGTCGAGCTTGTGGCATGCGGAGCACTTCACGGGGAAGAGCTCGGCACCTTTCATGGCGCGTGCAGCATCCAGAGAGGCAACGTCGACATGGTCAACCGGCCCCACGCCCCGTCCTGACGACGTTGTTGTGGTGGCCTGCGGAGTGGTGACCGGTGCCGGCGCATTCGCGACACTGCTCTGGCTTGTTGTACTCAGCGGCGGCACGATGGCGTCGCCGGGCTTGGCCGTGGACCAGGAAGAATTGTTGCGCGCTCCTTCGCAACCGAACAAGCCTACGGTAAGTATGAGAGCGATCGATATGTGACGATGGCGAAACACGACGGGCTCCTTTCAGAAGGTTTTGATCGCGCAACAATGGGGTGCAAGTTCGACGGAGGTTGCTTTCTCTTGCTCCTGAGCTGCGAGCTCTGCAACGGTGGTGTCGCGCAGAAACACGAGGAATGCTTCGCGTGCGCGGCTCCATCGCGTGTGCACCATGCACGGATTGGCATCGGAGCAGACCGCGTTGGTAAACACGCAGGAGCTCCAGCGTCCGACGTCCTCGATGGACGCCATCACATCGATCAAGCGGATGTCCGTGGCGGGACGGGCGAGACGGAAACCGCCCCCAAGACCTTTGCGCGACTCGACCAGGCCGTGACGCGAAAGCTGGAGCAGAAGTTTGCCGAGGTAGTTGCGCGGAGAGCCCGTGGAACGTGCGATTTCGGGGACACCGCAATATGCGGTTCCGGGCAACTCCGCCAACGCGACGACGGCGCGGATAGCGTGGATTCCAGACTGGCTAAGCATAAGATGCCTCCTAACAGGATATTCACATATTAGGATAACAATATCCTGTTATTTGGCAAGGGGTAATCTGTTCTAGAATTCACAATCTAGCTAACTAATTGCTAATGCTTAGCTTCGGTCGAGTCGGCAGCGGTTGAATCTGCCTTGTTGGTCTCGGCCGGAGGCGTCTTGGCCTTGAGGGAGGGCACGATTTCGGTGCCTTCCTCATGCTTGGACCAGGAGCTGTTGTTGCGGGCGCCTTCGCACGCCGAGACGGTGAGGATGGCGAGAAGAGCGGGCACCAGATACCGACGCATGAGCAGAGTCTCCTTATGAACGGGGTCGTCGAGCGAGCGCAGAGGATCGCTTTTTTGCCGCGCCGCGTCGAGAGGGTTTCTGCGCTTTCCGACCACGGGGCGCCCGGGCTATCCGCAGCACGGCATCGACACCGAGCAGATAGCTTTCGTGACCGAAACCGCTGATCAGTCCGCGGGCTGCCGTCGCGGTTATCGACTGCGAGCGCTCGGGGCCGCGTGCGAACAGGTTGCTCAGATGCACTTCCACCACCGGGATGCTCACGGCGCGAATCGCGTCCGCAATCGCCATGCTCGTGTGCGTGTACGCGCCGGGGTTGAGTACGATGCCCGCGAAGCCCTGCTCCGCCGCCGCGTGAATTCCGTCAATCAGGCTGCCTTCGTGATTGCTCTGGTATGTGGCAACCTCGACGCCGCGTTCGCCCGCGTATGCAACGATCATAGCATCGATCTCCGCCAGCGTTTTCGTTCCATAGACGGCAGGCTCGCGCGTCCCCAACAAGTTCAGGCTCGGTCCGTGCATGACAAGAATCTTCACGATGGCTCCTTTGGTTCTTACGCCGTCGCGGCGCGAATGAGCTCTTCTTCGGTGACGTCGGAAACTATGCGCACTTCTCCCGGGGCAACCGGAAGCACGAATGTAAGCCCGCCCGCGCGGCGTTTCTTGTCGCTGCCGATGGCAGCCGTCAGCGCCGCACCGTCCAGCGCCGGCATCTGAATCGGAAGTCCGCACGCCAGCAAGATGGTACGCGTGGCATCGAGGAAATCGGGCGTGGCGACGCCGCGCCTGACGGCAAGCGCGAGGGCAGCCATCACACCGATGGCGACCGCTTCGCCGTGGAGAACGGTCCCGTAACCGGATGCCGCTTCGATGGCATGTCCCAGCGTGTGCCCGAGATTGAGCACACGCCGCTCGTCGCGTTCGAACGGATCCGCCTCCACGATATGCCCCTTGATGCGCACGCATTCGCGCACGGCAACCTCGAGGAGCGCGGGATCATTCTGCGGCACTCCCCCCGCGGAGGCTGCGCGCAGTTTTTCGAACAGGGCAGGCGATCCGATGATCGCGGTCTTCACGACTTCCGCCATGCCACTGGCGAGCTCGCGCGCTGGAAGGGTGGCCAATGTGTCAGGATCCGACAGCACGAGGTGCGGCTGATGGATCGTGCCGATGAGATTCTTGGCGCGCGGGTGATTGACCCCAACCTTACCGCCGATGCTGGCGTCGGCCTGGGCCACGAGCGTGGTCGGCACCTGCACCAGGGCTACGCCGCGCATATAGGTTGCGGCGACGAACCCGGCCACATCGCCCGTCACCCCGCCACCCAGCGCGATTACCGCGGCGTCGCGCGTTGCCTGCGCGTCGGCCAGTTCGTACAGCAGGCGCTCGGCCTGGTCCATGTTCTTGGCCGCCTCGCCGTCGTCGATTTCGAAAAAGCGGCTCTTGATGCCGGCGGCGTCGAGCGACTTGCGCACCGCCAGGCCGTGAAATCCCGCCACCGTCCGGGATGAAAACACAAACACCGGCCCCGCGATTCCCACCTCACGTACCCACATTCCGAGCGACCCCAGTGCGCCGCGCTGAACGACGACACGCGATACGCCCGCCTCGCCGCGTTTCGCGCGCGTCGAAAGCAGCGGTCGCGTGCCGACGCGGAGATGAATCATTCCTTCCGCGTGTTCGAGCCGGTCCGCGATCTCGAAGGCGACTTCGGGCGGAGTGCGCCCGGTGGTGTCGACGTGCCACGCGATGCGGTCGTATCCGGCGGCGCGGCGGTTGTACAGCGCTTCCATCGCCGCACGGTCGATCTCGCCGGCTGCCGTGCGCGGGAGCAGCGGCCGGTCCCGCAGGGATTCGGCCCGCTCCGCAATCAGAGCGAGCGGGGCGTCGAGCACAATCATCTTTCCGAGTGAGGCCAGCGCCAGGTGGGTGTCATCCCGGAGCAGAATGCCGCCGCCGGTGGCGATCACGGCGCCATTCTTGAGCGCAGGGCCGGACTGCAGGCTGCGCACCACCTCGGCCTCGAGCTGACGAAAGCGCTCTTCTCCATCGTTGGCGAAAATGTCCGGCACCGATTTGCCGCTGGCCGACTCGATCATACGGTCGGTGTCGAAGAAGGGGACTGAAAGCAGGGATGCGAGCGCATGACCGGTCGCGGTCTTGCCCGTCCCCATGAAGCCGCACAGAATGATTACGCGCGCCGGTGCCGGCATCTACTTCTTCCTCCCGGTGCGTGAGCCCGTCCGTGGTTTTCCGCCCAGGCGTTCCGCAATTCCGGCCACCACGCGGTCACGCGCGGCGATCGTGTCGGAAATGTGATCGCCGCCGAGCTTCTCCATTGTCGCGCACAATATCTCCCAGGCCGCAACGGCCTCCGCGATGACCGCGAGTGCGGGTATTACGCAGGTGTCGGAGCGAACGTACGGGCTCTCGGTGGCTTCGAGCGTGGCGAGATCGAACGTCATCGCGCGCCGCGCCGCGGTTGGAATCGGTTTGGCGTACAGGCGCATCAGAATATCCTCACCGTTGGTCATGCCGCCTTCGATGCCACCGGCGTGATTGCTCGCGCGCACCACGCGCCCGCGTTCCAGCGACATCGCATCGTGCGCATCCACGCCGTGGGCGCGATGCGTGGACAAGCCGTCTCCGACTTCCACGGCTTTCACGCTGTGGATGCTCATCATGGCGCCGGCGAGGCGGCCATCGAGGCGTCGATCCCATTCCACGTGGCTGCCGATCCCGGGGAAGAGGCCGGTCACAATCACTTCAACCGATCCGCCCAGCGAGTTGCCCTCGGACTTGGCGCGCTGGATCGCGGTGACCATCCGTTTCGACGCGGCCGCATGCGCGCAATACACGGGTGACTGCGCGGAACGCCGGCGCACTTCGCGCGGGGAAAACTTCCCGCGCGCGACGGTTACATCTCCGATCGAAATCACGTGGGCGATGGTCTCGATGGCGAGCGCGTCGAGAGCGGCTTTCGCGATGGCGCCGACGGCGACGCGCATCGCGGTGCTGCGCGCGCTGGCACGCTCCGATACCGGTGGAATGTCGTCCAGGCCGTACTTCATGACGCCGGCGAAATCGGCGTGGCCCGGCCGGGGCACGGTGCCCATGCCGCCGCCCGTCTTTCCCTGCATGGTGCGCGCGAGATTGGGGATGGTGATTCCGATGGGGGCGCCGGTGGTAGATCCGTTCCAGACCCCGCCGGTGATGTGCACCACGTCTGCTTCGATTTTCTGCCGGCTGCTGCGACCGTAGGCCGCGCGGCGCCGCATCAGCTCGCGGGCGATGACGGTCTCGTCGAGCCCAACGCCGGCGGGAATGCCTTCCACGATCCCAAGCAGTGCTTCGCCGTGGGAATCGCCTGCGGTCAGAAAGCGGATGCTCATCTCAGTGCACTCTCCAGCCGTCGCGGGGGTTGGACTGTGAAAATTCTTCCACAGCTTCCGTCATTTCTTTCACATCGAAGGTCTGGTCAGTCCAGATGCGGAAACTCTCGGCCGCCTGCGACACCAGCAGCGCCAACCCTCCGAGGGTGGTGGCGCCCGCGCGCCGCGCCGTATCCAGGAACGGTGTCTGTCGCGGGTGATAGATGAAATCGAAGTACAACTGCCCGGACGAAATCCATGACGGATCTTCGATCAGCCGCGCAGGCTCATGATCGAGCATTCCCACCGGCGTGGCGTTGATCACAATGTGGGCATTCTTCAACGCGTTCTTGCGCTCCGATTTCCATTCGTCACTGTTGAGCGGCACGAATCCAACCCACTGCTCGGGAAACGCTTCCCCCAGCCGCTCGGACGCCATGGCGCCGCGGTCCATCGTGCGCACGCCAAAGGTCACGTTGCGCACGCCGCGCTCGAGAAGTCCGTACGCGGCCGCACGCGCCGAGCCACCGACGCCGTAGATGAACGCGTTGCAGCCGTCGACGGGCGTGCCCGTGAACGCCTCGATCGCATTGGCGGTGCCGGGAGCATCGGTGTTGAACGCGTGCAATTCGTCATCGAAGCGCGCGATGGTGTTGGCCGCGTTGATGATCTCCGCCTCCGGGGCGATCGCGTCGACATGGTAAAGGATTTCTTCCTTGTATGGATAGGTGACGTTGAGGCCGCCGATGCCCAGCGACGTCAGGCCCGCGAACGACACGGCGAGCCGGTCGGGGCGCACACCCATGGCCACGTAGATCGCATCCAGCCCGAGCGCGGCGAACGCGCGATTCATGATGAATGGAGAAAGGCTGTGCGCGACGGGGTCGCCCAACAACCCGAACAGGAGGCTTTTTCCTTCCGAAGCCATGCGTTATCGCGCCAGCCCGCCGAGATCGCGGAAGAAGCGGGGATAGGATATTCCGACGACGCCGTCGTCGTCGATCTCGGTGCGTCCTTCGGCCACGAGTGCCGCCACCGCCATTGCCATGGCGATGCGATGATCGCCGCACGACGAAACGCGCGCCCCGCGCAGGGGCGATGGGCCCTCGATGGCAAAGCCGTCCGCGAAAGTCTCCACACGCGCGCCCAGTGCGCGCAGGTTGGTGGCCATGGCCTCGATGCGATCCGACTCCTTGTGGCGCAACTCTTCCGCGCCGCGCACGACCGAGCGTCCGTGGGCCTGCGTCGCCGCCACCGCGAAGATCGGAATCTCATCGATCATGGATGCCACCACCGCGGGGTCGTCGAGCTCGATGGCCTGGAGCGCGGACGTTGACGCCGCGACGTCGCCGGCCGGCTCGAGATCCTCGTGGTGCAACGACTCGATGGTGACGCGGCCTCCCATGCGACGCAGCACTTCGAGCAGCGCCGTGCGGCGCGGATTGATTCCCGTGAAGGGAAGCACCACGCGCGACGAAGGCACCAGCAGCGCGGCAACCAGGAAGAACGCCGCGGAAGAAAAATCTCCCGGCACGGTGACGGTGATCCCTTCGATGGGCCTTCCGCCCTGAACGGTAATGCGGTTCTGTTCGCGCGCGAGCTCGGCGCCCATCGCGCGCAGCATGATTTCGGTGTGGTCGCGCGTGGGGGTGGGCTCGACGACGGTGGTCGTGCCCTGCGCAGCAAGGCCGGCGAGCAACACCGCCGATTTCACCTGCGCGCTCGCCACCGGCATCTGGTATTCGATGCCGTTGAGCGCGCCGCCTTCCACCACCGCCGGCAGCGTGCCACCCTCGGCGAGCGCGACGCGCGCACCCATGCGCTCGAGCGGGTCGGCCACGCGTTGCATGGGACGCCGGCACAGTGAAGCATCGCCGGTGATCTCGCAGCGCGCCGTGCGTCCGGCCACAAAGCCCGCGAGCAGGCGGGCCGTCGTCCCCGAGTTGCCCGCATCCACGCGCGCATCATTACGCAACGAGTGCGCAAAGACCATGGTGCGGCCATCCGGCATGGTTTCGACGAAGCAGCCCAGCGCGCGCAACGCTTCCGCCGTCGAGGCCACATCGGCGGCATCGGAAATACCTTCGATCACCTGGCGGCCGCGCGCGGCGGCGCCCAGGATCAGCGCCCGATGAGAAATGGACTTGTCGCCCGGCACCTTGAGGGTGCCCTCGAGGCGCTGGACCTTTTCGATGACGCGGCTCATTTCGAGACGGGGAAGACGGTCGAACGCGACCGCACGGACCTAACTTCCGGCCCGGGTGACGGCCGGCAAGGAACGGCCCATGGCATCGGCCAGCAGACGGATCTTGTCCATCATCTCCTCGAACTTGTCGAGGGTGAGGCTCTGGACACCGTCGCACCACGCGGTCTCGGGGCACGGATGGACTTCGACAATAATACCGTCGGCGCCCGCAGCGACGGCCGCGAGTGCCAGCGGAATCACGAACTCGGTGTGACCGGCGGCGTGGCTGGGATCGACGATGATGGGCAGGTGGGAATTGCGCTTGATGACGGGCACCGCCGAGATGTCCAGCGTGTTGCGCGTGGAGTTCTCGAACGTGCGAATTCCGCGCTCACACAGAATCACCTGCTGGTTACCGTTGGAGAGAATGTACTCCGCGGCCATCAGCAACTCTTCCACCGTCGACATCATGCCGCGCTTCAGGAGCACGGGTTTGCGGATCTTGCCGCACGCCTCGAGCAGCGCATAATTCTGCATGTTGCGCGCGCCGATCTGGAGGATGTCGGCGTACTCGCTGACCAGCGGCACTAACTCGGGCGAGATCACCTCGGTCACCACCGGAAGTCCGGTTTCGCGTTTGGCGGCGAGCAGAATGCGCAGCCCCTCTTCGCCCAGGCCCTGGAAACTGTAGGGAGAAGTGCGCGGCTTGAATGCGCCCCCGCGCAGAATCGAAGCGCCGGCGTCGCGCACGGCGCGGGCGGCCGTCAGTACCTGCTCGCGGTTTTCGACCGCGCACGGACCGGCCATCACCACGAAGCGATCGCCGCCCACGGCCACACCGTTCACGTTCACGATGGTGTTCTGCGGACGGAATTCGCGACTCACCATCTTGTATGCCTTGGTGATCGGGATCACCTGCTCGACGCCGGGAGCGCCTTCGAGATGACTGAAGTCGGCACCCTGGCGCGCGTCAACGACACCGATCACGGTACGGTCGGCACCGCGGGTGGGATGCGGCTTGCAACCCATCGATTCGAGCGCCTTCACGACACCCGAGATTTCCGCCATGGTGGCTTCCGCTTTCATGACAACGATCATATTCCAGGCTCCTCTATATAGCGTGGCGCAGGTCGCGGCATCTTAACACGAATGGGCGGGCGGCGTCGTTGTTCGCTCCGGACTCCCGGCGGCGGCGTCGATGGCCCGCCGCGCGGCGGCGAGAAAGTCGCCCACGCGGCGCCCCGCCTGGGCGGGAAGGCCGTCGGCGGCCAGTTGGAGGAGCCGGCTTCCGATGATGACGCCATCCGCGTGCGGAGCCAGCTCGGCGGCGAGTTCCGGGGTCGATACGCCAACTCCCACGTAACCCGGAGTCTCGGTGGCGGCGCGCACCCGGCCGGCGAGCTCTGATACACCGGCCGGGAGCGCACTCCGCACACCTGTGACGCCAGTCACGGAAACCAGATACACAAAACCGCTCGACGCACCCGCGATCGCGCGCAAGCGCGCGTCATTCGACGTGGGCGCGACCAGGTCGATGTAGGCCAGACCGCGCGCTGCGAGCGCGGGACGAAACGCGTCGGATTCCTCGAATGACACGTCGGGAAGAATAAGACCGCTGATGCCGCTATCCCGCGCTGCATCTGCAAACGCATCCACGCCCATGCGCAGAATCGGGTTGATGTAACTCATGCCGACGAGAGGACCGCGCGCCGACAGGCGCGCAATCTGCGCCAATACGGAGCGCAATGTGACACCGTGCGCCAACGCGGCGTTCGAGGCTGCTTGGATGACCGGCCCATCCGCAATGGGATCGGAGAAGGGGATTCCAACTTCCACAATGTCGCATCCCGAGTCAAATGAAGCGCGCACCAGATCCTCGAACGTTCTTTCGTTCGGATAACCGGCCATGAGGTAAGCGACCAGTGCTTTGGCGCCGTTCTCACGCAGCTCCGCCGTGGTGGCAGCAAGATTCTTCATGAGAGAAGCTCCGCGATGGAATCCATGTCCTTGTCGCCGCGCCCGGAGAGATTCACGATCACCAGTGTGTTCTCGTCGGATGCGCCGCCGAAGTGGCGGTGTGCAAACGCCAGCGCGTGCGAAGGCTCAAGGGCGGGAAGAATGCCCTCGCTGCGCGCCAGCGTCTGAAATGCAGCCAGTGCCTCCGCGTCATTGGCGCGCTGATACGTCACGCGCCCCGAATCCTTGAGCATGCTGTGTTCGGGCCCCACGCCGGGGTAGTCGAGCCCCGCCGCGACCGAATGCGCGGCGCCCACCTGGCCGTTCTCGTCCTGGATGAGATAGCTGTAGGCACCGTGCAGCACACCGGGCGCGCCGGTACTGAGCGTGGCCGCCTGGCCGTGCGCGGAGCCGGCAGCCTCCACCCCGAACAGGCGCACCTTCGCGTCGGGGACGAACGCCGTGAAGATCCCCATGGCATTGGAGCCGCCGCCCACGCACGCCACCACATCACTGGGCAGCCGTTCCTCCACCTGGATGATCTGCGCGCGCGCTTCGCGTCCGATGATGGACTGAAAGTCGCGCACGATGGTTGGGTAGGGGTGCGGCCCTACCGTCGATCCGATGATGTAGTGCGTCGTGCGCACGTTGGTGACCCAGTCGCGGATGGTTTCGTTGGTGGCGTCCTTGAGTGTACGGCTGCCCGACGTGACGGGCACGATGGTGGCGCCCAGCAGGCGCATGCGCAACACGTTCGGCCGCTGGCGCGCCATGTCGACTTCGCCCATGTATACCGTGCACTCCATGCCGAAGAGTGCTGCCACCGTCGCCGTCGCCACGCCGTGCTGGCCCGCGCCCGTTTCTGCCACCAGCCGCTTCTTGCCCATGCGGCGCGCCAGCAGGGCCTGGCCGACGCAGTTGTTGATCTTGTGCGCGCCGGTATGATTGAGGTCCTCGCGTTTCAGATAGATGCGGGCGCGTGTGCCGATGGCGGCCTCGAAGCGCGTCGCGCGGTAAAGTGGCGTCGGACGGCCGACGTACTTGCTGAGCAACTCGTCGAGCTCACGCTCGAACTCGGCGTCACCGCGCGCCGCGTTGTACGCCTCCTCCAATTCGAGCAAACACGTCATCACGGTCTCGGGCACGAACTGCCCACCGTACGCTCCGAAACGTCCTCTGCTCATGAGCGCGCCTCCACGAAAAACTGCTGCAGCACATCGGGATCCTTGACGCCCGGCTGGCGTTCGACGCCGCGGCACACATCCACGGCGAAGGCGTGCGTGCGGCGGATGGCCTCACCCACGTTGGCAGGATTGAGTGCTCCGGCCAGAAACACGCGAAAGCCCTTGCGCCCCGAGTGCGCCGCCGCGTTCCACACGCGCTCGATGTTCTCTTTCGTCGTGTGTGCGCCGCGCTGCAGGTCGAACAGGAAATACGAGGTCGTGGCATACTCCGCGAGTTCTTCCTCGGCGGGCATGCGGTCGGCGGAGAAGCTCTTGATCACGGGTTTTGTCGTCTGTTTCTGCACTTCGTTGCAGTACTCCGGTGTTTCGTCACCGTGCAGCTGCACCAGATCGATACCCGAGGCGCGCGTGACCTCGACCACTTCTTCCAGAGGTTGATCGCGAAATACGCCGACCACCTGCACATCCGCCACCGCGTTCCGAATTTCTCTGGCGCGCGTGACGTCCACCCGGCGCGGACTGTCGGCAAAAATAACTCCGATGTAGTCCGCGCCGAGAGACGCCGCGAGCGCCGCATCGCTCGCGTTGGTGATTCCACAAATCTTGATGCGCGTCCGCGTCATGATTGCGCGCGCGCTCCATGTTCGTGCTCAATGTTGGTTGCAGTGAGAGCGCGCAGGAACGCGCCGGGATCATCCGCAGCAAGCAGGCTGCCCCCGACGAGAAATGCGGTCGCTCCGGAAGCCGAA
Organism: uncultured bacterium; assembly: GCA_964621155.1. GTDB lineage: Bacteria > Krumholzibacteriota > Krumholzibacteriia > WVZY01 > JAKEHA01 > JAKEHA01. Next base: position 1,431 of record CAZULB010000030.1, on the reverse strand, counting down.
AGATCGTCGATATCCGCCCGCGACTGGATTCCGCTTTCCGACACCACGACGGCGTTTTCGGGCACGAGACCCGCAAGGCGACGTGTGGTATCGAGTGACACGGTCATGGTATCGAGATCACGGTTGTTGATGCCGATGATCTGCGCTCCCGCTGCGATGGCAGCCAGCACCTCGGATTCGGAGTGTGTCTCCACCAGGGCCGCCATGCCCAGTTCCGCCGCGGTGGCGAGAAAACCGCGCAGGCGCTCCAGGTCGAGCAGGCGCACGATCAGGAGCACGGCGTCCGCGCCCGCGGCGCGCGCGGCTACGATCTGGTACGGATCGATGACAAAATCTTTGGCGATGACCGGCAGCGGCACCGTCTGGCGCACGGTGGTCACGTCCGCGAGCGATGTGCCGAAGCGCGTCGGGTCGGTCACGATGCTGATGGCAGCCGCGCCGTTCTCGGCGTAAATGGCGGCCTGCCTGTGCAGGGATGCAGAATTGCGAAACGAAGCGACGGTGGGCGTGCGCGCTTTGAGTTCGGCGATGACGGCACGCGGACGCGAAACGGCGGTGCGAAAATCGCGCACGTCGTGCTTGCGCGCCATCGTCATGAGCGACGCCAGCGGAGTCACCAGCCGGGCGGTGGCAACTTCGCGCTGCTTTTCGGCGGCAATCTGGTCGAGGAATTTCATGACGTAACCCGGTCGACGATACGGTTGGTGATGGTGCGCAGGTTGTCGAGCACGGCGCGCGCCCGACCGGTATCGATCGCATCCGCCGCCATGCTAACACCCTCCTGAATGGACGCGGCACGCCCGGCCACCGCAATCACGAAGCCCGCGTTCAATACCACGGCGTCGCGCCGCGGACCCTTGTGGCCGTCGAGAATGGAGGAAATGCTGGCCGCATTCTCCGCGGGCGAACCGCCGCGGAGCTCGCGCGCGTCGGCGCGTTGGATGCCGACCGACTCGGGCACAAATGTGAACGTCTCAATGCTGCCGTCGTGCAGGGAAGTCACGCGTGTCTCTCCCGCAATGGTGACTTCATCGCTGCCGTCCGATCCGTGCACCACGAAGACGCGCTCTGAGCCGAGCGAGCGCAGCACCTTCGCCACGGTTTCGGTGAGACCGGGATCGAACACGCCCACCAACTGGCGGCGCACGAAAGCCGGGTTGGCCATGGGCCCGAGCAGATTGAACACGGTGCGCACGCCCAGCGCCTTGCGTGCTGCCGCCGCGTGCTTGAGCGCGGGATGGTGCGCGGGCGCGAACATGAAGCCAATGCCGGCACGATCGATCACCTCGCCCACACGATCGGGCGCCACATTGTCGATGCCGAGCGCGTCGAGCACGTCGGCGCTCCCGCACTTGGACGAGAGCGCGCGATTGCCGTGCTTGGCGATTCCAACCCCCGCCCCCGCCGCCACCAGCGCGGCCGCGGTGGAGA
>CAZULB010000029.1:0-27103 GCA_964621155.1 uncultured bacterium | reverse complement strand
GTGCATTAAATAGCCTGGAGGCGTTCCTATGAAGAAAATCGCGACCGGCGTAATGATTCTTACGCTCGCGGCGGGCAGCATCAGTTGCTCGAGCATGTCGAACACGCAGAAAGGTGCCGCGGGCGGTGCGGCGGCCGGTGGCGTCATCGGTGGCATCATCGGTCACCAGAGCGGCAACACCGCGGTTGGCGCCATCATCGGCGCGGCGGTGGGCGGCGCAGCCGGTGGCATTATTGGCCATTACATGGACAAACAGGCCGCCGAGATGCAGAGAGATCTCGAAGGCGCCAAGATCGAGCGCGTCGGCGAGGGTATCAAGATCACGTTCGACTCGGGACTGCTCTTCGACGTGAACAAGGCCGAACTCAAGCAGGCCAGCAAAGACAACCTCACGAAGCTGGCGGGTATTCTCAACAAGTACCCCGATACAAATATCCTGCTCGAAGGCCACACCGACTCCACAGGCAGCGAAGAGTGGAATCTGGAGCTCTCCAAGCTGCGTGCGCAGTCAGTGGAGAACTATCTGGCCGGGAAGCAGGTCATGGAGCCGCGCTTCACGGTCATGGGCTACGGTGAATCGCAGCCGATCGCGAGCAACGAGACAACGGATGGCCGCGCCGCCAACCGTCGCGTCGAAGTGGCGATCTACGCCAACGACAAGCTCAAGAAGGCGGCCGAGAAGCAGGCCCAGTCCGGCAGTTAGACCGCTCACATCCCATGCATGAACACGAACTGATTGAAAGCACCGTCCGCGATGTCCTCGCGGACGGTGTCTTTCTTTGTGTGCGCCTCGGCGCCGACACACCCCTCATCGAGGCGTGCAGCGCTGCGGTGCGCGGTGGGCTCAAAGTGCTCGAGATCACGCTCACCACTCCCGGCGCGATCGACGCCATCGCCCACTTCGCCAGGGGTGGCGAGGCCATCGCCGGCGGTGGCACCGTGCTCACCGTGGATGATGTTCGTCGCGTGGCGCAGGCTGGCGGTCGCTTCGTGCTTTCGCCTGTGTTCGACCGGGAAGTGGTGGAGGAAGCCCATCGTCTTGGACTGCTCGCGGTGCCGGGCACATCGACTCCAACCGAAATTCTCACCGCGCATCGTCACGGTGCGCGCTTGATCAAGGTTTTCCCGGCTGCATGCCTGGGCGGAGCGAAGTACATACGCGCCGTGCGCGGACCGCTGCCGGGAATTCCGCTGGTGCCCACCAACGGCATCACCGCCGACGACATCATCGACTATGTCGAAGCAGGTGCAGTCGCCGTCGGAGTGGGCGGCGACGTATTCTCGAAGGAGTTCCGCGTCGATCACATCGAAGACGCTGCGCGTCGCATACGCCATGCAATGGACTCGGCGCGAATGCATGCTCACGTCTCCTGATCGCGCTCACTGACACAAACAAGAAGGCCCGACCACCGTGAGGTGATCGGGCCTTTTTTTGATTCACGCCGGTTTTTCGTCCGGCGGTTCTTCATCGCGGCGCAGTTCCTTGCCTCGATGCCGCTTCAGCGCATCCCGGAGCAGGAATTCGATCTGCCCGTTCACGCTGCGCAGGTCATCCTTGGCCCAGCGGTTGAGCTCGTCCAGGAGCTCCGCGGGCAGGCGAATCAGGAATGATTTTCTCTCCGCCACGATTCCTTCTACTGGTACAGCGTACCGGTGTTGACGACGGGTTGAGCGGAGCGATCACCGCACAACACGACCAGGAGATTGCTGACCATCGCGGCCTTCTTCTCGTCGTCGAGACGCACCTGCGAGCTCTGGTCGAGACGCGCGAGCGCCATCTCCACCATGCCCACGGCGCCGTCGACGATGCGGCTGCGCGCGGCCACGATCGCTTCCGCCTGCTGGCGTTGCAGCATGGCCGACGCAATTTCCGGCGCATACGCCAGGTGTGAGAGACGCGCTTCGTCAATGCGCACGCCCGCCTTGCTCACACGGTCCTGCAGTTCCTTGGTCAGCGATTCGGACACCTCATCCATGCTGCCGCGCAGCGAGAGCTGACCTTCTTCGGTGGTGTCGTACGGATACGCGCTGGCGAGATGGCGCAGCGCCGACTCGCTCTGCACACTCACATAGTGCACGAACTCGTCGACGTCGAAGAGCGCCTGCGCGGTGTTGGTCACGTGCCACACAATGACGGCCCCGATCTCGATGGGATTACCACGCGAGTCGTTCACCTTGATGCGCTCGTTGTTCAGGTTACGTGCGCGCAGCGACACCTTGTTCTTCTTGAGCATGGGGTTGGCCCAGTGGAAACCGTTTTCCTTCACGGTGCCGGTGTACTTGCCGAACAGCGTCAGCACGGCGGCCATGTTGGGCTGCAGCGTGAAGAAGCCGCCCATCATGAACGACCACACGCCGGTGGCGATGATCCACAGGGTCATCTCACCGGCATTGGGGCCCTGGGGGTTGGACGTGACGATCTCGTGCAGCGCGAGACCGAGCGCGGCACCCGCGATGAGCAGAATCGTGAGCATCAACCAGCCACTGATGGATTTTCGTTCTTTTTCAGTCGTGACCATTGGAACCCTCCTGGAGTCCGTTAGATAGCATCAGTATATCGATATGATATCACTCATTCAATGGGAAAAAATAGCCCGGCGATAGCCGGGCGGTCCCGACGTGCAACTCGGCCTATACCTTGAGGATATCGAGAAGGGGAGAGGTCTGAAGGAGTCCCTTGAGCTGCGCGCGATCGTAGAGCGCAGCCAGGGCTCGGGTGCCTTCGTCGCCCATGTCCACCGTGTCGGTGTTGACGTACATGCGGACGAATTGCCGGCAGGTCTCGCGGTCGAGGCCGCGGCCGAAGCGCATGGCATAGTCGACGGCCGCATCTTCGTCGGTGCGCGCCAGCACGATGCTTTCCTTGAGTGCCTTGGCGATACGAAGCATGAGCGCGTCGTCGAAACCGCGGCGGATCACGTCGAGGCCGAGTGGAATGGGAAGCGCGGTATCTTCCATCCACGCCTCGCCCAGGTCGATCACCTTGTGCAACCCGCTCGACTGCCACGTGAGCTGACCTTCGTGGATGATGACACCCGCGTCGGTCTCCCCGCTTGCCACCGCCTCCATGATGCGATCGAAGTTCATCATCACCGGCGTGAACGCGCCCGGCACGTAGAGGCGCAACAACATGAACGCCGTCGTCTGCGCGCCCGGCACCGCAATCCGCCGTCCTGCCAGCGCATCCACCGACATCGGTTCGCGAGCGAGCACGATGGGCCCGTACTTGCGTCCCACCGACGCTCCGCACGACATGATGCGATAGAGATGCGCGACGTCCGGATAGGCGGCCGCCGAGATAGCGGTGACATCGAGCTCGCCGCGACGAGCACGTCGATTGAGTGTCTCGATGTCCTCCATTACGTGGTCGATGGTGTAGCCGTCGATCTTCACGCGCTCGGAAGCGAGGCCGTAGAACATGAACGCGTCGTCAGCGTCAGGGCTGTGTCCGATGGAAAGTTTTTTCATGTCAGTGAGTCACCTGGAACCATGATGAAGCAACCACGCGGCCGTCTCTCACGCCGGGGTCGAAGCCTTCGATGTCGAGCGTATAGTCGCCCGCGGGAAAGCGTTTCGCAATCAGGCGCAGCATGCAGCGGCCTTCCCTGAAATAGTCGTCGTTAATGCGCCCGCGAAACTTCTCGGAACCGTCAGAGCTGCGAATCACCGCGTCGTAGCGCTGCAACCCCTTGGGCACGTAGTCGAGGTCGACGCCCACCACCAGCGCCTTGATCGACGAGACGTCGAGGACGGCGTCGTAAGTGTGTGCAGGTTCGACGGAATCTTTGCCCTGCGCGACGCGAACCGGCAGTTCCTGGAGCGGTTCGTGCGATTCGATTACCGTGAGTGGCGCCCATTCGGCCACGTGCTGGCCGCGCATGACGCCGAATACGATCAGCGCCAGCACGATTCCGACGGCGATGGTCGCGATCAGCTTGAGATACCGCCCCCCCGGAAGGCGTGCAGCGAGATCGCCAAACACCGGGCCGCGCCCACCCGATGCACCGTGAGTCGACATGGGCTCAGATTACCACACGTGGTAGGATTGCGCCATGCAGCCCGCTCCGATCGTCGTGGGGATCGCGGGGCCTTCCGGCTCGGGAAAGACGACGCTTGCTCGTCTCATTGTCGAGCGCCTTCCCGGCGGCGCGGTGCTGTTTCCGCTCGACGCGTACTACCGCGATCAGGCCGGTGTCTCCGAAGAAACGCTCAACGTCGATGACCCCGCCGCCTTCGAACACCATCTCATCATCGACCATTTGAAGCAGCTGCTGGCGGGCGTGGCGGTTCAGCAGCCCATCTATGATTACGCGACGCATTCACGCGCGCCCGTGCGCCGTACCGTCAATCCGCTTCCCAATCTTGTGGTCGAAGGTATCTATGCGCTGTACTGGCCCGAGGTGCGCAGCCTCTTCACCACATCCGTGTTCCTGTCGCTCGATCACGCGGTCTGTCTGGAGCGTCGCATCGAGCGCGACCAGGCCGAGCGCTCGCGTTCGCGGACCGCGGTCGTTTATCACTATGAACGCAGCGTACGCCCGATGTACGACCAGCACATCCATCCCACGCGCGAACATGCCACGCTCGTGCTCGATGCACGAGCGCCGTCCGAGCTGCTCGCCGCGCGCATCATCCGCTCGATCGAAGCGTCGGCTTAGGTTCATCCTCATTACATCCGGCGGGCCTTGCCGCGTGGCACGTCAGCGCGACCGGGCAACACAAAAGGCCCTTCCGATCGGAAGGGCCTCATGGTGCCTGGGAAGGGAGGACGGTTCGGAGCGCGGAGAGTGCGGACGCACGAACGCCCGCGGTGGGAAACGATTAACGATCCGGGAACGCGGGCTGGATTGATGGTTCGGTCAACACGCTGCACCCGCGCCCCGGATCAAGGCCTGGTCAGGACACAGTCCGACCCAATACGGGGGAAAGGCTACGCGGGAAGCGTGAAAGGCGAATTAAGCGGAAATGAAATTGCGGCGGAGGTGGTGGACGATGCGGGGAATCTGATCGGCGCAGTAGGCGATGTCCTCGTCCGTGGTCATCGCGCTGAGTGAGAAGCGAATGCAACATGCGGCCTCGTCGGGGGTCAGCCCCATGGCCGCCAGCACGTGCGATGGTTCGAAGGCACCCGAATGGCAGGCCGAGCCGGCCGAAGCACAAATGCCGACCTCGTCGAGGCGCACCAGCAGCGCGTTCGCATCGACGCCCGGGAAGCCCATGTTCGACGTATTGGGGATGCGCTCGCAGCCGCCGCCATTGATGAACACGTCCGGGACGGCTTCGGTGATTTCGTACTCGAGGCGATCGCGCATGCGCCGCACTTCATTCTGATAGCGGGCCATGTGCGAATCGGCGTAGTCGCACGCTGCGCCCATCGCCACGATGCCCGCCACGTTCTCGGTGCCGGGCCGGCGCCCACGCTCCTGGCTTCCGCCCAGAAGCATGGGCGTCCAGCGCGTTCCTTTCTTCACGATGAGCGCACCTACGCCCTTGGGGCCATGGAACTTGTGGGCCGAGATCGACATAAGATCCACGCCGAGTTCGTCCATCTTAACCGGCACTTTGCCGACACCCTGTACGGCGTCAACGTGCAGCGGAATGTCGCGACTGTTCGCGATCTCTGCAACGCGCTCAATCGGGTGCATCACGCCGGTCTCGTTATTGGCGAACATGACGGATATGAGCGCCGTCTCGTCTGTGATTGAGCTGCGCAGCACGTTCAAGTCGATCCGGCCAGCGCGATCTACCGGCAGGTAGGTTACGCGATAGCCCTGGGATTCAAGGCGCTTGATGGGATTGAGCACCGCCGAATGCTCGATCATCGTCGTGATGATGTGCTTCTTCCCACGATCGGCGTCGACGATACCGCGAATGGCCAGATTGTCGGCCTCGGTCCCGCAACTGGTGAAAATGATCTCGGTGGCGAGGCAGCCCAGAAAAGTGGCCAGACGTGTACGCGCCAGTCGGACAGCTTCCGCCGGGCGGTCTCCCAGGTGGTGTCCACTGGAGGGGTTACCGAAGTGCTCGGTGTAGAAGGGCCGCATCGACTCGAACACGGCCGGGGCCACCGGGGTGGTGGCGTTGTTATCGAGGTAAACCGTTCGCATTCTACTTACTACGCGCGCCGAGGGCGGAGGCTTGAACCGACTGAACTACCATGATATTTTAGACGTCGTTTATCCCCAAAACAACCCCAATTAGATTGCAATGAGTTCTACCGATCCCAAAAAGAACCCCAAAGGCCGCCGGCACGGACTTGTTATCGTCAATACTGGCAATGGGAAAGGTAAAACTACGGCCGCCATGGGGACGGCTCTCCGGGCGGTGGGTGTGGGGTTCAAAGTGAAGATGATTCAGTTCATCAAGGGGTCCTGGGACTACGGAGAGCTCCATTCGGCCCGGAAGCTGGGGTTCGAAATCGTCCCGATGGGGGAAGGGTTTACCTGGGAGACCAAGGACCGCGCGCGCGATATCGAAGTCGCGTGGAAAACCTGGGAAAGCTGCCGGGAGGCGATTGAAAAGAACGAACATGACCTCCTGATCTTCGACGAGATAAATAACGCCATCGCGTACGGCTATCTGGATGTAAAGCACGTACTTGACGCTCTTCGCCGCAAGCCGGAGGCGATGCACATTATACTCACCGGGCGTGACGCCCACCCCGATCTTATCGACCTGGCCGACCTCGTGACCGAGATGCGCGAGATCAAACATCCGTTCCATCGTGGGATTTACGCCCAGAGGGGCATCGAGTACTAGTCTTGGCCGGCTCGCGTGCCTGTCAGGGCGATTTGCCCGAAACCGAGCCTCGGTCAAAAACAAAACGGGCAGCGACTGTTCAGTCGCCGCCCGTTGTCACCCTGGCCTGCTGCCGTTCGTCTAGAACAGCGCGTAAATGAAGGGAGCGAGTGCCGACCCTTCGGTGAACACAATCAACACGCCGAGCAGCAGCAAGAAAATCATGATGGGACCGAGCCACCATTTCTTGCGAACCCTCATGAAAGCCCACAGCTCGCCAAAAATGGACAGTTTGCTCTTGGCGTCCTTGAACCAACTCATCGCGATGTAACTCCTGGAGACGTTGATGAATGAAGCCGCGACGGTGCGGACGAACGCGGCATACTCCTGCGCCCGCGACAACCAGTATAGAGGATGGGCTCTGATTTGTCCACAGGGGCCGTTTTCAGGGGTCTGGAAGGAAATGCGCATGAGGAAGCCGGAGTCATTACGCTCACCAACAGGGTAGAAGGAGATACGTATGGACCTGGGACTGAAAGACAGAGCGGCAGCGGTGGCGGCATCGAGCAAGGGGTTGGGTTTTGCCTGCGCGCTCGAGCTGGCCCGGGAAGGCGCCATGGTCGCCATCTGCTCGCGCGAGCGCCGGAATATCGATGACGCCGCGCGCCGTCTGCGCGAGGCAGTACCGAACGCAAGAATACACGCCTCCGTTCACAACCTTTCCGACGAAGCCAACGCCAGAGCGTTCATCGATGATGCCGCCAGGACTTTTGGCCGGCTGGATGTGCTCGTCACCAACTCCGGCGGCCCCCGGCCCGGATCCTTTGACCAGCTTTCGGTGGCAGACGTGCGTGAGAGCGTGGGCGCGAGCCTGATGGCTCCGATCGCGATGATTCACACGGCGGTTCCGCACATGCGCGAGCGCAAGTGGGGCCGGGTGGTGAACCTGATGTCGATCACGGTGAAACAGCCCAAGACCAACCTGCTGATTTCGAGCACGATGCGCACCGCTCTCATGGGGTTTGCGCGCACCATCGCCAACGATCTCGCGCGTGACAGCATTACTGTGAACAACATAGCGACCGGCTACGCCAGGACCGAGCGGCTGGACGAGCTCGCCGAGCACGCGTCAGCTACACAGAACAAGAAGATCGAGGATGTTTTCGCGGCGTGGGAGAGGGATATTCCGGCCCAGCGTCTGGCCCGGCCCGAGGAACTCGCAGCCGTAGTGGCGTTTCTCGCCTCGGAGCGCGCCAGCTACGTGACAGGAACCACCATCGCCGTGGATGGCGGATGGGTCCAGGGGCTGTACTAGCTAGTAGCTCTCGAACAGGCGCGTTCGAGAGCGGAGTCCGGGAAAGCAACCCGTGCTAGTTGTCTGTGCCGGGATCTACGGCGTGCGACGCCGGTCGCGCGTTGTGCACGCCGCTGTTGTGATCGCGCTGACCCTGCAGCTTGCGAATGGTGGCGCGCATCCACTCCGCCTGTTCGGCGTGCCGGATTGCTGCGCCCACATTTTCGGCAAAAGCCTGCAATGCGCGCACGTCGTCGTGGTCGAACGCCACCTGACCGTGGCGTGAGCTGACGTTGATCACACCCACCAGTTCGTCGCGCAGAATGACGGGCACGACCATCGCGGCGTTCATCTCTTTCTTGCGCAGCTCGACGCCCGCAATCGGCGCGGTCGAAGGCGACAGCAAGAGCGGCTCGCGCTTCTGCGCCACCCATCCCGCGATGCCCTTGCCGATCGGCTGGCGCGTTCCGAGCACGCCCTCCGGCACGTTCTTTCCACACACAGCGCGCACTTCCAGCACTTCGGCATCCTTGTCAAAAACCATCAGCGATGCCTGGTCGCAACCAAAGGCGTCGATGCAGAGTTTGGTGATCGAATCAAAGACCGTCTGCAGATCGCTCTGCGTCGCCATGACGCGACCCATGTTGAGCAACGCGTAGAGGCGTCCCGTGTGACGCTCCGCGTGCTCGCGTTCGTTCTTCTGCACGATTTCGAACTGCGCGCGTAGCGCGCGCAGATAGCGCATCTGGTGCGCAAGACCGGCCAGGAGGAGAAGCGTCAGCGACAGGCCGACGATCACAAGCATCTGTGTATTCGAGAACAGCCATATCGATCTCAGGTGACTGCTCAGCACCGGGGGCAGCACCGACACCAGCGAAACGAGCGTGAGCATGACCACGATCGCGATCAACGACCAGTTCACGTAGGAGCCGCGGTTGATACTTACTTGAACGCCGCCGATGGATGCGGCGCTTGATTTCGGATCGTGATTCGACATGGCAGATTTTTCCCCTTCTGGACAACAAGTCCAATCCGAGTTGGCAAGTCCCATGCCCGAAATCGCGCGCGCGTCGGGGCCTCGCGCACGCCGCTATCTTGTTGGCTCGTAAGTGCCTTCGAGCATTTCGCGAAATGTGCGCAGCGAGGTCCGGGCAGTAACCGTGTAGCGGGGAATTTCAAAATGCTCGGAGTCTGAGAGCGAGAGACGGCCGCCCCCGAGAGGAAGATTGGGGCGCGCGCGCAGCGCGCACGTGCGCGCGAAGCCGGCCTGGATCGCGATGTGATCGACGGCGGGATTTCCGAAGCCGTACGGCCAGGCCAGATAGTGGGGCGAGCGACCAATCTGTTGCTCGATAATCACGCGCTACCGCACCAGGTCATCGAAGAGAACGGCCTCCCAACGTGTTCCCATGGCACGCGCGCTGGGATCCTCGCTGGCGGCGAGGTAGACGGGTTTGAGGTCGTTGCGCGCTCCCACCTTGTAATGCATGTCGTGGGTGTGGGATTCGATGTCGAACACGCCGCTGCGCTGCATCTCGCGCAGATGGTTCCAGTCCAGGCATTTCATCCCATTCCAGACGGTTCCGACGCGCGACGTCACCACAAACAGCGTGGCGCGCAGGCGGTATTTTCTGAGCACGGGATAGATATACTCGTAGGCGCTCTCTTCGCCGTCATCGACGGTGATCACCACGGATTTGGCGGGTAGCGCGCGTCGCCCCATCTGCCACTCGTGCACATCGTCGAGCGTAACCGTGTGGTATCCGCGCGTCACCAGATACTCCATCTGCCTGTCGAAGCCGCGCCGGCTCACTTTCCAGATTTCGGAATCGTCGAGCAGAGGCAGGCTCAGCACCACGTAGCCAAACACGCGCGCAAATTGCAGCGGGCCTCCGGGACCACGCACGTAGTGGTAGCACAGGACGGGAATGCGATCGGCAGGCACATAAGGGGCGTCGCCGACGAACGCACCGTTCGCGGAACCGGCGCGGGCGTCGTCGGTGTCTTTCCCACCGCGCATGTCGAGCGTCACCATCAGCCCGATGGCGAGCGTGAGCAGCACGGCGGTGGCCGCGGCGATCGCGATTGCAACTCCCATCTCGCGCCGACGCGTCATGCAGTCATCCCCTAATCGTGGTGGGTATAGTCCAGGCCGACGAAAAAGCCGTCCGCCGCATAGCCTTCGCGCGAATCGAGGCGCGAATTCGAATTGTAGTACCCGGCCGTGAGCGTGACGCGCGGAAGCAGCACCATCGAACCCGATACATCGAAGCGGCCGACAGTGAACCAGTCATCGCTGTTCTCCTTGTCGAATCCGAAACGGCCGCCGATGTGACCACGCGCGCGCTTCGAGAATGTCATGTCGAGAGCGAGCTCTTCGTAGATGCTCCAGTACTGACGCGGGTCGTAATAGCCGTTGTCGACATCGGTCTTGGAAAAACCGAAATAGCCGACGCCGGTGGTCGACGTGAAGCGGTGATTGAGGTGAATCGGCAGGCGCCACAGTGGTTGCCAGACCAGCCGGTCGCCGGCCGCGAAGCGGGTGTTGTCATCGCTGTAGATTGTCACGCCGGCAGACAACGAGTTCATGAGATTGGAGCGGAAGCGCCAGTCGGCACCGGCCGTGAACTCGTCCAGTGAGATGCCGCGGAAGATCGCATCCGGGTTGGTCAGCGAACCGTGGAAGAACCCGAAATCGTAGCGCGTCCAGTCGCGGGGTGAGAACGTCACATAGCCGTCGACGGTGAACAGGTCGAAGTGACCGTCCTTCCAGTACGGTTGTGCATTGAGCTGCGAACGGTCGAACGAGTTCCATTGGTAGCCGGCCGCCGCACGCATCGACCACTGGTCGTTGAAGCGCCGCGACAACACTCCCGCCAACCAGTCGCGCGTCACGTCGGGACGCAGTGGCTGCGTGAACTTGCCGTGTCCATATTCGGCGCCCAGGCGCGTCAGCGCATTCGGGGAGAACATCAGATCCACGGTGTGCGTGCGACGCTTGATGTCATCGCTGTCCTTGTTCTGTTCGTACATGTACGACAGTTGAGGCGCCATGGAACGGTCGACGTCGGTTCCGAACGAAGTTGCGAACGGTGTCGGCTTGGTGGTGCGCAACGTGGAGGGTGCATAGTCCGACCGGCCCGCCCAGTACTGCGATGCGGCCAACCCTTCGCGCGCGTCGGTATTGCCGGGATGGTCCTTCACGATGTCCTTGTACATCCACGACGCATCGCGCGGCTTGCCCATCCAGTTGGTCACCTGCGCCTGACCCAGGCGCGCATCGAGATTCTTCGGGTCGTGCGCGAGCACGGTTTCATAGTCACGCAGCGCAGCCTCGTGATCGTCACGCCAGCTCTCTGCGCGCGCAAGGCCGATGCGGACTTCATCGGCGCGATCGCCGGCATGCGGCAACGCCGCGCGATAAGTCGCGATGGCATCCTTCAGGTGCCCCGACCAGGCCTGCGCGCGGCCCAATCCGATTTCACCATCGATATCATCGGGATGCGTGGCGAGATGGGCGCGGTAGAAACCAACGGCACTGTCCGGCTTGTCGGCCCATGTGTACTGATGACCCAACTCGAGATTGAGCTGCGATGCCAGCGCCGGGTCGCGCGCGATGGCGCGGTGATACCAACGGATCGCTTCCGTATGCCGGTCTCTCGCCGCTGCCGTGCGCGCACTGTCCAGGCACGCATCGGCGGTGAGTGACTGCGCCGCGACGGGCTGCGCCACGGCAAGGGAAACCAGTATGAGCGCGTACTTCAGCATTCTCATTCGCCTCGCACCGGCTTCCATCTAACGGGACCATCCGCGGGTTTTTTGAAGATGGCGCCGGGGGTCGCGATCGACGTGACCACCGCCATGATCACCCAGTACAAGAGCGGATAGAACACGGCGGTGAAATAGTACAGAGGAATACGGCGGTCGTAGCGCCGGTCCAACAGCACACCGGTCAGAAGTTGCGCCAGACACATGGTGCCGATCAACATACCCCACCAATTCGGAATCGGTGACGCGCCCACGGGTGGATAACCCATCGCGTAGCAGAAGATCCACAGTGAGGTGAGGATCAAGAAGCAGTACGCCCACGCGATCGAAAGCCAGGACTCCCAGATCAACGGCCACAGGCGGCGATGCTCCCACGCCCACGCTTCGCTGCCGTGACGGCGCAAGACCTGCGCAAGCCCGCGCGCCCACCGGCGACGCTGGCGCCACAGCCCGCGCAACGTGGCCGGCACGCGCATCCACACCACGGCGCGCGGCTCGTAACGAATGTCCCAGTGCTTGAGCTGGAGTTTCCACGACAGGTCGATGTCCTCGGTGGCCATGTCGGGGCTGTAGAGGCCGGAGTCGATGATGGCGGCGCGATGAAACGCGCCCACCACGCCGCTCATGGTGAGAATGCGGCCCCACACGCGCTGTGATCGTCGCTGCAATGAAATGATGGCGGTGAACTCGATCGCCTGCAGCTTGCACAGCAGCGTGTCGCGGTTGTACACGCGCGGATTGCCGGTTACTGCGCCCACGCGCGGCGACTTGAAGTGCGGCACCACCACGTTGAGAATTTCCGGATCCGGAATCGCGTCGGCGTCCATCACCAGGAAGATCTCGCCGTTGGCGCAGCGCAGGCCGTCGTTCAGCGCCATGGCTTTTCCCTCGTTCATCAGCTTGCGCACCAGGCGCACGCGCCCATCACGCACGAAGGGCAGGATGCGGCGGGTCGTAAAATCCGTGCTGCCGTCGTCGATGACCACGACTTCGAAGTTGGGGTAGTTGATGGCCAGGATGCCGCGGATGGTTTCCTCGATATGCTCGCTTTCGTTGAAGGCGGCGATGATCACGGAGACACGCGGGGTGTACCCGGGGTCGAGCGCGGGCAGAATCTCGTCACTCCTGCGCTCGCGTCGCAGAAAATAGGTGAGCGAAACCAGCACCAGCACACCGCTCGATACGAGCGGATACCATGCGAAGAACGACAGCGCGATCAGGTAAACCGGGCTGCGCTCGATGGCTTCGAGTATGGAGATAAGATCGATCATGCGTGGCTATTCTTCCGGCACGGTGTCGCTCACGCGAAAGAGCTTGTGACCGGCACTCTCTCGCGCGTCGGCCATTTCGATGATGGACACTTCGATGTAGCGCGCGCGGTGCAACATCTCGTCCTGCTCGGTGAACTTCCGGCCCAGGAAATCACTGATGGGAAAACGCGGCATGGCGCGGCGTTCGCGGCGGCGGGAGCGCTTGTGGATGCGCAGATTGTGGAAGATCCATACCCAGTCAAACAGTGTGATGCCCGCCACCAGAGTGGCGACGATCACGAGCGCGCGCTTGGTCTCGCCGGTGATGGGCTGCTGCATCACCAGATGCCAGTAGAAGCAGAAGACCACCCACAGCACGATGCCGAGCAGGATATGAATAACGGTTCTAGTCATGACAGAATCGCGGCCTGACGATAGTGCACCAGTAGCAGATGAGGGAAACTGCAATGCCCATGCCCCGGAGAGCAAGGGCGGGCAAGGGAGAATGAGGGCTGGTCGTGGAGAGTAATGCCGCGGGCGCTGCGGAGCAAGCCCCGGATGCTGGGTGAGACCCGGCAGGCGCCGGCGCCCGACTCTACTTCAGCAGCGTGATTTTCTGCGTGCGCGTGCCGCCGCCGGCCTGGATGCGGACCAGGTACACGCCCGATGCCACCGGGTTGCCCCGGTCGCCGCTGCCGTCCCAGGTCACACGGTGAGAACCGTGCGCCTGGGTTTGATCCACGAGCGTTCGCACCAGCGCGCCGCGCGCGTCATACACGCGCAGTTGCACATGGCCCGCAGACGGCAACGCGTACTCGATTGTCGTCTGCGGATTGAAGGGATTGGGAAAACTGCGGAGCTGGAGTGCAGAAGACGGCGGTCCCACCTGCGTCGCCGTGTTGGAAAGATTGGTGACCGCCCATACATCGTTACGCACGGCGCCGTCGTTGCCGGCGAAAATGATCATGCGGTCATTGGCGCCGTCATAAATGGCGGCTGAATTGCCGCGCGGAGAAGGCGGCGTGCCGGTCGGCGTTAGCTGTGTCCACTTGTTCGTCCACAGATCGAATACCCATACCTCGGCATTGAAACCGATCAAGCCCTGGCCGCCGAACATCGTCACGCGATAGTTCTGGCTGTCGTAGACCACCGGCGAAAAATAGCGCGCGCTGGGCTTGGTGGTGGGATTGAGCTGTGTCCACGTGTTGGTGTCGAGATCGAGCGCCCAGATGTCATCGAGCGGACCGGAGTTGTTCTGCCCGGCGTACATGATCATGCGGTGGTTGTGCGCATCGTAGCACGCGGCGTGGAGGCAGCGCGCCAAGGGGCCCGACCCGGGCGACACGTTGTTCCACGTCGAGGCTGTGGGCTTGAAGCGCCACACGTCGTCGAAGCGGCCCAGATTTGTGAAGCCGGCGAACGTCACCAGCTCTTTCGCCAACGGGTCCCACGTGTAGCCGACACCGTAACGGATCTGCGGCGGGCCGCCCGTGGGCGTGAACTGCGACCACGTGTTGGTGTCGAGATCGAAGGCCCACACATCATTGAAGAACGCACCCTGGCCCTGGCCGGACCAGGTCACCATGCGATGGCCGTCCGGGTCGTAGATGCTCGCCGGGGTCAGCCGCGCCACCGGAGCTGGTCCGGAGGCGGGGGTCAGGTTGGTCCAGGTGTTGGAACCGAGGTCGAAGGCCCAGATGTCGTTGAGATAGCCGGTGGAAAAACCGCCGAATATCACCATGCGGTTGTGCGCGGTATCCAGGATGGCGGACGGATTGCGGCGCGCCGAAGGCGCGGTCCCCGCACCGGTATGGAGGTTAACCCATGACTGGGCCGCAACATCGCGGCCCGCGGCGACGAACAGGGCGAGCACGAGCAACAGGCGTTTCATGAAAAGCCTCCAGGCTTGGAGGTTTGGACGGGACGAAGCCGCGCGCCTTACGCGGCCGCGCTCAGTTTGTCCGCACAAATTTAGCGGGCTCCGAGTAGGCGTCTTTCGATTTCGCGTACTTGGACACGAAAGACTGCAGCTCGGCCGTGGAGCCCGTCAAGAGAACCGCACCGTCGAGCGGCACGTTGGCCATGCGCACCTTTTTCGCATTGATGGCGTCCTGCAGCCATTCGGCATCGAAGTCCTGCACCCACAGCGTATCGGCGTCCATTTCGACGCGCAGGATGTTGTGCACGCGCAGCAGGTGATCCATGTAGAAGGTGTTTTCGGTCTCGGGGGCGTCCGGATAGATATCGAGAAACGCGGCCCCGTTGAGTTGGAACAGAACCGCTTCGAAGCGCGCCTCCGAACCTTCCTGGTCGCTCACCAGTGTATACATCCCGCGCGTGGTGTCGCTCACAGTGAAGACATACTCCTCGTCTTCATCCGATACCCACGTGCCGACGAGTTCGGGGTCGTACGCGATGGTCTTTTCCGTGTAGGCGGGCTGGATCGACTGCACGTAACAGGACATTGCCGTGACTGCCGCGCACGCCAGTGCAATCGCCGAGGGTCGCATGAAGCATTTCATTCTGCTACTGGCCTGTTTCCGAGTGGTGAACCGCGTCGCCATATGCTTTCTCGCCTGCTTCAACCTTGAAGGGAAGAATGTTCTCGCGACCCGGAATCGGACACGTCGCAAATTCGGTGAACACGCACGGCGGATTATACGACTTGTTGAAGTCGATCACCGTTTTGTCTCCGGTCTCGGGTACGGCGACATAAATGAAGCGGCCACCGCCGTACGTGGTGTGTCCGCTGGTCGCATCCCCGTAGATGATCTCGAGTTCGCCGTCATCGAGTGACAACGCCTCCAGCCGGTACGCCTTGCCATCTTTCTCGAATATGATGGCGCCGGGGGACTGCACATTCTCTTCGTAGCCGAGCACGTTGGCGACCCTGATGAGCCGGGGCGGGTTGTAGCGCTCGAACGTCGCGTCGAAACACCACTTCTTGCTGACGGGGAAGCGATCGATGCCCTTGAAATTCTTGCGCACGGGGCTGTTGGAGTCTTTGACGCGCAGGTACATGCTGCCCGGCCGGTCGATCACATAAAATTGAATGGATCCCATTTGAATCTTGGAAGGCGGGCCGCTCCTGTCAGACCGAAGTGCAATCGGGCCCTGACCGAAAACGGCACCGTCCTGTTTTGCCGGAGCAAACTGGACACCGGACGCGGGCTTCAATGTCACCAGTGTGTCCTGCACCACGAGTGCTCCCGCATGTTCGGGTGAGCCGGCCGGAAAAATGAGCTCGTTGTCCTGCGCCGAACCGAACGTATGGGTTCCGTTGGGCAGCGGGAACAATCCAACCAGTGTGAGCCAGCCGTCGTCGGCTTTCAGGCGTCGGAGTCGCCCCTCGTGCCACTCGTCGATTTCGCGCGTGTACTTGGTTCTGCTCTCGCCCATTCCCGCCCCGATACCGATGCCCCCGCTCGAGCCGCCCGCGCCGATCGAGACCCCGCCGCACGCGGCAAGCACGGCGGAGAGAACAACGGGCGACCACTTCAGTATCCGGCTCACGATGGGTCCTTTCATTACGGAACAGTATAGAAAATTTTGAGAGCCGGGCGAGCCTGTACATCCGGGTTTTCGCGCGTGTCGAAACGCTTGGCGGTTCCCGGCTCGCCGGTTTCGTCGCCAATCAAGATCCAGCCGAAGTTGCTGGTCGGCGTGTCGAGCCAGCCCTGCACGTCCGTCGTCATGGCCGTCGTCGATTTCCATGAATAATTTCCGACCGTGCTGAAGAGGCGCTTGCCGCTGGCCATCGCGACGAAATCGCCGCCAGGCGTCGCCCACATATCCGTGTCGAAAAAACGATACAGCCATGTGGCGTCACCGGGTGTCGCCGGCGCGCCGTCTTGACCGTTGCCGCCCTGGTCGGAGGTTCCCTCACCCCAGTCGGCGGTTACGCGATGAATTGTGGTCCGGTACACGTAACCGCTGTACCCGCCGGATACGTGCATCTGCAGCCGGACGCTGTCGATCACGGCACCGGCCGGGATACTATCCGCAACCGCAAAAGCAATCAGTCCGCGTCGCTGAACCTTGTGACCCGACCGCTCCAGGCTTCCGACGCGCATGTACTGAATGGCGCCATTGCTGAGCGTGCCGTCCTCCTCGTACATCGAGTTGTCCCGGATGGAAGGAATCGTCTTGAAAAAGACCGGAGCCTGACGGGGCGCCCACATGATTCCGTTGGAGAGCGACGACGTGTTGGCCGCTTTATCGCGGGCCACCATGGCGATGTACGTCACCAGTGTGGTGTCGATCCCGCTGACAGTGAACTGCTCCGCGCTTCCGGCCGCGTCTGGTACGGGTGGATCGGCAACCGTATTCGCGAGGGAGAAGTTGTTGCTCATGATGACGGCGTGCGACCAACGGATGTCGTAGCTCTCCGCCCGTCCGGTATGGCCATCATCGCCCGGTGCCGTCCATGCAATCGTGATCGTGTTGTCGCCCGCGGCGATGACGGAGAGATCCGTGACCTGCGATGGCGGGGTGGAATCACCGTGCGGCATTGTGATCGGGTTGTCGTCGTCACCGCAGGACGCCAGTGTGACCGCGGACATCAGCAGGGACGCAGCGATCACACGATTGAAGTTCCTCATTGCGAAGCGAAGTCGATGGTGGCGCGCACACGGTTGCGATCATTCTCGCGCGCGTACGTGAGTTCGCGTGAGAGTTTCTTCACGAGATGAATTCCCAGGCCGCCGCCGCGTCTCGCTTCCATTGCTTCGCGCAGCGCAATCGGGGGGGCGGTGTTGGGATTGAAGGGGCGGCCGTCGTCTTCGATGGTTACGACGACGCGACGCGGTTCGGTGCGCACGTCGACGCCGATCTGGTGCGCAGACTTGTCGTCATATGCATAACGCACCACGTTGACAACCAGTTCTTCGACCACCAGCTTCACGTGATGGATGGTGCGCCCGGGCACGCCCTCCTCGGCCAGGAAATCGGCGAGGGCAACGTTGATGCGCCGGACCTCACGGACATCGTTGGCGAGTGATACACGGAGCATTGCCATGGCGTGTTACTCGTCGTGATAGAGGAAGGTGTGCGCCACGCCGTCTTCCCCGATGTACCCCCGATACATGCCGGCCGTGTTCATTCGCATGGCAAAGTTTCCCCTGCGATCCATTGCGATCAGACCGCCGGTGTCCTTGCCGCCCAGACTGACGAGCTCGTCGTTCACACACTGCTTTGCCGCCGCGTCGACGGACATGCCGCGATACTTCATCAGTACCGACATCTCGTGCGCGATCGAGCCCTGGATGAAAACTTCGCCGCGCCCGGTGCAGGACACCGCGCACGTTTCATTATCCGCATAGGTGCCCGCGCCGATGATGGGGGAATCTCCGACGCGGCCCCAGCGTTTGTTGGTGAGCCCGCCCGTCGAAGTCGCCGCCGCGAGATTTCCCGCGTGGTCGACCGCGACCGCTCCCACCGTTCCCAGATGTGTGTGCGGAAAGCTCAGTGATCCCTGCGGACCTTTCTGCTTTTCCTCTTCTTTGGTTCTTTCCAGTTCGTCCCAGCGCTCCTGCGTGAAGAAATAGGCGCTGTCCTCGAAAGCGAGTCCCTGTTCGCGCGCAAACTCTTCCGCGCCCCTGCCGACGAGCATCACGTGGCTCGTCTTCTCCATGACGGCGCGCGCCGCCTTGATGGGATTCTTGATGCCTGTCACGGAAGCGACAGCACCCGCGTTGTGCGTCTTGCCGTCCATGATGGACGCATCCATCTCGTTGTGACCGTTGCTCGTGAAGACGGAGCCTCGCCCGGCGTTGAAAAGGGGATTGTCCTCCAGCACGCAGATGGCGGCCTCGACGGCATCCATGCTGGTGCCGCCGCCATTCAAGATCTTGTAACCGGCCGCGAGGGCTTCGGCGAGACCGTCGCGATAGAGCTTTTCTTTTTCGGGAGTCATCCGGTCGCGGCTGATGGTGCCGGCCCCGCCGTGGACGACAAGGACGGCGCGCCCAGACCGTTCGAGGGCGTAGGAATCCGACGAAGAAGTAGTGCCCAGGAAGAGCATCACCAGGGGAAGGAATCGCGCAATTTGAGTCATCGTTTCTGCGGCAAACGCAGACAGCCTAGTTCGCGCGGCATCGCCGCGCGAGAACTATAACATACCACGATGGCTCGACTTGCGCGTGATTGGCGAGAGGTAGGTGGGGTCTCGATTTTTCACGCTGCCGGCTGGCCTTACCCTCTGCCACTTCTAGCGTGGCCAGCCTTCTTTGTCTGAGTTCGCGCGGCACACCGCGCGAGAACTGCAATCATGCGGACCGGGTTCGCTAGGGTTCGATCACGTCTCGCCCCTTTAGACGGGCATCGAACCGATCGCACCCCCCGATCCTGTACCGAAAGTGTCGGCGGGGGCAGACGGATTCCCGAAAATATTTTCACGGGACCGAAGAAAAACTTGTGAGGCCCATCCCCGAGCCCAGGGCCCGGGGCCAGCGCCGGCTAGGAATTGAGCAGGTCGGACATGAGAGTGCTGGCCCGGATCTCGAGCGGCGAGCCCGCGAACTCGGTACGCACCATCTGAAGGGTGCGCCGGGCCGAATCCCACTGCCCGGTTTCGTACTGTACCAGCGCCAGATTCACGAGGGCGGCCCCGTCGCGAGGATTGACGTCCAGGGCCTCGCGAAGCAGGTTCTCGGCGCGGTCGAGGTCGCTGGTCCGGTAGGCGACGATGGCGTCCAGCACGAGGAAGCGGCTGTCGTCCGGGAAGCGCAGGCGGGCGTCCTGGATGTAGACGCGGCCCTTTTCGACCTCGCCGGTGGCGAGGTAGCCGCTGATCAGCCAGTGGGCCACATCGGCGTTGGGACGCTCGCGGTAGGCCGTGGTCAGGCCCGAGAGGGCCGAGTTGATGGATTCATCGGCCTGGACGAAGCCCGTCCGGTGCTCTGCGGTTGTGGCCGCCACGACTTCTTCCACTCCAGGCAACACAATGGAACCGTCGGCGGAGGCCGACGCAGCCGCCTGTTTGAGCGTGGGAAGCCACTGCGTAGAAGGCGCCGGCTGGCGGTGCGTGTACCAGACTACGCTTACGGTGACCACCACCGCGGCAGCGCAAAGCCCGGCCGCCAGCCGGGGTTCAAACCACCGCAGGCGGGGCGCGACCCGTTCGGAACGGGCCGGCCGGGCCACACGACGCGCGAGGTCCATCATGGCGTCCGGAGCCCGGAAGACCGTGCTGTCGGACATCAAGATGGCGCGGTAACGGACAGTGTCACGGAAAGCAGCGTGGCAGTGTTCGCAGGCCCGCAGGTGTTCGACCAGGAAGGCGCGCTCGCCATCGCTCAGCGATTCATCGACCAGCGCGGCCAATTGGGTTTCTGTCAGGTGTAGATCAGTCATTGTGGGGTGCAGCGGGGGGTTAGGGCTCCCGCTGCATCGCTGTAAAGAGACGGACGCGACCGCTAAATTCCTTCCCCGGCATGGGCTTCATTCCCCGCCCAATCCTTTCCGGAGCTTCCTCAAGACGCCATCCAGAATGGTGTAAACCCGCCGCTGGCCGGAAAATCCTTTTTCGTCCGCAATTCGTTGTGCCGTCCAACCTTCCTCGAAACGGAGCCGCACAATGTCGCGTTCCTCGGGGGAGAGCTCGCCCAGGAGCTCGCGGACCCTTGCCGCCATCCGCTCGGTGGCGTCGCGGTCGAGGAACTCGGCGGGGTGGTCCTCGTCCGAACGTTCGCGCTGGATATCCATGTGGTTCAAGAATTCGAGGAGCCGGCCGGACACGACCCCCAGCGCCGGCGCCTTGGCATCGGCCTCGAGTCGGCGCAGGTAATGTTTGTCGAGGGTGGATTCGATCTTCAGAACCGCATGCGCGATCATTTCGGCGTTGGCGGGCATTCCCGCCGACTGCAGCGAATGGATAACCGCATCGAACCCGAGACCCTCGACGTTGTAGAGGCGGAACACTTCACGCTCGAAGGGAGAGAGCGACTCGTAACCCTGCGGGTTTTTCCGCCGTCCCTGCAAATGACGAAGATGGTCGAGCGCCTTGCCGCGCGAAACCACGATCAGCCATGTGGAGAGCTCCGAATTCCCACGGAATTCGGCCAACTTACCGCGATAAAGCGACTCCAGAATATCGGCAAAGACCGTGCGCACTTCGTCGTCGTCTTCGACGAAGAGCTGGCGGCGCACCACGCTATAGATGAGCCCGGCGTAGCGGTCGACAAACGCGTGCCAGTGCACCGTCGAGCCGCCGAGGATCATTTCGATCAGGGCGAGGTCTTCCTGCACGCGCGATTCGCGCTGCGGAGAAGAGGCCGGTGTGAGCCGGTGGCCAGGCTTGATGGGTTTCATGGGTTCCCGCCGCCGCCGGCAGATGGGGAATGCCGTTCGGTTGGCCGGTCGGGATAGTTCAATGCTAACAGGCGGAAGTCGTCGCGGCAAGAGCACTGAGAATCTTGTCGGGGCCATGTAAAGCCACTCCGGAGTCCGCCTGGCGAGACGACGCGCAAGGAGATGTGCTAGAATTGACGGTCAAAACGCCCCTGGTCATCGCACTTGTTCCACCAACGGAAGGGACCCGCAATGCGACGAGCTATCACGACGTTAACCCTGATTTTCGCCAGTGCTGCCCTGGCACCATCGGTCCGGGCGCAGGGTGTATCACCCGCCCCCGGCGTGGACATGCCTCAAGAAGTCAAAGAGAGCATGGAAGGCAAGGGCAAGTTCGAGTTCAAGCACGCCTGGCTCGAAAAGACGCGCAAGATACAGGAAGCGCGCGATCGGTATATCGAAGATCACGGCTTCTACCGGCGCGACATGATCAACCCGAGTGCGCGACCGCAGTACAGTGTTACCGGCACATTCAACATTCCCATTTTTTGCGTGAAGTTCAGCGCGACCGGTGCGGATCCGTTCCCGATCGCGTCGCTGCAGACCAAGCTCTTCAACGGGCCGTTTGCGCCGGAGACCATGACGCAGTTCTACACCGAGATTTCGTACGGTGATCTCACCGTAAACGGAACCGTGTACGGTTGGACCACGCTGCCGAACACGCAGGCGTTCTACGCCGGCGCGGGTTCGTGCAATGGCCTGTGCGGCACGTCGCAGGTGAAGAGCCTCATTACGACGACCCTTGCGGCTCAGGATGGCGCGGTCAATTTCGGCCAGTACGACAACGACGGCCCGGACGGTCTTCCCAACTCGGGCGACGACGACGGCTTCGTCGACTTCGTTTCGTTCGTGCACCCGACGGCGGGTGCCGAGTGCGGCGTCAACGGCCGCATCTGGTCGCACCGTTTCTCTCTCTCCGGTTGGGGCGTCGGGCCGTACACCACCAACGATGCGAAATTTGGTGGCGGATTCATCAAGGTCGACGACTACACAATTCAACCCATCAAGAACTGCGACAACGTCACGCTGATCGACATCGGCGTGTTCTGTCACGAGTTCGGTCACGCCTTCGGCCTGCCGGATCTGTACGACACCAACGGTGGCGCGGAAGGCGTGGGTTGGTGGGATCTGATGGGCAGCGGCAACTGGAACGTTCCCACGTCGCCCGGTCACATGGGTGCGTGGTCGAAGAGCCAGCTTGGTTGGTCGAACGTGGTGGTGGTGCCGGCAGTGGCCACGCCGTACAACGTTGCCAACTCCGAGCAGAACCGCACGATTTATCGTCTCGACGTGACGGCGGAGAAATGGCGCCGCACGACGGATTCCGCGATTGCGGGCACGTACTCGTTGCATTGCGGCCTCACGTCGGCCGAAGCGCTCACGCGTGTGTGGACCAACACAATCGGCAGCGGTTACGGCAACCTCTGGGACACGAAAGCTTCGCGCGATTTTAACTACAACGGTTCGGGCCCGGTAACGCTGCAGTACCAGTATTCGTTCGCGCTCGAGCCCTCGTATGACTACGGGTACGTCGAAGTGAAGCAGGGCAGCACCGTAAACACGGTCGCGGTCTACAACGACCCATCCGGCACCGGTGCAGGCAACGGCAACATCAACATCGCCCCGTTCCTGGTCGCGGGTCCTTACACGGTGTCGTTCCGCGTGATCTCCGACCAGTTGTATTCGGATGAGGACGGGAACTTCACGACGACAATCGGCGCCATGACCGTCGATAACATTTCCGTGAACGGTGGCGGCGAAAGCTACTCCACCGACTTCGAGACGCGCGAGGACGGCTGGGCGGAAGAGATGAATCCGCCGACCGAGTATTTCCTGGCCGAAAACCGCAAGGCGCTCGGCTCCGACGTGAATATCAAGGGCACCGCGCCCGGCGGCGGTCTCGTCGTGTGGCACATCGACAGCGGAGACCAGCAGAGCAACGTGTCGAATACGAAGCCGCGCGGAGTGGAAGTTGTCCAGGCCGACGGCCTGAAGACGCTCGATATCGCCACCGGTAACCGTGGTGATAACGGTGACCCGTATCCGGGTTCGTCCAACAACAACAATCTCAACGGCGGCACCGTGCCCAACAGCAACGGCCACGGTGGGCCGAGCAACGTGACGATTGCACTCACGGGGCCGAACGCCGACCCGATGGCGGTCACGATGAAGGGCGGCTGGCCGGCACCGGCTCCGGTGTCGATCACGCCCACCTCGTCGGCGAGCGTCAGCGTGTCGCTGCAGATCGACGGTTCGCTGTTCGCGAAGACGGGCAGCGTTCAGCTCGTGCGCGGTGCGCAGACGTTCAACTCGACGTCGGTGTACTGGGCCGGCAAGGATCGCATCATCGCTCAGTTCAACATGACGGGTGGCGTCAACGGTCTGTATGATGTCGTCGTGTACAACCCCGGTGGTGC
Organism: uncultured bacterium; assembly: GCA_964621155.1. GTDB lineage: Bacteria > Krumholzibacteriota > Krumholzibacteriia > WVZY01 > JAKEHA01 > JAKEHA01. Next base: position 3,287 of record CAZULB010000029.1, on the reverse strand, counting down.
GAGCGCCGTGCTCACGCAGGCGTTCACGCTGACCGGCGGCGTGACGGCGGCCGGCGATACGCCGCGCAAAAACGCGCTGCTCAATGCGTATCCGAATCCGTTCAATCCTTTGACGACGATCCGTTACGAGCTGGCGTCGCGCTCGCACGTGTCGCTGCGCGTCTATGACGTGAACGGTGCCGTGGTGCGTACGCTGGTGGATGGCGACAAGCCGGCGGGTGCGTACTCGCTCACCTGGGACGGCCGCGACGATCGCGGCAGCTCGGTGAGTTCCGGTGTCTACTTCTACCGCATTACCGCGGGCAGCTTCTCCGATGTGAGAAAGGTGACGCTGCTGAAGTAGTCGACGGAAGGAATAATGCGAAACGAATGGGCGGCATGCGCAACATGCCGCCCATTTTTTTTGAGCGTCTTGCTATTACTGCTACAATTGAGGTCGCAATTGCCCCGTGCATCCACGGCTTTGGCAGTTCCAAAGGGGCTTCTCGATGCGACGCTATTACCGGCCGCTCACGCTTGTTCTCTGCTTCCTGGTCACACCAGCACTCGTTCGCGCGCAAATTGTCTCGCCTGCACCCGGCGTTGAGACACCGCCCGAGGTTCTGACCCACGCGCGGGTCAAGGGAGCCTTCGAGTTCAAGCACGCCTGGATCGAAAAGGCCCGCATTGCACGCGAGAAGCGCGAGCGCTACATCGAGGAGCGTGGTTTCTACAAACGCGACATGATGATGGCGGCGCAGAGACAGCAACTCGCCGTGGCGGGCACGTTCAAAGTCCCCGTGTTCTGCGCGAAGTACAGCGACACCGGCGCCGATCCATTTCCTGTCGCCCAGCTGCAGACCAAACTCTTCGACGGGCCGTTCGTGCCGCGCACGCTGACACAGTTCTACAACGAAATTTCGTACGGAGATCTCAACCTGACGGGGACCGTGTACGGCTGGCACACGCTACCCAACACCAACGCGTACTACACTGGAACGGGAACGTGCAACGGTTTGGCCGATTGCGCGAACATTCCGGCGCTCATCTACTCCGTGCTCGGCGCCAACGATGCCGCCGTCAACTTTGGCCAGTACGACAACGACGGCCCGGATGGGCTCCCCAACTCCGGCGACGATGATGGCTTCGTCGACTTCGTTTCGTTCGTGCATCCGGAGCGCGGTGCGGAGTGCGGCGTCAACGGCAACATCTGGTCGCACCGTTTTTCACTCTCGGGGTGGCAGCAGGTGTACGGCGAAGGCGCGGGCGTGTTCACCACCAACGACGCGCGTACCGGCGGTGGCCTGATCCAGGTGGACGACTACACCATCCAGCCTGTTCTCAACTGCAACAACTTCTCCATGATCGACATCGGTGTGTTCTGTCACGAGTTCGGCCACGCCTTCGGGCTTCCCGATCTGTATGACACCGACGGCGGTTCCGCGGGTGTGGGTGAGTGGTGCCTGATGGGAAGCGGCAACTGGAACACGCCCACCAATCCCGCGCACATGAGTGCGTGGTCGAAAAGCCAGCTGGGGTGGACGAACGTGATTGTCGCGCCCGCCACGCCCACACCGTTCAACATTCTCGACGTCGAGACCCACCGCGATGTGTACCGGCTCGACATCATGCAGGAGAGATGGCGTCGCACATCCGACTTCTGCGCGCTCACGGGCTCATATTCGATGAAATGCGGACTCACCGAAGACGAAGCATTCACGCGCTGGTGGGACGGTGGGGGTGGTTACGGCAATTTCTGGGACACCGCCGTGTCTCGTGACTTCCATTACAACGGCGCCGGCAATGTCACGTTGCAGTACCAGTACTCGGTCGACCTCGAGCCCTCGTACGACTACGCTTATGGCGTCATCACAAAGAGTGGCGTGAGCAGCAACTTTGTTTCCTACAGCACCAGCGTCGGCGGCACCGCGAATATCAATCTGACGCCTTATCTCTCGAGTGCGGGGCCGTACACAATTTCCTTCCGCGTGGTTTCCGATCCCGCCGCATCCGACGAGGACGCGGGTTTCATTACGCCGTGCGGCGCGCTCGTGCTCGACAATATTTCGGTGGTGGGTGGAGGCGAGAACTACTTCACCGACTTCGAGACGCGCGAAGACGGCTGGGCCGAGACGATGAACCCTCCCTCCGAGTATTTCCTGGTCGAGAACCGCCAGCCCATCGGTTCCGATGCCGCCGTGTTCGGTGGCGGTGGTCTGGTGATCTGGCAGATCGACCAGGCCGACCAGACCGGCGGCTGGCTGGACGTGCGACCGCGCGGCGTCGAGGTCAAACAGGCCGATGGAATGAGCGACCTCGAGGTGGGGGCGAATCGCGGCGACGCCGGCGATCCGTATCCGGGATCGACGAACAAGACGGACCTGAACGAGCTGACGTTTCCCAACAGTGCCGGGCACGACGGACCCAGCACCGTGTCGGTTCATCTCACGAGCGGTAACGGTAATCCGATTTCAGCCACGATGAAAGGCGGTTGGGGTGCGCCGGCGCCGTCGTCGGTGACACCGTCGTCCGGCGCAAGCACCGGCAACAAGCAGGTTCAGATCGACGGGACGCTGTTTGCAAGAACGGGCACTGCACAACTGGTGAAGGGAGCGACGACCATCGCGGCCACGTCGGTGGAATGGGTGGGGAAGGATCGCATCGTCGCGGTCTTCAACCTGACCGGCGCGCCGAGTGGCGCCTATGACGTGGTGGTATTCAACCCGGGCGGAGCGTCCGGTGTGCTCGCGGGTGCATTTCAGATTGCGGGAGGACCGACGGCGGCCGGCGACACGCCGCGCAGGAACGCGCTCCTCGCCGCGTATCCTAATCCGTTCAACCCCGAGACGACGATTCGCTACGAACTGGCGTCGCATCAGCGTGTGATGCTGCGTGTCTATGATGTGAGCGGCGCCGTGGTGCGCACGCTGGTGAACGCAGACAAACCGGCGGGGTCGTATTCGCTCATCTGGGATGGTCGCGACGACCACGGCAGCGCGGTAAGCTCGGGTGTGTATTTCTACCGGATCTCCGCCGGCAGTTTCTCCGATGTCAGAAAAATGACGCTTGTGAAGTAGTGCGCGGGCGCAGAATCAAAAAAAGGGCGGCGTGTTCAAGGCACGTCGCCCTTTGTCTCGCGTCGTACTAACGCCTGGCGTTTTTCAACGCGGCAATCTCATCCGAAAGCACGCGTTGCGCGCGGCCGATTCGCACCAGAAACACAAACACCGCGATCCACACCGCTGCAAACGCTGCGAATACCCAGGTCATGATTTGGCTCCTCTCATGGCTTCGCGCTCCGCGCGCAG
>CAZULB010000028.1:5772-28272 GCA_964621155.1 uncultured bacterium | reverse complement strand
GGTTGGTTCCGTACGCCATCATCTGCGACGCGTGAAAGGATCCGTCGCGCCCGGTGATACCCTGCACCACGAGGCGCGTATTCTTGTCGATGAGTATGCTCATGTCATTCTTCCTTTATGCCGCGAGCTGGATGGCTTTCTTCACCGCTTCGTCCATGGTCTCGGCCGTGTGCAGCGAAGGAATCTGCTTCAAGATCTCGCGCGCTTCCTTTTCATTGGTGCCGGTCAGACGCACCACCACGGGGAGCTTGAGATCCATCTGATTGAAGGCGGTGACGAGCCCGCGCGCGACGTCGTCGCAGCGCGTGATGCCGCCGAAGATGTTGAACAGGATCGAGCGCACGCTCTTGTCCGAGGTGATGATGGTGAGCGCCGTCACCACTTTCTCGGGGCGCGAGCTGCCGCCGATGTCGAGGAAGTTCGCGGGCCGACCGCCGTATTCCTTGACCAGGTCCATGGTGGCCATGGCCAGGCCGGCGCCGTTCACAATGCACCCGACGTTACCCGCAAGACGCACAAAGGAAAGCCCCTCGGCGCGCGCGGTGGTCTCGCCGGCGTCCTCGGCCTCGGTGTCGCGCATGGCCTCGATGTCGGTGTGCCGATAGAGAGCGTTGTCGTCGAAGTTCAGCTTGGCGTCGATGGCAAGCACGCGTCCGTCTTTTGTGACCACGAGCGGGTTGATCTCAGCCAGGCTGGCATCGGTGCCATCGAACACCCGGTAGAGTTTCTCGATGATGTCGGCCATGGGCTTCGCAAGCTCGGCGTTGCCCGCCAGTTCCCCGGCAAGATTGCGCGCCGCGAACGACTGCACGCCGTAGAGCGGATCGACGTGCACACGCTTGATCGCCTCCGGCTTTTCCTTCGCCGTGATCTCGATTTCGACGCCACCCTCGGCGCTCGCCATGATGAGCGGTTTCTGCGCGCGGCGGTCCATCACGACGCCAACGTAGATTTCACGCGCGATGTCGACCGCTTCGGTTACGAGCACCTTCTGCACCTTCTCGCCCTTGATGTCCATGCCGAGAATGGCTGCCGCCTTCTCTTTGGCCTCGGCGGGAGTTTGCGCGATCTTGACGCCGCCCGCCTTGCCACGGCCGCCCACCAACACCTGCGCCTTCACCACCACCGGCTTGCCGATGCTGGCCGCCACACTCTCCGCCTCGGCGGGTGTGCGCACCACCGTGCCCGGCGGTACCGGTATGCCGTAGCGCGCGAAGATCTCCTTGGCCTGATACTCGTGAATGTTCATCGTCTCTCCTGCTTTTTTCCTGCGATTGGACCGGCGTCAAAATCGGTCATGATTTTTCGCCGGCACTTCCACCCATGCGTTTGACAATGTTCGTGGTCGAATGGCCCTTCGCCATCGGATAGCGGACGACCTTGCCGCCGTGCGCTTTCACGAACTCCTCTCCGACAATCTCGCCCGCACCGTATTCGGCGCCCTTGACCAGCACGTGCGGCCGCACACACTCGATGGCCACCAGTGGCGTGTCTTGCGAAAACACCGTCACGGCATCGACCCAGCGCAGCGCCAGTAGAATCTCCGCGCGCTCCCCGGCGGGGTAGATGGGCCGCAAGGGCCCCTTCAGGCGCTGCACGGACGCGTCGTCGTTGATGGCGACGATCACGAGGTCACCCATGCTGGCGCAGTCGGCAAGCAGCGCCAGATGTCCCGGGTGCAGGAGGTCAAACACACCGTTGGTGAAGACGATGTTCCGGCCGTCTGCATGCCAGCGGGATGCCACGTCGGCGAGCTCGTGGGCGGCAATCGGACTGCGCGCGACGCCGCTCACTCGAATGCCGCGATCAGCTCGTGCGCGGACAGGGTCGACGTCCCCACTTCCTTGATCACTTCGCCCGCGGCCTGATTGGCCAGAACCACGCCTTCCATCATCTCCGCACCGCTCGCGAGCGCGGCGGCGAGCACGCTGATCACGGTGTCGCCGGCGCCGGTGACGTCGAACACTTCCTTGGCCACGGTCGGGATGTGCTCCTGCCGTTTCGCCGCCCCACTATAATAGAGGCTCATGCCTTCTTCGCCGCGGGTCACGAGCAGCGCGTCGAGCTCCATGCGCCTGACCACATCGAAGGCAAGTTCGGACGGGTCGTTGCCCTTCTTGAAATCGATCCCCGTCGACTGCTGCGCTTCGCGGGCATTGGGCGTGATCACCGTCACACCGCGATACCAGTTGAAATGCGGTATGTGGGGATCCACGAGCACCGGCTTGTTCAGCTCGCGCCAGGTCTTCACGACCCCGCGCAGTTCTTCCTCCACCACCACCCCCTTGCCGTAGTCCGAGATCACCAGCGCGTCGAACGATGCGGCCAGCGCGTTGGCGCGGGAATAAATGAGCGCCCGCACCTCACCACTCACGGCGTCGTCGCTTTCGAAGTCCGCGCGTACCACCTGCTGGTGGCGCGCGATGATACGGATCTTTTCCGTGGTCTCGCGCCCGGCTTCGGCGACGAGGCCGCGCGGCGAAATCCCACGGCGCTCCAGCATCCGCATCACTTCGCGTCCCTGGCGGTCGTCACCGCGGACCGAGATGACTTCGGCGGCGGCACCCAGCGCGGCGAGATTGGCCGCGACATTGGCCGCGCCACCCAGCCTCCGGCTGCGGCGGTTCACGTGCACCACCGGCACCGGCGCTTCGGGGGAAATGCGCTCCACCTCGCCCCAGAAATAGCGGTCGAGCATGACGTCGCCGAGCACGGCGATCTTCGCGGAGGCAAACTTCGATACGCGCTCCCGCACGGTGGCGACGGGAAGCGTCGGTCTCGCGCGCGACACATGCGACATATCGTGCTCCTAAAAAAAATCCCGGCCGGAAGAGTGCGGACAGGAAGACCGAAGAAGGATGTGCGACCGGAAGCCGGGGGTGAAATTAACACAGGCTCGCGGCCTTCGTCAAGGTGACGGCACGGCCCTTGCCGGTCGTGCAACCGCGTGCTAGATTCACATTTCCGCCACAACCGGCGCGTCGGCATGCACGCCGCGCCCACGACGGCATGCACCCTGCGGAGCGTATGCCGGGTAGGCGCACCGCCGCAGAGCGACCCGCCAAGGAGCACCGATGAGCGACCAGCGAACCGTCAATATCGAGATCGGCGACAAGGAATGGGAAGGCGTATACGCCAACTTCGTGATCATCACGCACTCGGGCTCCGAGTTCGTGCTGGATTTCGCCCGCATGCTCCCCGGCGCGCAAAAGGCCAAGGTCTTTTCGCGCATCATCACCACCCCGCAACACGCCAAGGCCCTGCTCGGCACCCTCGAACAGAACATCAAGCGCTACGAGGCCGACCACGGCGAGATCAAGCTCATGCCCAACGATATTCCGAAGGGCCCGATCGGATTTCAGGTTCCCAAAAAAGATTAATTCGCGGCCGCATGTCCTTGTGATTGACTCGCCTGCGACGACGTACTCTTCCACCGGCGGTGCGGCCAGAAGTACTCATCCGGGTAGGCTAGAATGGCGCGCGTAAGCGTGTCCGTGTAGGCCTGGGTGAGCGTCGTTACCGCGGCCTCCTCCTCCAGGCTCGGGTCCGGCCACAACGGCGCTTCGATGGTCACCTTGAATTTCCGACCATCGCGGCGCATCCAATAGGGCACGATCGGGCAGTTGGCGCGGATCGCAAACAACGCTGGACCGCGCACCGTGGAAGCGGGCCGACCCAGGAAATCCACCACGACCCCACCCTTGCGCGCGTCCTGGTCTGCCAGCGTGGCGACCACCTCGTTCTTGCGCAGCGTGCTGAGCACCTTCTTGAGCGCGGATGAGCGCGTGATAATGCCGATCTGCTGGTTCCGGCGAATGTCGTTGATGACGTCGTCGACACGGCTGTTGGTCTGCTCACCCACGAGGTAGTTGAGCGGCAAACCAACCGCGCGCAGAGATGTGCCGGCTATCTCCCAGTTTCCGAAATGCCCTGAGACCATCATCGCGCCGCGCCCGGCTTCGAGTGCGCTGCGCGCGTGCTCGACGCCGTCCACATCGACGAGGTCGCGCACGTCAGCGTGCGACCAACGGCGCTGAGCGGCGGACTCCATGAAGCTGCGCCCGAGATTCTGGTAGGAACGTCGCGCGATGCGGTTCGCCTGCGCGGGCGTCACGCGCAGGCCGCGCACGATGTTGTCCACGCTCACCGCGCGGCGAATGCCGAGTGCATACGCGAGCAGTCCCACCGATGCGCCCAACGCTCGCGCGACGCCCAGCGGAAGCGAACCGGCAAGAAAGAGTGTGCCGCGCACGGCTTCGTACTCGATATCGTGGCGTATTTCGCGAGCGGTCTTCATACACTCTTCTCCACGTGGGAGCGGGCATAGCAGCCGCCCGCATCACGCCGAACCTGCCCCGCGATCTCCAACATGGCCAACAGGCTTTGCGCGCGTTCGGCGCTCAGGCCAGCCGCCAGCGCCACATCATCAACGGTGGCCGGAGTCGCCAGCATTGCGCATACGCGCGCCGCATCGCCGTCGAGGGCGCAGGGCCCATCGGCAAGAGCGCCGGCATTGCGCACGCCAATGCTCACGCGTTCGGCGATGCGCCTAACGTTGCCCACAATGTCGGCGGCCTCCGTCACCACGAACGCTCCCTGCTTGAGCAGATGATTGGGACCTTCGCTGCGAAAACTACCCGGGAAGCCGGGCACAGCGCCCACCTCGCGTCCCTGTTCCAGCGCCCATTGCGCAGTGATGAGCGCCCCGCTGCGCATTCCCCCCTCCACGACCACGACCGCGTCGGACATGCCGCTGATGATGCGGTTGCGGCGCGGGAATGCGCCGCGGTGCGCAACCGTCCCGCACAACTGCTCGGAGACGACGCCGCCGGACTCCAGAATTTGATCCATGAGTGCCTTGTTCTCGGGAGGATACACTACGTCGACACCGGTCCCCAGCACGGCCACGGTCAATCCGCCGGCCCGCAGCGCCCCCTCGTGCGCGGCGGTGTCGATGCCGCGCGCCATGCCGCTCACGACCGTGATGCCGAGCAATGCCAGGGCGCGGCCGAGTGCGCGGGCAAACGCAACGCCGGCCACGGTGGGCTTGCGTGTCCCCACGACCGCAACGGCGCAGGTGTCGCGTGCGGGCAGGCTGCCGCGCACAAACAACGCCGGCGGCGGCATGGGAACCGGCCGCAGCCCGGCGGGATATTCATCGTCCCAGAGCAGCAGCATGCGCGCGTCGACGCGCACCATCGCCTCGTGCTGCCGGTCGACGTCGCACGCCGGCACGCGCGTGAGCCGCAACCGTCCGATAGCGTGCTCGATATCAACGTCTTCTTCGCTCTCCGCGCTCCGGAGCGTCTCACCCAGCAATTCCCAGTTCGCCACCGCTGCCCCCGCTGTGAGGAGCAACTCGATCTTCCTGCGCACGTCCACTTCCCCACCTCCACACGCACTCATGCGCGCAACAACATCGCCACCTTTCGCATCAACTCATCCAGCCCCTGCCGGCTCACGGCGGAAATCGCGACCGTGGGCTCATGCAGCTCGAACAATTCCGGATCGACACCCTTCACACCGCCGGGCAGCTGGTCGCACTTGGTGAGCACGAGCACGCTCTTGCGCTCGAGCAGGATGGGGTCGTAGCGCATCAGTTCGTTGCGCAGCATGTGATAACTCCCGGCCGGATCCGGATTCATCACATCGATCATGAACAGAAGCACACGGCAGCGCTCGACGTGGCGCAGGAATTCCTTGCCCATGCCGCGCCCCTGGTGCGCGCCTTCGATCAGCCCCGGGATGTCCACCATGACGAAAGACTCGTTTTCGTCGAGGCGCACGATGCCGAGCACCGGCGTCGTGGTGGTGAAAGGATAATCCGCAATCTTGGGATGCGCGGCGCTGACCACGCTGATCAATGTAGATTTGCCGGCGTTGGGCTCGCCCACGAGCCCCACGTCGGCGATCAGCTTGAGCGTGATCTCGAGGCGGCGCGTTTCGCCGTCGCCGCCATAGGTGAACTGGCGCGGAGTGCGATTGGACGGCGTCTTGAAATTTTCGTTACCGAGGCCGAAGCGCCCGCCCTTCGCCACGATGAGGCGTTCGCCGTCTTCCACAAGTTCACCGATGCGCTCGCCCGTGTCGGCATCGCTGATGACGGTTCCCACCGGCATGGTGATGACAACGTCGGCACCGTCGGCGCCGGTCTGGCTTTTTCCACGCCCGTGCTCGCCGCGCTCGGCCTTGAAGTGGCGCTTGTACTGGAGGTCGACGAGCGTGGTGAGGTGGCGCGATGCGACCACGATCACGTCCCCACCGCGGCCGCCGTTGCCGCCGTTGGGACCGCCCTGCGCCGCAAACTTCTCGTGTCGAAACGAGACGCAGCCGTCGCCGCCGTCGCCGGCGCGCACGTCGATGGTGACATGATCGATGAACACAGATCGCTCCGAAATCAGTTCGAACGCACGGTCCGACAATGACGACTAAAGGGAGAAGAAGCCGGGGAGAAGAAACTCGGCAGAACAGCTTCGCACGCTACCAGAAGCGCCGCGTTCGGTCAACCTCACGGCTTCCTGCGCCCGCGCACCGCAGTGGTGCGTCCCGGGCGGCGCCCGGCCGAATGCGGACCACGCCTTCCGCCCGCGCCCACTTTCACCGGGCGTTTGCGCCGAAACGCCTGGAGCACGGGCGGCGGCACCAGGTGTGAAATGTCGCCACCGAGTGCGAACACTTCCCTCACCAGCGAACTGTGCAGATAGACGTACTGCTCACTGGGCATGAGGAACACGGTCTCAAAACGATCGCTGAGTTTGCGGTTCATGAGTGCCATCATGAGCTCGTACTCGAAGTCCGAAATGGCGCGCAGGCCGCGGATCACCACGTCCACCTTCTGCTTCTCGAACTCGTCCGCGAGCAGTCCGCCGAAGCTCGTCACACGCACATTCTTGACCTTCGCCACCGAGCGGCGCACCAGCTCGGTGCGTTCCTCGAGATCGAACAGCGCACCCTTGCGCTTCGACTCCGCAACGGCGATCACGAGCTCGTCGAACAGACGACTCGCGCGATGGATGAGATCGACGTGGCCGTTGGTGATGGGATCGAAGGTGCCTGGATACAGAGCTCTCGTCATGTTCTAGCCTTCTTGTGCGAACGTTACGGGAACAAGATACGTGAGTGTGGTGTCACCAAAGCGCCGCTCATGGGCCAACCGCAGCGATAGCTGCGGAACGACAGGGCGCTTGGTTCGGTGTTCCACAACGACGGTTTGCAAGGCCGGAAAGCGGGCCGGGTCGAGCACCCGAAAGAACTCTTCCTCCAGGTCGGCGTCGTAGGGCGGATCCGCGTATATAATAGAGCAGTCCCGCACGGGATTCGGTTCACTTGCCAGCACCTGCGCCACCCGCGCCCGGTGCACATGATAGCGCGAAGCCGGGGCGCCGCATATGGCCAGATTGGCTTCCAGCGCCGCGACTGCCTCGCGCCCGACCTCGACAAAATGCACGAAGCCGGCCCCCCGGCTGAGGGCCTCGATCCCGACCGCGCCGGCACCGGCAAACAGGTCGGCAAACACCGCCCCACGCAGGCGGTCCCCCAGTGACGAAAACATCGAGTGCTTCGTGCGCTGCATGCTTGGACGCAGCCCGGGGTCGTCGGGATAGCGCAGCACGCGGCCTTTCCACTCGCCGCTCCCCACCGTCACCGTTCTCGTGCGACCTCGCATGTTCGCCGGCGATCATACCGGCGTGCGCCGCGCCCGCCAATTGCAATGTGGCCGCATGAAAAAAGGGCCCCGGCGCGGTGCGCCGGAGCCCGTTGGTCGGTCGAGCACGGATGAATCCTATTTCTCGCGCCAGGCCAGAATCTGCATCGGCATGAGGCCGCCGACGTACTGCTGGATGGCATCTTCGGAGTAGACAATACCGCAGTTACCCGCGCTGAACTGGAAGTCGGCCGACCCCTTCACCATGACCGTGCCCATGATCCACGGGGTACCGGTGATCTTGCAGTCGCCTTCGACATAGATCATGCCCCAGTACTGGAAGCCACCGTTGATGGTGAGGTCGCCGGTCACATACAGCAATCCGTGGCCAATCACCTGCGCGTTGCACTTGGCATCGCCTTTGATGTAGGTGACACCGTCGAGCTCGTCCACGATGGTCGTGTTGTCCGCATTGGCAAGCAGGTCGTTGCATTCGTTCTGCGAGATGCCGAGCGCTTCCGCCAACGTGTACCAGAGGTTCGTCGGATCCGTGTTCGTCACCGGCTGCCCGTCGGTCTTGTTGGCGCCCTTCTGGTCCACCACGTCGCCCGTGGTGGCAACGCCGGCCAGGTTGCCCGTGGGCAGGTGGTAGGCGTAGCACGCATTGAGCACCGTGCCCGCGGGCATGGTGGCGTCATGGTTGTAACCGCAGAACACAGAACTGCCCGAAACGGTGGCCGCCTTGTCGGTGTAGAACGCGCCATTGGTCTTGAACTTGAGACGCATGTGCGTCACTTCCGCCTCCACCGTGCGCTTGCCCGTGCCCGAGCGCCCCGTCACCGTAATGATGTCGACCGGATTACCGCTGGTAAAGTTCTCCGGCGGCGTCTTGTTGCTGTCGTAGAGGACGATTTCACCCGCGTCGCGTGTGCCGTCGCCGTCGAGGTCGTCCCATTTGTGCTCGACCATCAGCACCTCGTCGGTGCCCGAATCCTTGCTGTACTCCATGAAATCACCGTTCAGATCCTGCAGCGTCCCCGCCGTCATGGTGTTGCCCACGAAAGTCGGATTGTCGCCGGGAACGGTGAGCTGGATGTACGCCTTGTAATCCGGATCGATGGGAAGCTGATCCGCGATCGAAATGTTCACCTGCTTGCCGCCGATGGTCTCATTGGTCGGGTACGCCACCGACAGGCGGTGCATCGCTTCGGCCAGGCCGGCTTCCGCGACGAACTGCGCCTGCGTGCCGAGCTCCTGGTTGCCCGAGATCTTCAGATCCGTCGAGCTCATCATGGCGACGGCGCCCCCGATGATGCAGGTCGCGAACACGAGCAGCAGCGCGATGACGAGGATGTTACCCCGCTCGTTGTTGACCGTATCCAGAACGTGATTGGTTTTCATGACGTATGCCTCTTTCGTCCCGTTACGGAAGCGCGTAGATGTTGTTCAGGAAGTAGATGGCCAGCTTGCCGGCCGACGCCGAGGTGCGCGTCGTCACGACGATGTCCTTGTAGCCATCGAGGTTCATGTCGGCGATATCGAAGCTGACCACTTCGCCGGCCACGTTGACCTTCACATTGGTAACCCTCTCGTTCTTCGTACCCGGCTCCTGGATCACCCAGAGGTCGCCGGTAAAGAAGGACGAGCTGCGCGTCCCGATGATGATTTCGGGATAGACGTCGGCGTCGAGCCGGCTCATCGCCACGCACAGCGCTTCACCGCTGGTGCTGTAGCTGCGGTCGGGGACCTTGTGATCCTCGTCGCTGTTGTAGACGTAGCCCGTCTTGTCGTCGATACCGTAGACGCCGTCCTTGTTGAGCCACACCTGCACCGCGCCAACGTTGGAGCTCTGCGTGGTGGCTACCAGGATATCGGGTTCACCTTTGCCGTCGTTCTGCAGATCGGCCACCGCGACGTCGTTGACGCCGGCCTTGGCCAGCAGGCGTTTCGACCACGTCAGCACGCCCTTGCTGTCGTTCAGGAAGATGTCGACGTGGCCCCAGATGTTACCGTTGTTGGAAGCGATCACCAGGTCGGTGTCGCCGTCCCGGTCCAGGTCACCGGTTGCAGTCCCCGTCACCACGCCCAGCGTGCTCTTGCCGTTGGACGTCGTGACCTGCTTCGACGAGTACGAGCCCGGCGCCAGCGCCAGTTGCTCTTCGAAGCCGCCGGCCCAGGTCGCAACCTTTGACTTGAGGCCCACGATGAGATCGGGCATGCCGTCGCCGTTCATGTCGGCGACATGGAAGCGCGTGGTCGCGCTCGAGGTGCCCGACGCCTTGATCACGTTGGGCGCGTTGCTCGCCTTTCCGAGCATGCTCTTCTTGTTGTCGTTGTACCAGTCCTGCAGGTTGTTGCCGGTGGCCTCCACGCCCGCCAGCACGTCCATGTAGGTGTTCCCGTCGCGCTCCATCCATTTGATGGCGTTCACGTCGGTCGTCGCCTTGTAGCTCTTCGTGGGCGTCGACGTGAACAGTGATGTGAGCGGCGTTCCGCTATTCACGTAGCCGTTCAGGTACAGAAAGATGTTGTTGGTCGCGGTGGGCGTGCCCAGGATGATGTCGTTGTCACCCTTGCTGTCTTCCTGGAAGTCCGCCACCGAAACCGAAAGCGGACGCTGAGTGTTCGACACCGCCACCTCGACGAAGGTGAGATCCTTCATCTGGATGTCGCCAAAGTTCTTGTTGATGGTCGTGTTCACCACGACGGAGATACCCTCGACGATGTTCGGCGTCGTGGACGTATAGCCGGTGGGATCCTGCTCGTACAGGTCGTACTTGCCCGCATCCAGCTTGAATTCGTAGTAACCGCTGTTGTCGGTCGTGGCTACCGTGTTGTTCGACAACTGCATGGTGACGCCGCTGATACCCTTCTCGCCGCCGCCCATCACACCGTTCTTGTCGGCGTCTTCATAGACGTAGCCGGCGAGGATGCCTTTGGGCGCCCCAAACGCGACGCCAAAATTGGTGACCACGCTGTCGCCTTCATTGACGATGGAGACACCCTTGCTGCTCGCCGTCGTCGCCGAATAGCCGGTGGGGATCTCCTCGGTAAGCACGTAGCTTCCCAGCGGCACCGTGATGCGGTAGTAGCCGTTGGACTTGCTCTTGGCCGACATGCCGTTGGAGAGGGTGAGGACCACGTCGGACTTGCCGCTTTCGCTGCCGTCCTTAACCGCGTTCCAGTTGGCGTCGTCCCACACGTTACCGACGACATAGCCGCTCTTCACCGAGCTCTTGTCGGCGAAATCCACGGTCCTGGTTTCGCCCTTGGAAACCGTGACCTTGACCGAGGCCGACGACACCGCTGTGTAGCCCGCCGGCACCGTCTGCTGCACCGTCCAGGTGCCGGGGTCGACGGCGAGGCTGTACTGACCATAGGCGTCGCTCGTGGTCTTGCGCCCGGTTTCCTTCACCGTGAGCACCACGTTGGACAGACCGCTCTCGCCCGAATCCTTCTTGCTGTTCGCGTTGGCGTCGTAATACACGGTGCCATAGACGGTGGCGCCGCTGTGGCTGTCGGCATTGCGGATGTACACGCGCGAGCTCATTACAACGTGCGCAAAGCCGCCATTGTCCTTGGTCGAGCCGGCACCGTCGCTTTCAGCCACGACGTTCACCTTCACCATGCGGATCGTGCCGAGAAGGCTCGCCGTCATGTCGGTGAGGTTGTCGATCTCGCCCGAGTCGAGATTCCCATCACCGTCGGTGTCGCCCCAGAGCTTGTCCGCGGTGGAGAGATCGTTGTCGTCATCATAGTAGTACTCGAACAACGGCGGCGGATTGTCACCATTGTCGTACGCGACCGGGCCACGAATCATGGCCAGGTCGGAGCTGCGCACTTCGTTGGCGCCCGCCTCGGCACCGTAGCGATACTGCATGAGGACGTACGTGTTGGGGTTGTGCCCCTTCTCTTCGTCCTGGTCGCCGTGATCGTCGTCGGCCACCGTGCCGCTGGCGTCCGAATCGAGCGTGAAGACAATCGTCTCCGCGCCCGAACTGAACGTCTTCGCCGGTGTGTAGATGGCCGTTCCGCTGTGCGGCACCGTATTGCCCGATTTCGAAAAATCGATCGCGGTCAGGGGCGCTTCGCCCTGAATGGTCGCGCCCGCGTCGATGTCGGCGTTGAACGCAATCTGATACGGGCCGGCGCTGACCACCGTTCCCTGTCCGTCGTAGGCGGCCACATCGGATCCCGCCTGCCGCAGCTGGGACGTGATGTAGTCCAGCGCAGAACGCGCATTCTGCTGCGCGTCGGCGTAGTTGCGCGTGCTGCCGGCACCCTTCTGCACCAGGCTGGTCATGCCGGCGAATGCCAGCAGCACCAGCCCGAGCAGCGCGATACCGATCGCAATTTCAACCAGTGTGAAGCCTCGAACCGTATGATTGCGTTTCATGGTTACTGCCTCGACGTCTTGTAGGTACGCAGTGTCACGGAGCTGTCTGCCCCGGACGTGGGAAAGCTGACACTCACCGAAACCAGTTTCATGTCGGCTATGGGCGTGTCGTCGGTGATCGTCCACGTCCTGTTGAAATGATTGCTGATGGGGTTGTTGGGATCGTCGTGATCGCCGGCCGCGAGGTCGGCGGCCTCATATCCTTCCGCCATCAATTCTTCGATTTTCTCCTGCGCGAAGTTGACCGCCATGGTGCGGTTGCGGCTGTGCGTCGTATGCGCACTGCTCTGCGGCAGCATGCGCATCGCCGCCACGAGCCCGATGCTGAAGATCAGCACGGCCACCATGATTTCCACCACGCTCGCGCCTTTTTCGTTCTTCCAGTTCATGACTTCTCTCCCGGCTTCATTCTTAGGACTTCTTTTCCACCTGCACGTTGCCGGTGCCGCTGTACACGCGGATTTGAAGTTCATAGTTGCCCCGGCCCCGCATGACGATTACGCCGCCGTCCTGGGTGCTTCCCTTCGAATTGAAGGTGATGGATTCCTGCGGCACGGTGAAATCGTCGATGGAAACCCCACTGGGCAGGTCCTGGACCGTGCTTTCCCTTTCCCCCGCATCGGGGTCGCCGTTTCCATTGGCGTCCTCGAGAATGTGGTACTGGCCTGCATCCTTGTCGAACAGGAACACGGTGTCGATGTCCTTGTTGACCGCCGTGCTGCGCGCCGCGCGCAGGCTCATCGCCATCTGCGATGCGGCTCCATTGAGCCTCCAGTTCGAGTAATAACGGGAAAGCGCCGGGGTGCTCACGGCCATGATGACGCCCATGATCGTAATCACGATCATCAGCTCCGTCAGTGTGAAGCCGCGCACTGTGTGCCGTGCACGCTGCCATGTCTTCATGTTCATGAGTCCTTCCTCGGTTCCCGTTGTTCTTCGGGCGGCAAGAATCCACGGGGACACTGCAACCGCGGTGCCAACAGCGTCGGAACGGCGCGCGCGGCCGCGCCGCACCCCATCATTTCCCGGCGCGGCTCGCACCGCTCCGGAATCTCCGCGTGGCGGCAAATGCTGGCCTGTCCGAGCCAGTACTCCATCCACGGCAGTGTAAAAGCAGAAGGCGGCGGAGCCGGTTGCCGACCCCGCCGCCTTCGCGGTAATACTTGCCGCGCGGTACTAGCCGACCGTCTTCGGCGTCACGAAGATGATGAGCTCGCGCTTCTTCTTCGTTTTGCTCTCGAAGCGGAACAGCGGCCCGAGCAGCGGCATGTCCTTGAGCACGGGCACGCCGTTACGGAGCAGCAGATCCGATTCGCTGATCAGGCCGCCGATGACCGCGGTCTCGCCGTCGCGAACGACGACGCGCGTGTCGGCTTCCTGGAGCGATATGATGACGCCACCCTGCACCGTGGCCTGCGACGAGAGGTCGGAGAGCTCGGGGTGCAGATCCATGGTGATGGTCATGTCCGAGTTGACGTGCGGCGTGCAGCGCAGGATGACACCGATCTTCTTGAGCTCGGTGATCGGGTTGCCGGCCTCATCGCTGACAATGAGAGGAATCTCCTTGCCGACCATGATGCGGGCTTCCTGATTGTCCGCCGTGGTCACGCGCGGATTCGAGATCACATTGGCCTTGTTGTCGTGCTCCATGGCCTCGAGGATGACGTTCAGGTCACCCCACGACTGCACGGTTCCGACGCGGACGGTTCCGAACGGATCCACCAGCCTCTGGCCCGTGACCACGTCGCCGACGGCCTTGTTGCCGAAGTTCAGGTTCATCGCGGCCCAGTTCACACCCAGCTCGCGCGTGGCTTCGTGATCGACGTCGACCATCTTGGCCACGATCTCGACCTGGCTGAGCTTCTTGTCCATGGCCTTGATCATGGCCACGAGTTCGTCGGCGCGCTTGGGAACTTCCGAGATGATGAGCGTATTGGTGCCCTTCTCGGCGTCGATGGTTCCGCGCGGCGTCGTCATCTTGTTGAGCGACGTCTTGGCTTCATCGGCATTGATGAAGTCGAGTTTCACTGCACGCGTCACCAGCGAGCCCATTTCTTCCTTCTTGCGCTCGACGGTAACCGCCTTCATCTCCTCATCCTGCAGCTGCTCGGTCGGAGCCACGCGGATGATGCCGTAGTCGTCGCGCCAGTCGTAGCCCTGACTCTTCAGGATCGTGTCGAGGGCCTCTTTCCACGGAACGTTCTTCAGGTGAATGACCACCGCGCCTTCGACTTCCGGACCGGCGATGATGTTCACACCCGAGAACTCGGAGATCGAGCGCAGCACCGTCTTGATGTCGGCGCCCTGGACGTCGATCGTCATCGGCTGGTTGGACAGAGTGCTACCGAAGATCGGAGTGGCGGTCTCCTCGGCAACGACATGTCCGCTGTTCTGCGCCAGCACGATTTCGTCGCCCTGCGGCTCGGTCGAATCGTTCCTGGCATCGGGCCACGCGGCCGCGGGCTCGTCCTTGGCGACGGGCTCGCTCTTCTCCGCGGGCGCTTTCATCGCAGGCTTTTCCGCGGGCGCCATCGGCCTGGCGACGGCCGCCACCTGCGGCTCGTTCGCCGACAGATCCACTACCGGCGCTTCGGCCGGCGCGGTCTCGGTCGACGCCGCCGGAGCGGGTGTGCTCGCCACCGCGGGGCTCTCGCCGCCCATGCTGGCACCCATGACTCCGGGCGCCATGCTGAAGCTGACGTCAATCGCCTTTTCGCGGCGCTCCACCTTGTAGTGAACGCCGGCCGCCAGCTCGAACACCACGCGCGTGACGGCATCCGGTTCGTTCTGGAACTGGCTGGCGCGCACCGCGGTGACCATCGCGCCGTCAGCCTTGAGCGAGCTCTCCGTGATGGCGTTCTTCACGCCAACCAGATCGATCACCAGGCGCGACGGATTGTCGAGCTTGTATTCCTGATACTGGACCTGTCCGGTCGGATTGATCGTGTAGGTGGTTGCGATCGGCGACTGCGCGAGGTCGATGGAATCGAGCCTCGTCACATCACCGATGGCGAGCGCCGCCATCACAATCAGACCCACAACCAGGGTCGTGACGAATGTGAGCTTGGTTTTCATTGGTGTTGCCACTCCTTAACTTAACGTCCAACGAGGTGAAGTCTGACAGTCGTCGTCTGACCGAAGTTGGTGACCCGGGCCACCAGCTCATCTTCTCCGATCGAAACCACGGTTCCGTTGTGCACGCGATCGCCGACGCGCAGGATATAGCTGTATCCACTCGCGTCTTCGAGCAGTGCGAAGCGATCTACCTCGCCGCGCACGATACCGACCAGCTGGACCGCGTTCAAATTGACGAGATCCATCTTGTCGCTGCGGTTGAACGCGCCGTCCACCAGCGACCGGAACGGGTCGCGGCGATTGAACGCGTCGTAGTAGTAGAGATTCTCGCGCAACACAACCTTGCCATTGGCGCTGGTCGTGGCCGCGGGAGCATCGTTTTCGGCCGGTGCTGTTGCAGCCGGCGCCGGCGTCGTCGCCGGTGTCTTGGTCGTATCCGCCGGCGCATCCGCGGCCTGCGCGGACGCCGCCACCGCGGCGCACACGAGCGAGGCGAGGATGCTAGTTCTGCGCATGCTGTTCCGCATTCTTGCCTCCTTTTTTGGCCGCCTGCTTGCCCGCCTTCTTGACGTTGGCCGCGGTCTTCGCGACGCCGTCTTCGTTGGCGCTGGCATCGGCCTGCTGGGGATTGATCGCTTCGCCGGCCACACCGGCAAGCAGCGTGTACGCCGTCAGCGTGAAGTGCGCTTCCACCGTATTGTTGGAGCGCGCCACCTGGTCGCCGGCCTGGCCCTGCTGCTTCTTCTTGCTGGTCGACGTCTTTTTCTTGGAGTGCTTGCTCTCCGCCGGCTGCATCATGGCGAGGTCGGTCACGTTGACGATGCGCTCGAGATTCGAGAGTCGTCCCATGAACGAACCTACCTGGTGATAGTTGCCGCGCACCGTCACCGTGATGGGGTGATCGGTGTAGAGCTCGTGCGCGACGGGCGCTTCGGGCTCGAAGAGCGCGAATTCGATTCCGGAACGGCTTCCGGCCGTCGTGACCTGGCGCAGCAGATCCGGCATTTCCTTCTCTTCGGGCAGGAGCTCCTGGGCGGAGACCCACTGGTCGTGGAGTCGCTCGTACTCGGCTTCGAGCCGCGCGAGATCGCCGACCACTTTGCGGGCCTTCTCCACCTCGGCCGACAGCTTCTCGTAGTCGCCCGCGAGCTGCTGGATCTTCGCCTTGCGCACCGGATAGTTGAACGGCAGGAATGTCGTGCCGAAGTACACATATCCGCCCGCAATGAGCGCGATGCATCCGATGAGGATTTTCTGTGTCTTGGGTTCTCTGAGGTTCATGGTTGCCCTTCCCTCTGCAGGCCTAGTTCACCAGTTTGGCGCTGACTTCGAACTTCACGACGCGCACATCCTCGATATCGCCTTCCTGCGCCTTCACAAGGACGATGTCCGTGAAGCGACCGGAGCGTTCGAGACTGGTCATGAAATCCGCGATTATGAAGTTCGAAAACGTCACACCTTTGATATCCACGCCCGAACCGCCGGTCTCCGTGACTTCTTCGACCCAGCAGTTGTCCGGCACCTGCACGGCGAGATCATTCATCATGCGCACGTGCACGTAACGGTCCTTGTCGAGCGAGGCAATAATGCCGAGACGCTTGTTGACTTCCTCCCGCTCCGCCGTGAGCTTGCGGATCTTCGCGAGCTGCGGCGCGAGACGGGCCGACTCTTCCTTGAGCGCCTGAATTCTGGTTTCGTAATCGGTGATCTTGCGGCTCTGCAGCACCCAGATGCCCGCAACGGCGCCGGCGTACACGAACACGCCCAGCGACACCCACAGCACCGCGCCGCCCGAGATGGTCGGAAGGCTGATCTTGCGCTTGCTGGAGCGTTCCTCCGACGGAAGCAGGTTGATCTTGATCATCTACTTTGCCCCCCTTCGGAGCGCCAGGCCCAGCGCCACGGTGAGCAGCGGGCCGACTTTCTCGACGTTGTCGCCGGAGCCTTCGAACAGCCCCTCGCTGGTCTCGATCTGCGACACCGCCTTGTTGACGGTGAAGTCGATACCGTGCTTCTCCGACAGAATGTCGCGCAGGAACGGCACGCACGCGCCGCCACCGGAGAGCACGGCGTGGTCGATGCGTTCCGCATCGCCGGCCGTCTTCAGGAACGCGATCGAGCGCTCGATACCCATCGAGATGTCGCTCGCGGCGCCCGCGATGGTGCTGCGGAAGCGCTCGGCGTCATCGATCTCGGTGGCGCCGGAGAGCATGTTCTCCGCCTCGTCGAACGTGACGCCGAGGTCGCGCTGCACGGCTTCGGTGAAGACGTTGGAGCCGACGCTCAGGTCACGCGTGAAGTACGGGATGTTGTTCTGGATGATGTTGATGTTGGTCACGTCGGAGCCGATGTTGATCAGGCCCACCACGCGTCCCGCGGTATGGTCTCCGCTCGCTTCCACCGCGTTCTGGATGGCGAATGAATCCACGTCGATGACGACGGGATTCAAGCCCGCTTCGCGCACCAGCGCAGCGTGGGCGTTGACCATTTCCTTTTTCGCCGCCACCAGCAGGATTTCCATCTGGTTGGCGCCGACATCGTCGTTCAGGACCTGGAAGTCCAGGCACACGTCGTCGATATCGAACGGCACGTGCTGCTCGGCCTCCCAGAAAATGGCTTCTTTGGCGTCATCGGGGTTCATCTTGTCCATGACGACCTTCTTCACGATGACGGCGCGGCCGGACACTGCGGTGACGACATCTTTCGCCGCCACGCCGGCCTTTTCCATCGCTTCCTGAATTCCCTGCACCACGAGGCTCTGGTCCATGACCTCGCCTTCGACGATGGCTTCGGGAGGAAGCTTCACGATGCCGTACTTCGTCAGCACGGGAGTGTCTTTCGAATGGTCGACTTCCACGACCTTGATGAGACTGGAACCAATGTCCAGGCCTACAGATGTCTTGCTCTTGCGGGCAAACAACTTCATCTCTTCACCAGCCTTGCTAGTGTCTCTTCATGCGGCTGAAACCGCTAAGTGACAAAAATTCCTGTAAATAGACCGTGCTGCCGGGCGCCATTTCGCAACAAACATGCCAGCAAAGTGCCGTACTCTTGCGCGTCAATTCCGGGATTAACCGCGTTTAACCGAAGGAGTTATTGCGTGGTGCAGCGGCGCTTGTCGCGTCCCGCTGAGGAGGTTGGCGGAGGCGTGCGTGCAAACTGCTACGCGCGCAATTGCATTACCTTGGAATCCAGAGCGATCCGAGATAGAGCGCCATCAGGCGCTCGCCGGCGAAGTACATCAAAATTGCCGCCGGTGCGAGGAAGGATCCAAACGCGACCGCGGTCTTGCCGTCGGCGTTGGAACGCTTGAGGAGAATGACGCCGTATACGCTCCCGGCAAAAGCTGCCAGGAACAACACGGCAAAAACCATCTGCCAGCCGAGGAACGCGCCGATCATCGCCATGAGTTTGACGTCGCCGCCGCCCATGCCCTCGACCTTGCGCGCGGCCTTGTACGCGAGAGCAATGGCCAGGATAAGCCCGGCGCCCACGAGCGAACCCACAATCGATTGCACCAGCGTGATGTCGAGGCAGACCGCCGCGCCGATCCACCCCAGGATGGTGCCACCGATGGACAGCGGATCCGGGATGATCTGGTGCTCCCAGTCGATGAACGTGATCGCGATCATGATAGCGAGGAAGGCGAACACCCAGAGCGTGGTCAGCGTCACGCCGCTGGCCCACATCGCACCCGCGGCCGACAGCCCGGTTAGCAGCTCTACCAGCGGATAGCGAATCGGAATCTTCCAGCCGCAGGCGCGGCACTTGCCAATCAGCACAATCCACGACAGCAGCGGGATGTTGTCGTACCACGCGATCGTCTTCTTGCATTGCGGACACATCGAGCGCCCGCGCACCATCGACTCATTGCGGGGCATACGATGAATGACGACGTTCAGGAAGCTTCCGAACAGCAATCCAAAAATCCCCGCCGCGATGGTGAAGATGAGTCTAGATGTCATCGCCCTTCTCCCCGTGCGGTGGCGCCTTCTCGCGATCCGCCGGATCGTGCCCGCGCTCCCGTGCTGCCTCGCGTTCGAGCTTCTGCAGATAATGCCGGGCCAGCTCGCGCATGTAGGGCTGCTCGTTGTCGTCGAGCGCGATTTCCTGCCACATGCGCATCGATGTCTCCAGGTGTCCGGCCTTGGAGTATACAAAAGCCGCAAAGCGACCGGCCCGCTCTTTTCCGCCCGGGAGGCGGCTGGCAAGATCGAAGTAGCGCGCGGCCGCCGAATCGTTCTTCGCCACCGTGTAATACAGGAAACCAATCTCGAACGGAAGCTCGTACATGGACGGGTTGTTGTGCATGCCCCGCTTCAGGACGCGAATGCCGCGGTCGAAATCTCCGAGGTCCTGTGCCATGACCACCGCGCCAAAAATGTACGGAAAGGCAAAGTGCGGATCGAGCTCGGTGGTGATGTCGATGAGCCCGCTGAAGTACGCCAGATCGTGCTGGCTCTGCGCGTAGCCGCCGTAGTATTGCACGGCCTGGAACCAGACCATGTCGGAGGCGAGCTCGCGGTAGCCGAGCGAGGCCTGCTGGACGAATTTGCCCGACGGCAGATAGAGATTGGTGTGCAGATAGGGCCGGGTGGTGAACGGCTGCACCCACGCGGTGGCACCCACCAATGCGAGACTCAGCAGTATGCCCGTGATACCCGCGACGCGCGAGACCATGTCAGCTCACTTCGCGGGCGCGAAAGATGACCGTCGATACGTAGAGCAGCGCGCCGATGTAGGCCAGCGCATACGCGGTGACCGCGAACAGCATCCCAGGCGGCACGGCAAGGTTGTGCACCGCTTCTGTACGCAGCGTGAGAAGGCCGAGATTCGGGAGCACGTAGTAGAAAGCAGTCACCAGTGCGTGCGCGGCGCCACCGCTGAAGCGGGTCGCGAACTGCAAAAGATCCGTGCTGAAGTGCCCGCACACCACACACGCCACGGTGAAGAAGGAACCCAGTACCGGCGAGGTGAAACACGAGAACAGGGTGAGCAGCGCCGTCACCAGCCCCGCCTCGAGAATGGTGACATAGTCCGCCCACAACATCTGGGTGGTGATCTTGGATCCGCACAGCGTGAGTACGAGCATGTGCAGCGCCGACATCAGCACGATGACGATGCACGCCACCGCGAAGGTGCCCAGGTACTTGCCGAGAATGAAATCAACGCGTGAGATCGGTTTGGAGAGCAGCGAGCGCAGGATGCCGCGCTCCTTCTCCATGTGGAACGAGCCTGCGCCCAGGAGCACGATCAGCACCACGGTGAAAATCGACACCGCCGCCAGGCCGATGTCGATCACGATCTTCTGTTGCGCGCCTACCGCGAGCGGTGAGAGCACGTACGACGAAAGCATGAGCAGAGCGCCGAATACCAGCACGACCAGGAGAATCTTCTCCTGCAGGTACGTGCGCAGTGTGTGCCGGGCCAGCGTGTAGATGGCAGACATGGATCAGCGCCTCGAGAGCTCGGGTTCGAGCTTGACCTGGGTGTTGGATGCTTCGTGTTTCTTGCCGTTGCCGTTGCGCGTGCCCACCACATCGACGAACACGTCTTCCAGACCGCTGCGCAACGGTTTCACTTCGAGTACGCGGCCGTTGGCGCCGTACACGTCGGTGACCAGGGCCTTGAGGCGGTGGTCGTTGGCGCAGCGCACGATGCAGATCGTATCGTTGGCGTGGAGCTGACGCTCACCGAATTCGCGCTCCACCATACGGCGCGCCTCATCGCCTGCGATGACGACTTCAACCTCACCGTTATTCTGTGCGCGCGCCGCGTTCAGGTCGAGCACGCGTGCAATCACTCCGTCGGATAGAATGCCGACCTTGTCGCATACCGCTTCCACGTCGGGCACGATATGCGAGCTCATCATGATGGTCTTGCCCTGCGCCTTGAGCGACAGGAGCAGCTCGCGCAGCTGGCGGCGCCCGATGGGGTCGAGCCCGCTATAAGGTTCATCCAGAATCAAAAGCTCGGGATCGTTGATGAGCGCAGTGGCCAGGCCGAGTCGCTGGCGCATGCCCTTCGAGTACTTGCTGGTCTTGCGGTCGGCGGCGTGCCCCAGACCGACCTGTTCGATCAGCGCTTCAGAGCGCGCGCGCGCAGTCTTCTTCGGCAGACGGAAGAGCTCACCCGCCAGAAGCAGCGTGTCCATCGCGTTCAAGTTCGGGTAGAGACCGACTTCCTCCCCGAGGTATCCCGTTCGGGCGCGCGTCTTTTCGCTGCTGCCCCGCTCGCCAAAGACGACGGTGTGGCCCTGGTCCGGCCGGAGAAGACCCAGGATGATCTTCATGGTGGTGGATTTCCCGGCGCCGTTGTGACCCAGGAATCCGTAGATGTCGCCCTGCTCGATGGCGAGGTCGACACCCCTCAAGATGGGCGTCCGTACGCCCCAGAAGCCGCGTCGAAACGACTTGTGGATGGAATGCAGCTCGAGAATCGGCATGGTCAGTTTTTTGTCAACGATCCGGTGACACGGAAGCTATTGCAGGGTTCGGGCCAGAAACGAAACGGGGCGGGTCCACATGGAACCCGCCCCGCTCGAATCAACCGATCGGTTCGGTCTACTGACCGCTCGTCAACGTGAGGATCACGTCGCCGTTCTTGCCATAGCCTTCGATCGTGTAGCTGTCGATGGCACCCGTACCGCTGTCGGCACCGAGGTAGCCAGTCGCGCCGGCCGTCGCCAGACCAACGCCGTCCTGAGGCTCAGTGGCAGCCTTCGTGAACGGGTTCGCCAGGAGCGAGCCACCCTGCGGGAGCAGGTCCTGCAGCGTGAGACCGCCCGGCGTGGTGTCGCCGGCAACGTCCGTCGAGTACACGCCGTCGTTCTGGACCGAGAAATCCTCGGCGGCCAGCTGCGTCGTGTGGCAGTTCGACTTGCACGAAGCTTCCTTCGCGCGCGACTGCATGTTGATGAAGTTCGGAATCGCGATCGCGGCCAGAATGCCGATGATCACAACCACGATCATGAGCTCGATGAGAGTGAAACCCTTGTTACGCATTGCAACCTCCTATTTAGCTGTTGCGCTAGAGAAGATGTTTTTCCATCCGGACCGTTCTATTCGATCCTGACGTGGGGTATGGCAAACCGCATGCCAACTACCGTTTACGTGTCTCTTCGATACCCGTTTGTTGCTTGCGGTCCGTCCTTGTCGCCCTTCGTTTCCGCTTCCCCGCCCCACACATTTCGCGCGGCAAAGCCGCGCGTTCTCGCACTTCGGTGCAGATTGCCGGGCGCTATTCGGTGTCGACGAGCACCTCGGTCGGGTTCGAGTCCATCTTGTCGAGGCCGTAGCGCTGGATTTTGCGGTACAGCGTCGACGCGTTGATCCCCAGGATCTGGCTGGCCTTCTTCTTCTGCCAGTTGGTGTCCGTCAGCACT
>CAZULB010000028.1:0-5762 GCA_964621155.1 uncultured bacterium | reverse complement strand
GCACTTTGATCAGGTATTCGCGCTCGAGCTCGTCCATCGTCACCTGGGCGCGCTCGGTGATGAGCGAATTGGCGCCGCTCTCGCGCTGGCGGATCTTCTCCGGCAGCGATTCCACCGTGATCTGGGCCGTTTCCTCGAGAATGGTGGCGCGCTCGATCACGTTTTCCAGCTCGCGCACGTTGCCCGGCCAGTCGTAGTTGACCAGGAATTCCATGGCGTCGCGCGTGATCCCCTTCTGGCGTTCCTGCGGCAGGTCGTCGTTGTACTTCTTCAGGAAATGCTGCACGAGCAGCGGAACGTCGTCGCGGCGACGACGCAGCGGCGGCAGGTGGATCGGAATCACGTTGAGACGGTAGTACAGGTCGGCGCGGAAGCGCTCCTGCTTGATCGCTTTTTCCAGGTCGGCATTGGTTGCCGCCACCAGGCGCACGTCCACCTTGATGGGATTGGTGCCACCGACCGGGATCACTTCGCGCTCCTGCAGGACGCGCAGCAGCTTGACCTGAATGGTGGGCGAGGTCTCGCCGATCTCATCCAGGAAAAAGGTGCCGCCCTGCGCCACCTTGAACAGGCCTTCCTTGTCGCGAATCGCACCCGTGAAGGATCCCTTCACGTGGCCGAAGAGCTCGCTCTCGAGCAGACTCTCGGGCAGCGCGCCGCAGTTGATGCTCACAAAGGGACCGCTGGCCCGCGACGAGCGGAAGTGAATCGCGCGCGCGATCAGTTCCTTCCCGGTGCCGCTCTCGCCGTAAACCAGGATGGTGCTTTCCGTGTCCGCTACCTTGTCGACCAGGTGGTAGATGCGCTGCATCTCCTCGCTCTTGCCGATCATGGTGCGCAGGTCGCTGGTCTTCTTGAGTTGCTTCTTGAGCAACACGTTTTCGGTGCGCACGCGTTTCATGTCGAGCGCATTGCGCACCACCATCTTGATCTCGTCGTTCTTGGCGTGCTTGATCAGATAGTGGAACGCGCCCTGGTTGACGGCCTCGATGGCGGTCTTCTGCGACGCGTAGGCGGTCATGATGACCACCGGCATGGTGGGATCGAGGCGCTTGATCTCGCGCAATACTTCCATGCCGTCCATGCCTGCCATCTTGATATCGGTCAGGACCACGTCGAACTTGGACGCGGCGACCTCTTCGACGGCCTTCTTGCCCGTGCTCACCGTCGTGATGTCGTACCCTTCCTTCCGCAGCATGATGGAAAGGAACTGGCACATGCTCTTCTCATCATCGACGACCAGGATTCGTTCAGCACCCATGGAATGTCCCTTCTCTGGTTTCTAGTCACTCGCCGCGAGGACGCTCTCCGCGGCTTCCGACTTCTCACGCGCCGGTGATCCCACCGGCAAAACGATCGTAAACACGGCCCCGCGTTCGGCATTGCGGAACTCGATGGATCCGCCGTGTGCCGTCACGATCTTGTTCGCCATCGCGAGCCCGAGGCCGGTGCCGCCGTCCTTGGTGGTGAAGAACGGCTCGAACATGCGTTCCAGCCCCTCGGGGTCGATGCCAGGGCCGCTGTCCTTGAAACTCACGCGCACTCTCTGCTCGCCGGCCCGCTCGGCGGTGATTTCCAGCGTGCCGTTCTTCTCCATCGCTTCGCACGCATTGACGGCGAGCGTCATGAACACCTGGCGTATTTGCTCGTCGTCCATCCATACCTCGGAGAGCGACGGCTCGAACACGGTGCGAATGGTGATGCCATCGCTCTTCTCCGTGTTCTGCTTCACCAGCGTGACCACATCGTCGAGGCAGCGCGCCAGTTTCGACGGTATGCGGCGCGGCGTGCGCAACCTCGCGAACTCGAGAAAGTCGGAGATGATCCGGTCCAACCGGTCCGACTCGCGCATGATGAGTTCCATCAGGCGCCGGTTCTCACCATCGAGGGCCAGTTCGTGGTAGAGCATTTCGATCGACCCGCTGATGGAGGCCAGCGGATTGCGCAGTTCATGCGCGATCCCGGCCGATAGCTCACCCACCGCCGCGAGACGGTCCGCCTTGCGCACCCGCTCTCGCATCTCGTGCACCTCGGTCAGGTCCTGGAACACCGCGATGACGCCGCGTCGTCGCTGCGCGCCGTCGGTGAGCGGCGAGATGCTGATACCCATGGGCCGGTACGCGCCCGCGCGCGAATGCCCCGAAATTTCCTGCCGGCGTCGCGGGCGCTCGCTGGCCAGCGACTGCACCAGCTCCAGAGCCAGGTCCGGTGCGCGTAATCCCAGTGCCGTGTCCACGTGCTGGGAGATCACGTCGTCCTTGCGCAGCTCGAGAATGTCCTCGGCCGCCGCGTTCATCGTGAGCACGCGCCCGTCGGTGTCCACCACGAGCACACCGCTGCTCATGTTCTCCAGGATGTAATTCGTGTCGATGCGCAGCTGCTCCAGTGCTGACTCGGCGTGCTGCAGCGCGCGCCCTTTGAGCTTGATCCGATCCGCCAGGTAACCGCCCACCGTGCCCACCAGGAGAAACATGGATGCGTGCATGTACGCATCGATGAGCCCGCCCACGTGCGGATGCGGCAGTTCGCCCTTGCCCGGCGGTGACATCACACCCCACGCTTCGAGCAGCTGGAAGGCGATGAAGCAGAGCGACGAAAGCACGCTGCTCACCAGGCCGCCCGGCATTTCGAGCAGGAACGCGGCCGCCGCGATGGCGAGACAGAACACCGTGGTGAACTGCCCCGAGACGCCGCCGCTGAAGTAGACGATTCCCGCCGAGAAGCCGATGTCCGCCACCACCACACCCCACGATACCCGTCGGGCCGATATGCCGGCCCGGGTCAGCGTCAGCGCGACCGTTCCCACCAGCGCGCTCACCGCCAGCAGGAGGTAGAGCGGTTTGGCGTCGAACGAGGTCTCGGTCAGCGCCACGATCGTGACGCCTGCCCCGACCACGAGGCAGGCGACGATCGTGCGCAGCAGAAGAAACCGGTCCAGCGCGCGGCGGGGATCCTTCGCCCCGGCGTTGGGATGCACCACGCCGCTGTTCACGAACTAGCCGTTACCGACCACAGTCACGAGCTTGAACATCGGCAGGTACATCGCGATCAACATGCCGCCGACGACCACACCCATGACCACGATCATGACCGGTTCAATGATGGCGGTGAGTGCTTCCACCGCCGTGTCCACTTCGCTGTCATAGAAAGACGCAATCTTGTCGAGCATCTCGTCGAGGGCACCGGTCTGTTCACCCACCGCGATCATCGACGTCACCATGGGCGGGAACACGCCGCATTCCTTGAGCGGCTCCGAGATGGTGTTACCCTGGCTGATGCTCTCGCGGGTGGCCATGACGGCCTTCTCGACCACCATGTTGCCCGCGGTCTTGGCCGTGATCTCGAGGCCCTGCAGGATGGGCACGCCGCTCGAGATCAGAGTTCCCAACGTGCGCGTGAAGCGCGCCACCGAACCCTTGCGCACCACGTTACCGAGCACGGGCACCTTGAGCATGAGCTTGTCGCAGGTGTAGCGGCCGGACGACGTGGCGTAGTAGCGCTTGAACCCGACGATGGCACCGGCCACACCGGCGCCGAGCGCCCACCAGTACCCGCGCAGGAAATCCGAGATCCCGATCACGATTCGCGTCGGGAGCGGAAGCTCGCCGCCGAAATCGGTGAACATCTTGGCGAAGGTCGGGATGATGAACATGAGCATGAAAATGGTGGCACCGGTCGCGACCACGCCCACCACGGCCGGGTACGTGAGGGCACCCTTCACCTTGCGTTGCAGGGCGTCGAGCTTTTCCAGGAACTGGGCGAGACGCACCAGAATGACGTCCAGAATACCGCCCGCTTCACCGGCTTCGACCATGTTGACGAAGAGCGAATTGAAGATCTTGGGGTGCCGGCCCATCGCTTCACCGAGGGTCGAACCACCTTCCACGTCGGTCATGATCTTGGCGATCGACTGCTTGAAGAATTCCTTCTCCGTCTGCTGGGAAAGAATGTCCAGGCACTGCACCATGGGAAGACCGGCGTTGATCATGGTGGCGAACTGGCGCGTGAAGACGCTGATGTCCTTCACACCCACGCGGTTCTTGCCCGGCATCTTGAAGTTCACCTGCGCGCTCTTCTCGCGCACGGAGGTAATGATGATCTTGCGTTTGCGGAGGTACGAGACCAGCTCGTCCTTGCTCTCGGTCTGATACTCGCCGGAGAGCAGTTCTCCGCTGGGACTGCGGCCTTTCCAGAGATATGTACTCGCCATGTCGGATCTTTCCTCCCTGCGCTAGCGCGTGGCACCCACGGGCTGTCCGAGCATGTTGGACAACTCGTTGGGGTCGTGACTGCGGCGCATTGCTTCTTCCAGCGCGATGTCCTTGTTGACCACCGCGGCGAACAGCGCCTGGTTCATGGTCTGCATGCCGTGCTTCTGTCCGGCCTGCATCAGACCGTAGATCTGGTGCACCTTGTCGTCGCGGATGACGGCGCGAATGGCCGGCGTGCACACCATCACTTCGGCAATGAGTACTCGGCCCTTGCCGCGCGCGCGCGGCACCAGCTGCTGCGCCATGACGCCTTCGAGCACGAAGGCAAGTTGGGCGCGCACCTGGTTCTGCTGCGACGGCGGGAAGCTGTCGACGATGCGGTTGATCGATTCGAACGTGCTGTTCGTGTGCAGCGTGGCGAGCGTGAGGTGGCCGGTCTCCGCAATGGTGAGCGCCGCGGCCATGGTCTCATGGTCGCGCATTTCACCGATGAGAATGACGTCGGGGTCCTGGCGCAGCACGTGTTTGAGCGCAGCACCGAACGTCTCCGTATCTGCTTTGACTTCACGCTGATTTACAATGCACTTCTTGTGCTGGTGGATGTACTCGACCGGGTCCTCGATGGTGACGATGTGGCGTTTGCGCTCGCTGTTGATCTTGTCGATGACGCTGGCCAGGGTGGTCGACTTGCCCGAGCCGGTCGGCCCGGTGATCAGAATGAGTCCCTGCTGGCGCTTGGCCAGTTGCTCGACAACGGGCGGGCAGCCGAGATCGCGGAACGAGCGGATCTCGTACGGAATCTGTCGGATGGCGAGACCCATGCAGCCGCGCTGCAGGTAGGCGTTGCCGCGGAAGCGGCTCATGCCCTTGACACCAAACGAGAAGTCGAGCTCCTTGTTGGCCTCGAAGCGCTTCTGCTGCTCTTCGTTGAGCACACTGTACGCCAGCGCCTGCGTCTGCTCGGGCGTGAGCGCCGGCCGCTCGGTCGGAATGATCTCGCCGTCGATGCGGATCATCGGCGGCAGACCGGCCGTCAGATGAAGGTCGGACGCGCCTTTCTCGATCATTTCCTGCAACAGATCCCGAAGATTGATCATCGTCATCGTAGCACTCCTCGTTTCACCATTAATGCTTCGCGGTTTCGCGCAGTACTTCTTCCAGCGACGTGCGGCCTTCCTTGAATTTCCAGATGCCGTCGTTGCGCAGGGTCAACATGCCTTCTTTTTCCGCGTGCACCTTGATTTCCGAATTTGACGCACGGTCCACGATCATCTCTTTGATGGTCGGGCTGATCTCCATTACCTCATAGAGACCGACGCGGCCCTTGTAGCCGGTGTCGTTGCACGCCGGGCAGCCCTTGGGCTCGAACAGGCGCAGCTCGTCGGGGTTCTCCATGATGCCGAGCTCCTTGAGCACCTCGGGGTGCATGGTCGTCGGCTGCTTGCACTTGTCACACAGGCGGCGCACCAGGCGCTGCGCAATGATGAGCAGCACCGAGCTCGACACCAGGAAGGGCTCGATGCCCATGTCGACGAGACGGTTGATGGAACT
>CAZULB010000027.1:0-29928 GCA_964621155.1 uncultured bacterium | reverse complement strand
GAGAAACAACGTTGCGACCGCGCTGTGTCAATTGATAGGCTAATGGTGACGCCGCTTCCGGTCACCCACATGGTCAGTGCCACTATCAGGAGGGACCCGTATGCGCCTCGCCGCCGCTTACGCATCCGGGGTGAATCTTCGCATATCGTCCAGAATCGCCGCTGTGCTCGTACTGCTCACACTGGTGACACCGGGGTGCAAGGATGAACCCATTTTTTGGATAGATAGTTGCTTCGATCTCGAAGACGGGTCGGGCGTCGCAGATGTTTATCTGAGCGGTGGTTACGAGCGCTATGTCGCCGAGTCGGCGACTGTCTTTATCGATGGCATCGCCATCCAACCATACAATGAAGTGATCGAAGGCAATAAGCTGGTGCTTATTTTTCGTACACCGGAGTTTTCGCACACCGGCACGGCGCCGGCATGGGTCACTTTTGAGTATGGCCGTCGCCGAACGGCCACAGCCCGAACAAACAGGGGCGGCGATCCTGTATTTGTCACCATTGTGCAAATCCCGCAGGTAACATCTATCGACCCAACTTCCGGCTCCGTCTGCGGCGGAGATGTTGTCACGATCACTGGTACTGGGTTCAACGAGGATTCGAAGGTCACGGTAACAGGTTACGCATCGGGAGTTGCCACCGAGGTTCCGTTCTTCAACGACGGGTTCGAAATCTCGTCGACTCGCATCACGGGCACTGTGGCCAACCACGAGCCATACGGGTCCGGCTATGTTACGGTGCAAGTCGATAATTCGATCGACGAGTGCTTTGCAAAAAGAACCGCGCCCTACCAATACATTCAGGACGAGTGCGCGACGATCGAGACGAATATCACGCTCGCGGCCGGGATCGCCCTTCCCGCCCTGGTTGCCGTCGGTGACATGGACTCCGACAATCACAACGATGTGGTCGTGGGTTTCAACGGTGACAATCGTATCGTTGTCTTTCTCGGCGATGGCGGGGGTGAATTTCCGTCCCGGCTGACGGTGGAACTGGATGCGGCCGACACACCGAACGCACTTTGTGTCGGCGACTTCAATGGTGACGGCAGGGACGACATCGCGGTCGCCGCGGCCTCGAAGCGCATGGTTCGCGTCCTCCAGGAAAGCCCCGGCGTCCTGACCAAACAGCCCGACGCGCTTGCCTTGCCGGCAGCCCCCGGCGGCATCCTGACGGGTGAAATGAGCTCGGATGCGAAGGACGATGTGGTCGTGATGATGCCTTCGTACTCGCGGCTCATCTTCACCACGGATGGACTCACCGGCGCCGAGATTCCGCCGACAGGACTCTCGCTTCCCGACCCGGTGGCAATGGTTGCCGGCACGATGCCGGGCTCGACACGCACCGGGATTTTCGTGAGCAGCGTCGACAACCTTGGCAACGGGGCTCTCGACTTCGCTGAGAACAACAGCACCGGCGATGGCCTGGTATGGACATCGGTGTCGATTGCGCTGCCGGCGTCCGGCGGCCTGTTGTACATCCCCACGGCAATGTCGCTGGCGGAATGGACGGGCGACTCGAACGAAGAACTGATACTGGCCTCGGCGTCGCGCGACGTGCTTGTCACGATGAGTTACACGCACGGCGGCACTCTGATTG
Source organism: uncultured bacterium (assembly GCA_964621155.1). Taxonomy (GTDB): domain Bacteria; phylum Krumholzibacteriota; class Krumholzibacteriia; order WVZY01; family JAKEHA01; genus JAKEHA01. Next base: position 28,327 of record CAZULB010000027.1, on the reverse strand, counting down.
CAAACCCTGAGCTTGCGACGGGTCGCTATTTGAACCTCATCTCGACCGGTTCGTTCTACGCAACCCATATCGCGAAACAACTCGCCGCAACGACCGGAACCGATGCCGCAAGCGAGGTGCATGTCATCGACGCGGCGGGCCGCGCACACTACTCGTTCACGCTCGATGCCACGGCGCACTCGATTGCCGTGGGAAAGCTCGACGGCGACGGCTTCGATGACATCGTGACGGGCCTGGAAACCGGGCTGGTTCCGGTCCTCCCCAGCAGCAAATTCTAGATCCGGCAACGGAACGGGAACCGGGCTGACGCCCACGGCGTATCAGCGTGGGGCCGCTCCCATTTCCAAGGTCGGAAGGAATTCATGAACCACAAACATCTGTCTCCCGTTTCAATCGTGCTCATTCTCACCACAACCGCATTGCCGGCGTTGGCCGGAAACTGGGCCGGCAAGGAAGTCACAAAGGAAGGCGTCGTACACACGATGAATCCGTCCACACCTTCAGAGGGCAACGTGACCATCAGCCCGCACGAAGCGTGGCGCGCCGGAGGCGACGACGAAGACGGCGCCCTCTTCGGGGTGTTGAGCTCGGTGGCTGTCGATGAGAACGACAACGTGTACGTCCTCGACATGCAGCTCTCCCAGATCAATGTCTTCGACAAGAGCGGAAAGTTGGTGCGTACGATCGGCCACGAAGGCGAAGGACCCGGTGAATTTCGTCGCGCCAACATCATGTTCCTCATGCCCGACGGCAATGTCGCCGTGCTGCAACAGATGCCCGGCAAGCTGGTGGTGATCACGCCCGACGGCAAGCCCGGCGCCGACTTCCATGGGCCCTCCGGAAAGGACGGCGGCATGATTGCCTATATGGAGGGCGGCCGCGCCGGCAGTTCCATCGTCCTGAGCACACGCTCCTTTGCGCAATCGTCCACCGGTTTTTCCGTGGAAAGGGCTCTGGTCATGGTCGGTGCCGACGGGCAAACGCGCGCCACGCTCTTCAACACCACGGCCCAGCAGGACATGAACTCGATGACCAACCTGGACGAGAAGGAAATGCGCGCGCTGGTGTGGGCGGGGGCGAAGGACGGCCGGGTATACGCCAGTGACAATTTCGATGCTTACACGATCAAGGTGTACAGCCCCGATGGAAAGCTCGAACGTGTCATCGAGCGCGAGTACACGCACCGTCCGCGCACCAAAGAAGAGATGGAAGAGAGCAAGCCGCGCGTCACGATGCGCACCGGCAACGGCCAGCGTCTGCAGCCGAACATCAAGGCGAGCCCCACCGACCGCGACGTGCTACGCCTTCTCCCGCGCGACGACGGCTCCCTGTGGGTGCTCTCGAGCCGGGGCACCAACGGCCAACCGCAGGGCACCCTGGCGACGATAGACGCGTTCGACGCCAGGGGGCACTTCGTCCGCACGCTCACATTGAAGCTTCCCTACAATCCCAAACTGGACGAGTTTCACATCGCGCGTGACCACGTCGTGGTGGTCAAGAGCGTCCGCTCGGCGCGCGACGCATTCATGGCCGAAGGAGACGACACCGGTGAGAGCGAGGAGGTCGAGCCGGTGAGCGTGGTGGCCTATCGCCTGGATTCGCCCGCAACCGCCAGGAACTAGCGTCCGGTAGTTCAGGACAACCGGTCGGTTGGCGAACCGGGCGAGTCCGACCAAAAGACTGCGAATTCCGAATCATGCGCGCGTCAGTGCTGCCACAGCGGCATTGACGCGCGTTCTCACAAACATATACGCTTGTTCGGTTCGCATGCGGGGAGATTCTCCGCTAAATCCTTCCACCAATAACGCGAGCGGAGGTTTCACATTGAAACACCTGCGTTGGCGTAGTTCGGCTCTTCTTCTCGGTGCCCTGTCGCTCACTGCGATGCTCTGGGCCTGCGAGAACGACACCAGCAACGTGGCACCCACCACGAATCAGGGTGACGTCCTCTCAGCAGTCAGTGCACACAAGGCTGATTTCGACAAGGCGATCACCGTACACAACCGGCACATCCCCGAAATCCTGGCGACAAAGGGCGTCGCAGGCACGGCGATTTCGGCGGACGACAAAGGCATGCCGGTCATTACGATTTACACGAAGGAGCAGACGGCTCCGGGACAACTCAAGAAGGACTATGAAGGCGTACGCGTGATCGAACAGGTCAGCGGCGCGATCAAGCCCTTCAAGGGTGGCGGCGGCGGCGGCGGGACGAGCGGCATGGCCAAGCAGACGCCTCCCGTGAAAATGGGAACGTCGGGTGGCTGGCGCTATGACCTCGCGAACGGTTACTGCTGCGGCGGTACGCTGGGCGCGCTGGTTCAGAAGGCTGGCACCAAGTACATCCTGTCGAACTACCACGTGCTGTACGCGGACATCGTGAGCGGCGGCAACAGCCGCGTTGCGACGGCCGGCGACCCGGTCATCCAGCCGGGCTTGATCGACGTGAATTGCACGGCTGCGAACGCGCAGAACGTGGGCACGCTGGTCACCAACGGCGGCTCGCTGCCGATGGGTGGCACCGCGGTTGACGTCGGTATCGCCCAGGTGACGCCGGGTATGGTGGACGAGACGGGAGCAATCCTGAACATCGGTACCATCGGCGCGACCACGCAGGCCGCGAGCATCGGCCTGGCGGTCAAGAAGATGGGGCGCACAACGGGTCTCACACGCAGCTCGATATCGGCCATCAATGGCGCGTTCTCGATCACGTATGAGAACGAGTGCGCGGGCGGAACGTCGTTCACGCAGTCGTACACGAATCAGATCGTGGTTGCGACCGCGCGCTGCAACTTCCAGAACGGCGGCGATTCGGGTTCACTCCTCGTGCAGGACGTGACCACGAATCCCAAGGCTGTGGGACTTTGCTTCGCGGGCAGTGTTACCTGCAACCAGCAGGCGATCGCGATCGCGAACCCGATCAATGCGGTGCTGAGCTACCTCGGCGCCACCATGGTCGGCCAGTAGTCAAGTCGCAGACAACTGCAACAAGAACACCCGTCGTGCAGCGATGTACGGCGGGTGTTCTTTTTTTCACCTTTGCTCCCGGACGCGCGTGTCTTCGCGGCGAGTTGCGCAGCGCGCGAAACCGTATTTCATCCTCGCGCGCGAGCACTGTCTGAGCAAGCGAAGACACCGCGCGTTCGAGAGCGCACTCAGCGTGGGACCAATCAGTACTCGAGGTGCTTCCAGGGGTCGTTCTTGTGCATCAACTGACGCGCCTTCCAGTTGATCGCCTCCGCCCACACATCGACGGGATTGCGATCGTCGGTGAGCACCGGCATCCCTGCAATCTCCGGCTGGAAGCGGCTGTTCCACGCGTGGTGCTGTTGCACGCCGACTTCGTGTCGGTACGGGTACGGCAGCAATTCGTAGAGATCGCCCAGGCGCGCATCGTCAAAAGTCAGTTCCCGATCCGACGCCAGCAGGATGAGATTGCCCAGCGTGTTGGGCGGCTCCGCGATCGGCAGCGCCAGCACGTGCGCAAAGTGCTCGCGCAGCGTCGCGGCCAGCGAGTGCACCAGGATGTCGTGCCATGTGCGCGCCTCAATGTTCATGGCCAGTATCGCGCCGGGTTTCATGTGCTCTTTCACCAACCCGAACGCTTCCCTCGTCACCAGGTGAAACGGAATTGAGCTCGATCCGAACGCATCCAGCAGCACCAAGTCATATTGCTTGTCGGTGGTGAGGAAGTACTGCCTCCCATCCATTACCCGCACAGCCGAGCTTTCAGCGTCGCAGGAAAAGTATTCTTCCGCGATGCGTTTCATGTACGGATCGATCTCCACCGAGTCGACTCGCCACCCCGCGCGATAGTAGTTGCGCGCCACCGATCCCCCGCCGAGCCCCACCAGCACTGCATCACCCGGCGCATCGAACATGAATTTCGGGATGTCCATCACCACCGCGTACGGGAAATTGGAATTGAACGTGTCTCGATCGACGATGGTGTGCGTGCCACCATCGACAAGAAGAAGGCGTTGGTCTTCCCAATCCACCACGCGCAGGTCTGCATACGGGCTCTGCACGTGATAGGCAAGCCCGAGAGGCTCGCCCACGCGCGCGATGGGCGATTTGGACGCCGCGGCGCCGAGGAGGAATGGAAGCACCGCCAGGGCCGCCGCCGCGCCCGTTCCCCGCGCGCGCCCGGCGCGCAGTGCAATCAGCGCCGCACCAATCAGGGCCGCGCCACACACCGCAATCAAGCGGTTCACGCCGAGATGAGGAATGAGATAGAAACCGGTCGCGAGCGCCGCCGCCACGGATGCCACCGTGGAGATGGCATAGATGTCACCCGAGGTCCGTCCCACCTCCCCGAGTGACTCGGCGCGCAGTCGAATTGCATACGGGCTCGTCATGCCGAGCAGCGTCAGCGGCACGAAAAACAGGAGGAACGAAGAAACCAGAACAGCGCCACGCAGACCCAGCGGTTCGACCGCGGTCAGCACCGGGCGCTTGAGCCAGATGGTGGCGAGAAGCCAGACCCCCGCAATGGCGAGCGTCGTGCCGAGCGCGGAGAAACGCGGGTTGCGGTCCGCCCATCGCCCCCCGACCACATAGCCCAGGCTGAGCGCGGCCAGCGTCACCGTGATGAGCGCAGACCACAGGAACAGATTCACGCCGTAGAAGGGCCCCAGCACACGCGTGCCCAGGATCTCAATGGCGAGGACCACCGCTCCGCTGACAAACACGATCGTGTACAGAGGAAGATGACGCATGGCTTCCATCCTTCGGGTAGGGACGGCGATTGTAATGAAAGCGTGACGCCGAAATCAATCGGACGTGGTCACGCCACCTTGATCATGATCATTCCGGTCACGACCAGCGCTATTCCCGTCCAGCGCAGTGCCGAGATCTTCTCGTTCAGGAAGCGCGCCCCCAACAGCGCCGCAAACACCACCGAGAATTCCCGCACCGCCACAATGTAGCTTACCGGCCCACGCGAGTACGCGAACAAAATGATGAGGTAGGTGAGCGGCGAGCCCACTCCCACGATCCACACCGTGCGTTCGTAGCGTCTGTAAATGCGTGGCGCCGCGGCGCGAATGCGTTTCCATCCCGCAATCGCGAGCAGGACCACACCCACACCTGTCTCCACCGCGAGGTAAACGGGAGGCGATAGTGTGTCGACACCGCGATCGTCCAGCAACGAATAGCCCGTGATGCACACCCCCGTAAGCAACGCGAGAGTGACGACGCGTGTGCGTACAGGTTCAACGCGCCGCTGGTAGCCAAGCGCAAACACGCCGGCGCACACGCACGCGATGCCGACGCCGCCCGCCCATGAGAGCGGTTCGTGCAGGAGAATCATCGAACCCAGCGCCGTGCCCAGCACGCCGCTTCCGCGCGCGATCGGATAGGAAAGCGAGATATCGCCACGGCGGTACATGCGCGCCAGCGCCCACCAGTACGCGCAGTGCACGCATCCGCTCACGATTCCGATCCACAGACCGCGGGTCGCGAATGGATGACCCCACTGCACCGCGATCGCGAGCGGTGTGACCAGCAAAGTCGACATGAGTGCGCCCAGCCACAGTACCGTGAGACTGCCACCGGCTTTCTTGGCGAAGAAATTCCAGAACGCGTGTATGAATGCGGCGAGAAGAATCAGCAGCAGCAGCGCGGTGGACATCTGCGGGGAAGCCTAACACATGGCCGCGCGCGTCCCGCAGAAACAAAAAAAGGGGCGCCCGGAAACCGGACGCCCCTTTTCGCACTTGCCCCGCGAAATCGCGGTCTAGTTGGTCGTGCCGCCCTTGCGGTCATAGCCGGTCAAGGGGTGGATCTGGAAGTTGCCCTGGAAATAGCCCTGCACCATGTAGAGCACGGGGCTGTTCGGATCCGTCGTGCGATGAATTGTGATGCGATAGTAGTCACCGCAACCGCAATTCACGAGCGCCTCGTCACCGTGCAACCCGAAACCATTGGCCGGGCAGTTGACATCGGTGTTGGGATGACCCGGCTCGCCGGCATCGTCGACGTTCACTTCGAACCAGTGCAGCGATTCGCCGACGGTGATGTATTGCGACATCGAGCCCGGCAGCTTCTTCGCGGAGTGGAACTGTCCCACGCCCCAGAAGTCGAGCTGGTGCGCGGGCGCTTTACGCGCCGGGTTGCAGAAGCCCGGATCCGAGCATTCGATGCGATCGATCTCGGTGCCATCCGGAGCACTGTGCGTGCCGCCGTGGAACGCGAAATCACCGCTCGGGCCGTCGTGGTTGTTGTGCTCCCACTCGCCGGTCGGCTGCGGCTGCAGCGCCGTGTTGGCGCCGGCCTGGCCACCAAAGGTGTACACATCACTGCGATACGAGCTGTTGCCACCGCCGGTGAAGCGGCAACCCGTGGGCCGCTCGCCCTTCTTTTCGCAGAGGCCCGCGTCACGCGTGATGTTGGGCTTGTCGCACTCGTAGTAGCGGCACGCCGTGCAGCCTTCCGTGTTGATGTCGCTGTCGATTCCGTCAGTGGCGTTGTTGTTGGCGTCTTCGATCGTCGCCTCAAAGCCTTCCGGAATGTCGATGCAGATGATGTAGTTGAAACCGCCCGGCACGACGAACTGGTAGCCGCCGTTGGCGTCGGTGTACGCGACATACTCCTGCCGGTTGTCACAGTTGGTCAGCGTAACCTTGACGCCTTCCGGACCGCCGGTCTCGTCCTTGTCCTGGAGTCCATTGCAGTTGGTATCAAACCAGACGCGGTCGCCGATCGTTGTCGTGCAACCGGACGGTGCCCTGCCCAGACTCGGGCCCGCAACGTTGTCCATGGCCGGCTTGTCGCCGTTGGTACAACCCGCTGCAAGCACGGCAAGGCTCAACGCCGCCACGCGAAGCGATGAACGCATGATGTTTTCTCCTGGATTCGCGCTAAGACAATTGTGAATCGGGGGCGGGGGCTAAAAACGGATGGCTCCGCCAACGAATCGTGGATTGAACAGACTCTATTCTAGAGGAGGGTGGGGTGCCGTTCAATGGCAAAGTCGAGGTTTATGGCGTCCTTAAGCAAACTCTTACGGGTCAAAAAAAAGAGCCCGGGGCAAATGCCCCGGGCTCCCTGTCAGGCCCGTCGAATAAGCGACTTACTTGCCGCCGCGGCCCGTGGTGTTGCCACCGGAGAGGGGGCAGCCCTTCTCGTTCTCGGACGCGAGCGCATCCTTGTCGCCCGCGCAGGCGAGGTCCTTGACTTCGCCGTCGCTCAGACCGAAGTCGACGTTCGCGCAACGCGAGTTGAGCAGCGCCGCGATGGCGTGGAACGGAAGCACGCCGTAGGTCTGCGGCTTGTCGATGACCGTACCCATGGTGAGGTTGTCGTCCGCGACGAGCTTGCAACCGAACGTGGCGTTCACCTTGTCGTTGGGCGAAATACCCGCGCAGGCCCACCATGAGAGGTGGTTCCTCCAGAAGCCGGGCGTGCAGCCCTCGGTGCCTTCCGGACCCTTCTTCTCGCACAGACCGGCATCACGCGTATAGTCGGGCTTGTCGCATTCGTAGACGCGGCAACCCGTGCAACCCTCGGCGTTGATGTCGCTGTCGATGCCGTCCGTCGAGTTGCCGTTGGCATCTTCGATGGTGGCGACAAATCCGCCCGGAATCTCGATGCAAATCTGATACGTACCTGCGGGCACGTGGAAGTTGTAGTTGCCATTGCTGTCGGTTGCAGTGCCGTACTTGATGTTCGGATCATTGCAGTCAATCAGCGTCACTTTGACGCCTTCCGGACCGCCGGTCTCGTCTTTGTCCTGCAGACCGTTGCAGTTCACGTCATACCAGACGCGGCTGCCGATATCGGTCGTGCAGACGCCCGCGTCGGGCCGGCTGACCTGGTTGCTCGATCCTGAAACGCTTGTCGTCGGACTATCGTGATTGGCGCAGCCTGCGGCGAGAACCGCCACGGTACAAAGCGCCATGAGGCGAAGATGCTGACGCATGCTGGTCTCCTTGAAAAAAGAGTTCGTGCGAGCACGTTGGCCGGGCGGGCTTCGATGGAAAATTGCCACGCCGGGTTGACTGATTGAACTCCAGAAGTCTAACTCATCCAGCTGCGGAGTGGGGGGGAGAAAACGTCGGATTGCGGCGTCGGAAAGGCACGAACCGCTTCTTGCGGGAACCGTGTCGCGCCTGCATGATTCTTCTGGTTCCTGAACCGGTCTCGGTGAAAAACGGGCGGTCACCAGGAATGGCGACCGCCCATCTTCGTGTAGAGCAACGGCCACAGCCAGCTCAGCGATACAACGACTTCACACGACCCCACGTGCTGGGTAGCGTGGCGGTCAGAATTCCGCTCTGACAGCCGCACGATTCGTTCGGGTTGACCACGATCGACTTCGTCGGCTCGAGCGCGTGCTCGCCAAAGTTACAATCGGTGAACTTGAAGTAGTTCAACGTTTCACTCGGGCTAGCGGTGACAACACAGCACGGCAGCGCCTGATTGGTGATCAGATAGCTGATCGCGCCGAGGTACGAAGGCTCTCCGGGCACGGTACAGCCGCCGAATGCGATCGACCAGTCGTACTGTGAATTCGACACGTTGATTGCGCCCGGCACCAATGCATCGCCGAGCCACGTGGCACCTACCCAGCATGCCGGTTTGACCGCCGTGAAGCGAACGCCCGTCGCACCGACGGGCCCGGTGATGAAAATGTGCACCTGTACGATCGGCGGACTGATCGGTTCGATGATGGCACAGCTGGACATGTTCTGGTCAGCGTAGAGCTCGATTCTGTCCTGGGCGGCAACGGGGACAGCAATGGCGAGCGCGAGGAGGGCAAGGAACAGCGTTCTCATGAGTCACCTCCGGAACGGGGCAAGGTTGTCGGAAAATCCCGGACGTTTCCGCGATTCTCCAGACCGGTCAGAGGCGGGGTAAGAGGACTATACCGAGTTTACGGTCAACTGTACACGGGTTTTGGAAACGGCCAAAGGAAGGAGTTAACAGTCTGGGTGAGCCTACATGTTCCGTCGATATTCCCCTCCCACTTCGAAGAGCGCCTGCGTCATCTCGCCGAGCGAGCAGGTCTTGGCGGCTTCCATGAGCTGGTCGAACACGTTCTGATTCTTCACCGCGGATTGCTGAATGGCGCGCAGTGCGTCGCTGGCGGACGTGCCCGAGCGCTCGTGCAGCGCGCGCACGGTTTCAATCTGACGTTTCTTTTCGTCCTCGGTGGCGCGGATGACTTCGCGCGGGAGCACGGTGGGTGAGCCTTCCGACGACAGGAACGTGTTCACGCCGATGATGGGCAGTTTGCCCGAGTGCTTGAGGGTTTCGTAGTAGAGCGACTCTTCCTGTATTTTTCCTCGCTGATACATCGTCTCCATCGCGCCCAGCACACCGCCGCGTTCGGTGATGCGGTCGAACTCCATCAGCACGGCTTCTTCCACCAGATCCGTCAGCTCTTCGATGATGAATGCACCCTGCAGCGGGTTCTCGTTCTTCGCCAGTCCCAGTTCCTCATTGATAATGAGCTGGATCGCCATCGCGCGCCGCACGGATTCCTCGGTGGGCGTGGTAATGGCTTCGTCGTACGCATTCGTATGCAGCGAATTGCAGTTGTCGTAGATGGCGTACAACGCCTGCAGCGTGGTGCGGATATCGTTGAACGCAATCTCCTGCGCGTGGAGTGAGCGTCCACTGGTCTGAATGTGGTACTTCAGCATCTGCGAACGCTCGTCGGCGCCATACTTGTTCTTCATGGCCTTGGCCCAGATGCGGCGCGCCACACGGCCGATCACCGCGTACTCGGGATCAACACCGTTCGAGAAAAAGAACGAGAGGTTGGGACCGAACTTGTTGATGTCCATCCCGCGCGAGAGGTAGTACTCGACGTAGGTGAAGCCGTTGGCCAGCGTGAACGCGAGCTGTGAAATCGGATTCGCGCCTGCCTCGGCGATGTGATAGCCCGATATCGACACCGAGTAGAAGTTGCGCACGCCGTTCCTTATGAAGTGATCCTGCACGTCCCCCATAAGGCGCAGGGCAAATTCGGTCGAGAAGATGCACGTGTTCTGCGCCTGGTCTTCCTTCAAGATGTCGGCCTGCACCGTTCCGCGCACGGCCTTGAGCGTGTCGGCCTTGATGCGCTCGTACACGTCGCGCGGCAGCACCTGGTCGCCGGTGACGCCCAGCAGCATGAGACCGAGGCCGTCGTTCCCTTCCGGAAGCTCGCCCGCGTAGCGTGGACGCAGCTTTTCTCTTCCTTTGTATATCTGCGCGATCTTCTTCTCGACGTCCTTCTCGAGCCCGTTCGCCTTGATGTAGACCTCGCATTGCTGATCGATGGCGGCGTTCAGGAAGTATGCGAGGATCATCGGGGCGGGACCGTTGATTGTCATCGACACCGAGGTCTTGGGATCGATCAGGTTGAATCCGGAGTAGAGTTTCTTGGCGTCGTCGAGACAACACACCGAAACGCCGGAGTTGCCGATCTTGCCGTAGATGTCCGGCCGCACGTCGGGGTCGCGTCCGTAGAGCGTCACCGAATCGAACGCCGTCGAGAGACGCCGCGCAGGCATGTGGAAGCTCACATAATGGAAGCGACGGTTGGTGCGCTCGGGGGCACCCTCACCCGCAAACATGCGCGTGGGATCCTCGCCCTCGCGCTTGAAAGGATAAATGCCCGCCGCGTACGGGAACTCGCCCGGCACGTTCTCGGAAAGACTCCAGCGCAGAATGTCGCCCCACGCCTGATAGCGCGGCAGCGCGATCTTGGGTACCATGGTGTGCGAAAGGCTTTCGGTGTGGGTCTCGATGTTGATGTCCCGGCCGCGCACCTGGAACGTGTACACGGGCGCCTTGAACTTCTCGATCTTGGCGGGCCAGCCGTTCAGGATATCGATGTTCTCCGCCGTGAGCTGGCGGCCCACCTCGGACTTCATCGCCTCGAGGTCCTTGATGAGGCGGTCCTTGTCGGCGACTTTCGTCGCGCCCACGGCATCGATCGACTTGTCGATCGCGTACAGCCGCTGCGCGACGGCCGCCTGTTCCTCCACCCATCGGTCGTAGTTGCGGCACGTCTCCGATATCTCGGATAGATAACGCGTGCGGTTGGGCGGGATGATGTACACCTTTTCCGACATTTCCGGCGTCATCTCGAAGTGCGATTTCCACTTCGCGACCGGGAGCCCGCACTTCGTGACCAGCGTATCGATGAGCGCGCGGTAGAGATTGTTGGTGCCGGGGTCGTTGAACTGCGACGCAATGGTGCCGAACACCGGCGTCTTGTCGTCGGAGAGGTCGAACTTCTGGTGCGCGCGCCGGTACTGCTTGCGCACGTCGCGTAGCGCATCCAGCGCGCCGCGCTTGTCGAACTTGTTGAGCGCGATCAGGTCGGCGAAGTCGAGCATGTCGATCTTCTCGAGCTGCGACGCCGCGCCGTACTCCGGCGTCATCACGTACAGGCTCACATTGGAATGATCGACGATCTCGGTGTCGGACTGTCCGATGCCAGAGGTCTCGAGAATGATGAGATCGAAGTTCGACGCCTTGAGAATGTCGAGCGCGTCTTTGACATGTGCGGAGAGCGCAAGATTGGCCTGCCGCGTGGCCAGCGAGCGCACGTACACGCGCGGGTTGCGAATCGAGTTCATGCGGATGCGATCGCCCAGGAGCGCTCCGCCCGTCTTGCGCTTGGACGGATCCACGCACAGAACACCGACCGTCTTGTCGGGGAAATCGATCAGGAAGCGGCGCACCAGTTCGTCGACGAGCGACGACTTTCCGGCGCCGCCGGTGCCGGTGATGCCGAGCACGGGCGTCTGCGACTGCTTCGCGCGCGCGCGAATGTCGTCGAGCTTTTGCGCCGATTGCTCGGGGTAGTTCTCGGCCGCGGAGATCGCGTGCGCGATGGAGATGAAGTCGCGCTTCAGGACGCCGTCGACGGCGCCGTTCAAGGATGCGCCCACCGCGTAGTCGGACTTCTGCACGACGTCATTGATCATGCCCTGCAGTCCGAGCGCGCGCCCGTCGTCGGGCGAGTAGATGCGGGCAATCCCGTACTTGTGCAGCTCGTCGATCTCGGCGGGAAGAATCACACCGCCGCCACCGCCGAAAATCTTGATGTGCGACGCGCCGCGCTGGTCGAGGAGGTCCTTCATGAACTTGAAGTACTCCATGTGACCGCCCTGGTAGGACGTCATGGCGATGGCCTGGGCATCTTCCTGGATGGCGGCATCCACCACCTCCTGGACGCTGCGGTCGTGACCGAGGTGGATCACCTCGCAGCCGGTGGACTGAATGATGCGGCGCATGATGTTGATCGCCGCGTCGTGTCCGTCGAAGAGCGACGCCGCAGTGACAATGCGCACTTTGTGCGTGGGTTTATAAGGATCGACTGCTTGCATGGGAATTCGCCTGCAGACCGTAGTTTAGCCCCTCGGGCGAGGTATCCGCAAGCAGAGGGCGGGGGGGTACGACGGAAGCCCCAGAAACCGAAATCGGAAGCCTCGTGAACGGCGGGCGCTCCCGTCATTCCCCACATTCCCTCGAATTGCAGCCACCGCAGACGACGGTGTAGACTCCGGCCCCATGACTTCCCTGTCCCCGTCTCTCGCATCGATTCGCAACGAACTCGAAGCCACCTCGGCACGATTGCATGCGCTCACCGACACGATGGACGATGCCACGTGGCGAACGCGCCCCGGCAACGCGGGGTGGTCGGTCGCGGAGTGCATCGAGCATTTGAACCTGACTTCGCGAGCATATGCGCCGATCTTGAATGAAGCCATCCGGGACGGGCGCGCGCGCGGGCTCACCGACAACGCCGGACGAAACCGGCTCGACTTCGTGGGATGGATGTTCGTAAAGATGCTCGAGCCTCCCGTCAAACGCATGCGCGTAACGACGACTCCACCCTTCGTCCCGCCTTCCATCGACGCGAGGCCGAAGGTCGTGGCCGAGTACGACGAGCTGCAGGGCAAGCTGATTTCGTTTCTGGCCGAGGCGGACGGCCTCGCACTATCGAGGCTCAAAGTGGCCTCACCATTCAACGCGAGATTCCGATACAGCGTGTATTCCGCCTATCGGATGATCGCGTCACATCAGCGCCGACATCTGTGGCAGGCCGAACACGCACGCGATGCGGTCCGAGCCGCTGCCCGCTAGCGCCCCGCAACATGGCACGTTCTGCGTACATCGCGCTGGCCGCGTTCTGCGCCGCCACCATTCTGCTGGTTCCGCTGGCGTGGTACATCCCCGGCTTCGCTCTGTGGATTCTTTCCGCGACGCTGACGTTCCGCCAACGTGATCCGCGCCTGCGTCGTAACCTCGGAATCCTGCTCGGCTGCATCGCCGTGCTCGCGTTTGCGCCCATTCACACCGGGCTCGATACGCGCCACATGGCAATTCTCGCGCTGTGCTTCGCCGTCGTAGTGCTGGCGCCATCCATCATCATGGCGGTGGCGGCGCCGGGCGAGCTCAGTTGGCGCTTCTGGCCGCGACGTTTTTCCAAACGCGATCTTATCTATACCGTGGTCTCGATTCCGCTCGCGTGGTGGGTAATCAACGTCTACTTCTTCCATCTCAATCCGACGCTGGCCTCCCACTGGGAGTTGCCCGCGAGCTACAACGTGCACGCCGTGCGGCGGCTGGTGGTTGGAATCAATTGCGTCGGCATCTGGGACGAGCTGTTCTTCGTCAATACCGTGTACGGGCTGTTGCGCGGCGTCTTTCCCGCTCGCGTCGCCAATGCTGCGCAGGCGGTGGTGTACACATCGGTGCTCTACGACATGGCCTTCACAGGCCACGGCGTGTGGATCGTATATCTCTTCGCGCTGACGCAGGGCGTGATGTACGAGAAATCGCGCGTGCTCTTGTGGGTGCTGATCGTCCACCTCATCGTAGACCTGTGGCTCGTGCTCGCCATTCTGCAGTGGCACTACCCCGGGCACGACATTGGCGGGTTTTTCTAGACGCGAGCAAAGGGGCGGGAGCTAGGACTCGGCGAACAGACGCATGCGCGCGCCGAAGCGGTTGACACTCGCGCGCACGTTGCGCGCCATGCCCACCAGTGGGACCGTGTGGGTGTAGATCGTGTATGAGAACGGACTCGCGCCGAAGCTCTGTTTGAAACGCACGCTCCCCAGGCGCTCGTTCGGGCTCGCGCCCAGGTTGAGCTCGGTCGTGCCACGCGACACTTCGTCCCGGATGGCACGATCGATAAGAAGATTGGTTGCCCGCAGCGGCGAGTAACGGTCGTCGTAGACCCACATCCAGTCCGATGCGCGTCCTTTCCAGCGCAGCACCAGGTTTCCCGCCACCGCGACGCCGTCGCAATAGGCGAGATAGAAAGTCGCCAGCTGTGACGGAACCAGGGTATGAAACAACGCGCGGAAAAACTCGCGCGAGAGTCCGCGCGCGCCGTAGCGCGCGACGGTGCGAACGTGGAGCTGGTAGAACGTCTCCAGACTCGCCTCGTCGTTCATGACGTGGATGCGGACGTTGCGCTCGGTGGCCTGGCGGATGAGACGCTGGTTCGAGTCCGAATAATTCGCCGCGGCCGCGTCGTAGCCCTGGGACAGGTCCACGATGTGACAGGTCAGGTCGCGAGCCGCGCCGTTGCTCGAGGCCACGCCGGAGCGGTAGTCGACGAGACGAACCGAGGCATGGCCGAGCGGCTCGATGGCGCTCTCGAACATCAGGCGGTGGCCGTTGGGATGCGGTGTAACCGGGCCGCCGTAGGTATCAAACGGAAGCGAATAGGCCCGCCGCATGGCCCCGCGACCACGGCACACGAAAGGCACCAGGGTGTCCTTTTCCGGCTCGACGAAAACAACGTCGGCACCGAGATGCCTCCAGAGGTCCAGCCAGGCCGGCGTCTGATAAACAGTGGCGCCGGGATAGCTGGCGTGCAGCGACGCGTAATGTTCGCGGGCTCGTGTGGAGTCGAGAATCAGGCGCAAGTGGCTACCCCGTCGGGCGGTCCGGGCGTTGATGAGGGCCGGTTGCATCCGGCAGCGATAGCGAAACGAGGTAGAGCGGGCTCCTTGGGGGACGTTGTTTGGGCAGCGGGCCTGCCGCTATAGTCAAGGGCGGTACTACATGCGAATGATGCGTGATTCCCCCGGTTCTGTCAATGCCCGCATCGGGCGCTCGCTGCGAAATCACGGTGTGAGTTACACCATTCGCGCGGCGTTCCGGCACGCCCATGCGGCCGTCAGTCGTCTGCTCGACCGCCACTTCGACATCGCCTTCGGAAGTGACACACGCGGTGTGATCGAGAACGCGTCGTTATCAGATGTCGCGAGCCCGAACCTGGCGCGCGGTATTCGCTACGAACCGACGCGCGCGCTTCCGCTCCAGCAGGTCTTGCGTGCCGCGCGCATTCCGCTCGATGGCGCTTTCGTGGATCTCGGATGTGGAAAAGGTCGCGCGCTGATGGTGGCCGTGTTGTCGGGTTTCACGCACGTGACAGGCGTCGATTACTCGCCCGCCCTGTGCCGCATTGCCGAACACAATCTCGAGACCCTGCGCCGGCGCACACACCGGCAGTTCACCGCGTCGATCATGCACGCGGACGCGGCGGACTATACGTTCGATGCGCGCGATACCGTGGTGTATCTGTTCAACCCGTTCGACGCGGTGGTACTCGCCGCGGTGGTCGCGCACCTCGAGCGCTCGCTGGCGCAGCATCCGCGCGCGGTGTGGGTCGTGTATCACAATCCGGTCTGGCGCGTGGTGTTCGAGCACAGCGCACGGTTCGCCCACGTCCGCGACCATAGGGGCGGGGCCGGTGTGTTCGCAGTGTATCGCAGTCGCTAACGGAAGCGACTACTTCGCGACGGCAACTCCCGTGACCTCGAGCTCCTGCACCTCACCAAGTTTCAGGAACAGGAATTTGGGGCGGTCGATTTTGTAGTCGGCCAGCGGCACCTTGAACGCCGCCCTGAATTGCAGCGTCTTCTCGTCTTTGAGCAGCACCTCGACGGACGCCCGCAGCCGCTTCGTCACGCCGTGCAGCGTGAAGTTTCCTTCCACTTCGAGCTTTGACGGCGTGCCCACAACGAGCGGGCCGCTGCCGTCTTTCACCGTGGCGCCCTCGAAGAGGGCCTTCGGGTACTTGCCGGTCTCGAGATGGTTGTCGCGCATATGCTGGTCGCGTTTTCCAATTCCCGTGCTGAGGCTCTTCAGATCGACTTCGATGCTTACGGTCACACTGTCGCCCGGCTGCGCGGGATCCACCGCGATGCGCCCGCTCATCTGATCGGTCCTGCCCTGGAACGTTTCACTCGCTGCCTTCGACGTGAAGACAACCTCGTTGGGCTTTCCGGGCTTTACCACGAAATCCGCCGCGTGGGCAGCGGCGACAGGCAGCAAGAGCACAGCGGCAGAAATGATGATGCGTTTCAAATGCATGACGGGCTCCGATCAATACAAGAAGTGAAGTTGAAAAACCGATTCCCAGGAGTTGTCTCCCGAGAACAGCGGCCCATCCTGAAAGTGCGTTTCCCGGTACAGCGCTTCGACCGCCAGGAAGGAGCGCGGCATCACGAATACACCGCCGCCCCAGCGGTGCCGGGCGCCGGTTTCCTGGTTGTAGTCGGGATCATGGAAGTCATAGGTGGCGCGGAGCTCGAGCCCCTGTCTCCATAGATAAGAAAATTCGTGCGAGGTCACAAACCCGGTTGCGTGCGGCTCGAAGTCCGGGTCGCTGTGCGTCCAATCCGCTTCACCCAGCCACGTCAGCTTCCACCAACCCAGGTAACTGTAAAAACCGCCGGCGCCGTAGTTGGTGCTCGGACCATCCTGCCAGTACCCGGATGCACCCAACCCCACCGCTACGTCCTCGAGGTGGAAGCGGTAAATCCCCGTGAAACAGGCCGCCAGTTTCTCGTCGTTGTCGAAGGTGCCGCCACGATTTCCGTTCAGAACGGAAAACTGAATGTCGCTGCGTCCCGGCGACAGCCCGAATTCGACGCCAACATCGCTGTTGGACGGCGGCATGAAACCGAGGTCGCTGCGCACAAACATGGTGTGGTCGTCAAAACGCCAGCCATAGGCGGGCACGAAACGCCCCGCCTTCACGTAACCGGTGAGCGGCAGTCCCTGCCACATTCCAAACAGCTCGTAGCTCGTGGTAATCCCCTTGTCGAAGTAGAGCGAGAGATTCTCGTCCATCTGGAAATCCAGATAGATGTCACCCTGCATCTCGAAGAAGTTGTCCTGCGGTTGATCGTCGTTGGAATAGCGGTGCAGCATGCGCATGTCGGTGCCGATCAATACACCCCTGGAAATTTCGGGATCGATGCGCGCCAGACTGCTGTCACTGGGCGCCTTCCACGCCATCTCCTGCGGCACGAGGTACTGGCTCGCATAGAGCGTGCGCAGACCTCCGCCGGAGGGATTCATGTGACAGAGCGCGCATTTCTGCTCGTAACGCGCCGAATAGCGCGGAACCGCAAGCACGCTGGTTGCAACGAATACACTTAGAGCTGCAAAGAGAAAAGCGACTCGGAGCGTCTTCAATTGTTCTGCGCTCCTTCCAGAATCCAGGTGCGGAACAATTGGCGCTGCACAGCCGTGAGTATGCCGCCCGTCGGTGGCATCAGACCTCCGAATTCCGGGTTGCCAGTGATCTTTCCGTACAGCATCGAGTTTTCAGGGTCGTTGGGCGCAATACGCAGCGCCTGGTACACCGGGCTCACGACGTTCACGGTGTTGGCGTAGCTGACGCTGGCGCGCAGATCGAGCCCCCCGTTTCCAAATTGCGCATGACAAGACGTGCAGCGTTGGTTGTAGATGGACTGGATCTGCGCGTAGGAAACCGTGAACGGCGGCGACGCGGTGGCATCGACGGCGAGGCTGTCACACGTCGATCCGATCCGCATGGTCGCGCTGTAATTTCCCGCGATGGTCGGTGCGAACTTCACGGTGACGCGCAGCGTGTCACCGGGCTCGAGGTTGGCGAAACCCGCCCCCGCGGCGATTTCAAACGGCCCCGTCGTCTGCAACTGGACGTCGACGTTGAAGTCGATCAGGCCGACATTGCGCACCAGCACTTCCTCTTCCGCTGTCTGGTTGATCTTGATCGAGCCAAAACTCAGGTTGGGTGGATCCACCACGCACTGCGGTCCCTCGGGCGGCGGCAGCGCGGTGCCCACGATGTCGACGGGAGGGCAGCCGGTGCCCAGATCCGCCACCGCGCGGTCGAACCCGGTGTCGGCGGGCGCATAGCGCAACCTGATGCTGATGTATTTCTCGGGAGGAATGGTGAACGGCCCACCGCCCGAGATCACCGTGAACTGCGGATCGGACAGTGAAATCTCGCCGTTGAGGTCGGTGTTGCCGGAATTGGCGATGCGCAGGACGCGCTCGGAGAAATGGCCGAGCGCGACATTGCCGAAATCCATGCCACCGGTCGAGCGATCGCAGTCGGCCTTGTAGACGTAGGGATCGCCGAGGTCGGAGCACGCGACCAGGCACAACGCGGCCGTAATAAGAATGCGAAAGCGCAGGCTCATAAACCGGGGTGGGGGTCAGGGGAAGATATCACGCGCGACTGGAATAGAAAAGATGACGCTTGTAAAACAGCAAAGCCCGGGCGCTTCCGCCCGGGCCTTGACTCTGGGCTCGCGGGTCGGGCCCGCGAGAATAACGGAAAGCTAGTCGCTGCGGCGCCCGCCGAGCAAACCGAGGCGCATCATCCAGTACAGAAGTGTGAGCGCCGACGTGATGAAGGCAGCCACATACGTGAGTGCAGCGGCATCCAGAACCTTCTTGGCGCCGGCCAACTCGTCGGATGCGAGATAGCCGCCGCGCTTGAGCGTGGCCAGTGCGCGCTGGCTGGCATCGAATTCGACCGGCAACGTCACCAGGGTGAACAGCGTCGTGGTCGCAAACAGGAGCACGCCCGCCAATGCGAGCTTCGAGCCCATCACCGTGGCGGCTCCGCCCATGAACAGCGCCCCCATCAACACGAACATGCTGAGTCCGCCGCCGATGTTGGCGACCGGCACCCAGGCCGAGCGGAACTTGAGCGGCGCGTAACCCTGCGCGTGCTGAATGGCGTGGCCGACTTCGTGCGCAGCCACGCCGGCGGCTGACATGCTCGTGCTGCCGTAAACGCCCTCGGATAGGCGCAGCACTTTGGAACGCGGATCGTAGTGATCAGTGAGGTTGCCCTGAATGGGAACGATCTGCACGTCCCGGATGTTGTTGTCGCGCAGAATCGCTTCCGCCACCTGCGCGCCGCTCATGCGCGAACGTATGGTGTACTCGCTGTACTTGTGAAACGTCCCCTTTGTCTTCATGCTGGCCCAGATCGAGAGAACCAATCCGATTCCGATGATCAGCCAGTACAGGGGGTCAAAAAACATTCAAATCCCTCCGCTCCAACACGTTGGTTTGGTTCGCAATACTGGAATCTAATGATTGCTGGATTGCGAACCGGCTCTTATTATGCCCGGGACTCTGCGGTAGCGCTACGCCCGGCGCAAGTCATGAGAAATATACGGCATGTGCCCGTAACAGTTCCAGTTGAGGAGGAAACGCATGAAGCGCTTCATTATACGCGGCCTGTTTGCCGCCACCGCGCTCGCCCTTGCCGCCCCGGCGATGGCCCAGAGCCAGGGAGACGACAAGTACGTCGGCATCGGTTTCATTGTGGGCGAGCCCACCGGCCTCGATGCGAAGTTCTTTCTGAACAACGAGCACGCGCTCGAATTCGGTCTCGCGTGGGACCTCGATGGTCAGAACGAACTGCATTTGCAGGGTGACTACCTCTGGCATCGATATGGTTTGATCGATCTCAAGAACGGCGACGAAATGCCGCTGTTCTTCGGGGTCGGCGCGCGTTTCGTTGCCACCGAAAATGACAACGGAAACGATCCTGACGATATCTTCGGCATCCGCTTTCCCGTTGGTCTGGCCTACATGTTCACGAATTATCCATTCGATATTTTCATGGAAATCGTGCCCATCCTGGATCTGACCCCGGATTCGGACTTCGATCTGGAAGGTGCCATCGGCGCGCGCTTCTGGTTTTAGCCCCTTTCGCCGGTCGGTACCGGCGGAAACACAAAAGCGGCGGTGTGCGATGTGGATGATCGCACCCGCCGCTTTGCTTCTTGACGGGGGGCGTGCCTAGGTGCCCGGGACCGCGGTGATCGGTCCCGTCGAAGTGGTTGGCTCGTTGGAGCCCGGGCGGCGCACCATCACGAGAGTCACGTCGTCGGAAGCCGGTCCGCCGGCGAGGAAGGCTTCGACGATTTTCACGATGCGATCGCGAATGGCTGGCAGCGGTTCATCGCGATGCGTGACCAGGATCTCCTTCACGCCCGAAAGACCGAGGAACTTGTCGCCGCTCGTGGTCGCCTCCGGGATTCCATCACTGAAGATGGCCATGGTGTCGCCGGGCTGAATCGTCATCTCGTGCACATCGAGCGGAATCTCCTCGATCATTGCGAACGGCATGGTGGTGGACTGCACCATGGTCATACTGCCGTCCTTGTGCACGATGATGGGCGGCTCGTGGCCGGCGTTGATGTACGCCATGCGCCCGCTTTTCAAATCCAGCTCGCCGATGAACAACGTGATGAACTGCTCGCGCGAGAGCGAGCGGAACAGCTGGCGGTGCAGGCGCTGCGCGACCGTGCGCAGATCGCTGTCGATATCCGCCAGCAAACCGATACTGACGATGGATGCGCTCATGGCGAGGGCGGCCGGCATGCCCTTCCCCGTCACGTCGCCGAGCGCGATGAGAGCCTTGCCGTTCGGGCGCAAGCCCACGAAGTACAAATCTCCACCCACCGCGCGACACATGATCTGGTGCGCGTCGACTTCGTAGCCCTCGGGCGCGTAAACACCCGACGGAAGCATGGCACGCTGAATGCGCGCGGCGGTTCCGATCTCTTCTTCGAGGGAGAGGTTGCGCAGCTTCACCGCCACCGCGTTGGCGGTTGCCGTCAGCACCTCGAGGTCCGCCTGCGTGTAGCGCACCTTGGGATCCGTCGTGTCGACGTAGATGATGCCGCGTACGCGCTGGTTGTCGAAGAGTGGCGCGGCCATCGCCGAACGCAGCGAGAGTGCCATGATGCTCTGCTGCCCGCCGAAGCGCGGATCTTCGAGCGGATTCGCCACCAGAACGGAATCACGTTCGCGCAGCACGCTGCCCACGATGGTAGACGAAAGCTGCAAGGGTGCATCCGGATTCCCCACCGTCTTGGTCCAGCGCGCGCTCGCTTCGACGTTGGTTGCTTCTCCGGAGTCGGCCAGCATCACGACGCGCTCGGCCGGCACGCACTGCGCCACGAATGCGCACGCCGCGGTTTCGATTGCGTTCTGATCGTCGGAAGACGCCAGCAACTCGAAGAGTTCCGAGCTGCGGTCCATCAGACGCGAACGCGCCGCGTTGGAGTAGCCCTGGCTCATGTTGTAGCGCAGACTGGCGGAGACCTGGTGATCACCGAGGAGTCGGTGCGCGGCGGTGGTGGCGGGAGAGCCGCGGCGCATCAGCGCACCGGCGAAGCTCACCAGGGAGCCGATGGGGACTTCGATCCACGCGTCGCCGACCGGTTTGCCGTTGAGTTCGGTGCCGTTGCGACTGCCCAGATCGCGCACGTGAATGCGATCGCCGTCGATCTTGAGCTCGGCGTGAACCTTGCTCACGCGCGCCATCGCGACCTGCACGTCGTTCTCGCTGGAGCGGCCCACGGTGTGCGTGCCGTCCTCGAGGTTGAATTTGTGGCTTTCGCCTTCCCAGACGATTTCGAGCGGTATCATCGTGTCTCCGAAAAAGAGAAGGGGCAAGAATAGCAGAGGTTGCTATACTGCCGCATCCCTTTCTACGCCATGATCGGAAGAACCATCGCACATTACGAAGTCACGAGCCACCTTGGCAAAGGCGGCATGGGTGAGGTCTATCGTGCCCGCGACTCCAAGCTGGGCCGCGATGTGGCACTGAAGGTACTCCCGGAGGGCTTTGCAGCGGACGCCGAACGCCTCGCCCGTTTCCAGCGTGAAGCACGGTTGCTCGCGTCGCTCAATCACCCCCACATTGCGACCATTCACGGCATCGAGGGCGACGGCGCCAACCGCGTGCTCGTCCTCGAGCTCGTGGACGGCGAAGACCTCGCGCAGCGCATCGCGACCGGCGCGCTGCCGGTCAAGGAAGCCATTGCTATCGCGCGTCAGGTGGCGGATGCCATCGAATCCGCGCACGACCAGGGCATTGTGCACCGTGATCTGAAGCCGGCCAATGTTGTCGTCACCACCGGTGGTGTCGTGAAGGTGCTCGACTTTGGTCTCGCCAAAGCGATCGAGGCCGATGCGTCGAACTCGAATCTTTCGCACTCACCCACGCTGCTGGGAAGCTCGCCCACCATGGCGGGCGTGATTCTCGGTACGGCCGCGTACATGAGTCCCGAGCAGGCGCGCGGCAAGCGCGTCGATCGCCGCGCCGACGTTTTTGCGTTTGGTTGTCTGCTGTACGAAATGCTGACGGGGCGGCAAGCATTCTCGGGCGAAACCGTGAGCGACACACTCGCTGCGGTGTTGCGCGCCGAACCGGATTGGGCCCTGCTTCCCCAGGACACGCCGCGCGTGGTTGTAAAATTGTTGAAGCGCTGCCTCGAGAAAGATCCGCGGCAGCGTCTGCGTGATATCGGCGAAGCGCGCATCGTGCTCGAAGCGGTGGAGCGCGGCGTGGAAATGGAGGAGCCGGCGGCGCTCCCCGCATCAACCCCGCCGGCGCCGAGGCGTTCGTGGCTGCCGTGGACGATTGCCGCGATTGCGCTCGTCGCCCTGGTGGCATCGTTCGCGCTTTCACGCCGCGGTGGCGCACCGGTCACGACGCCGGCGTTGACGCACCTTTCCGTCGTGCTCCCGGAGAACGCGTCGCTCGCGCTGCGCGGACAGAATCCTTCTCCCCCCATGATTTCACCCGACGGGCGGCGGATCGTGTTCGGCATCAGCGACCAGGGTGGCGCCACGCTCTACGTTCGCGCCCTCGACCAGCCCGATGCGGTGGAGATTCCCGGCACCGAAGGCGCCGCGTATCCGTTCTGGTCGCCCGACGGCCGGCAGATTGCGTTCTTCTCGTCGGGAAAACTCAAGCGCGTGGATGCCACCGGCGGCCCGGTGACAACCATCTGTGCCGCCGCGCTGGGAAAAGGCGGCACCTGGAGCGCTGAGGCCGGCATCGTCTTCGCACCCAACTACGCCTCCGGCATCTACCGCGTTTCCCCGGAAGGCGGCACGCCGCAGGTCGTCACGCTGCCCGACTCCACCAAGGGTGAGGTCTCGCATCGTTTCCCACGTTTCCTGCCCGACGGAAAGCACTTCCTCTTTGTCTCGCGCACAGTTTCGGCGCGCTCAGGCGGTCAGGGCGATGCCGGCATCAAGCTGAGAGTCGCCTCTCTCGACGGAAAGATGATCCGGGAAATCATGCCCGCGGAATCCGACGCAGTGTACGCCGCCGGCTACCTGCTCTTCACACGCAACAATTTCCTCGTGGCGCAGAAGTTCGACCCGGATACGTTCCAGCTCTCGGGAGAGCCTGTGTCGATTGCCAATCACGTTCGCTCCATTTCAGGCGCGTCGTGGTCGATCTTCGATGTGTCGCCCAGCGGAACCATGATCTACCAGGCCGGATCCCCCATGGAAGGCAGCCGGCTCACATGGGTGGACTTGAAGGGAAAAGAGATCGGGCCGCTCGGCGACCCCGCCGTGTACGGCGACCCGGTCCGCATTGCGCCCGACGGCAGCCAGGTCGCAATTACGATCTTCGACGCGCGCACGGGTACGCCGGACGTCTGGATATACGACGTGAAGCGTAACCTTCGCACGCGCTTCACGACCGACCCCGCCGCAGACAACACCCCGGTGTGGTCGCCCGACGCGAACCGCATTGCGTTCTCATCGACACGCAGCGGGCACGTCGCCCTGTACATGAAAAGCATCGGCGGGTCCAAACCCGAGGAACTCTTCTACGCCGGCCCGGGTGACAACTTTGCCAATGCCTGGTCGCCGGATGGAAAGTACGTGCTTTCGGCGCAGCTCATCACCGGCGGCGGGTGGGATCTGCTCGGGCTTCCCGTCGACGGTGGGAAGCAGCTCAAGCTCCTGAGCATTGCGACGGGATACAGCTGCACGTTTTCACCGAGCGGACGCTGGCTGGCATACGATTCCAACGACTCGGGTACGCGCGAAACCTACGTGGTCCCCTTCCGAGGCGGAGGCCGCAAATGGCAGATCTCCACGGCCGGCGGCTTCGACCCGCGCTGGATGGGCAATCACATCTACTACTTCAACGAGCGCGTCTTGATGCGGACGCAGGTGGGAGAGCAGGATTCCACCATCACCATCGGGAGCGAAGAGACGCTGTTTCCGGTCAGCGACCTGCAGGACTACGACGTCTCCCCCGGAGAGGAAAAAATCCTTCTTCTGCAGACGCTCGACGAGGCCAACAAGGCACCCATTTCGGTGGTGCTCAACTGGTCGCAGAAACTCCCCGCCGAAAAGTAGCTACTCGGTCCAGTTGGTCCTGGGCATGAGCTCGTAGAGGCGTTCGCTGATGACGCGTGCGGCCACGTCGTGCCCGGCCGCAGTCCAGTGACCATCCTGTTCGTAGTAGAGACGCGCCGTGCCGCGCTTGCGCAGGGCGGGGAGAAGATCGACCAGAGGAATATCCCGCGCTTTCGCGAATTCCGCCAGCCGGTGCTGAAACACGGTGTCCTGTGTCACGCGATCATCCAGTCGCACGCCCAGCTTTTTCAGCCACCAGTACGTCGAGTCAACCTGGACTGCTGCGGGAATGCACACCAGCAACAACCTCGAGTTCGAGGCGATCACTTCGCGGTTGAGCTCGGTGAGCGCTTCTTCCAGCGCCTTCCATCCTTCATTCATCTCGGGCGTGTCCAGCAGCAGATTGTGGCGCAGCCCATCCGGATCGAGCACTGCCTCGGCCAGATTGAAGGGATTGGAACGGAACGCGAGCGCGTCCGCCTTGAGCGAGTCGGGAATGGCGGCCAGACGCGCGCGCACGCTGTCCGCAGAAACACCGCGCTTCTGTGCCGCCGCCAGCAACGCTTCTTCCGTCGCCGGATTGTCGAGACCGAAAGCATTCCATCCCTGACGATTCCGCACCGGTTGCACGGTGGTTGCACTCTCGGGCGCGAATGCCCGGCGCCACATCACCTTCGCGCGCCTTCCAATCACGAAACGGGGCCGGGCTTCTTTGGATTCGCGCAGCGCGTCGCTGGCATCGTTGCCCGCGTAAACGGCAACCACGACCGCGTGCGGCCGGACGGGGCGCCCGTAGTCGCGCCACAGATAGAGCTCGTTGAAAGGACCGCTCCCCGGAACGCCGAGGTTCCACACGTTGAAGTGCGGCGCAACGCGGGAAAGATTGTGGGAAAACACATCGCCCTGCGAAACGCCCGAGCCGAATACGAAGCTGTCACCGATAACGACCACGCGCCCGCCGAAGTGAGGATGCGTGGCGACGTCACGAAACCCGTCGGCATTGGTCTCGATGGGAACATCGTATTCGTTGGTGGTGGTGCGCGACTGCACCAGCGGTGCGAGCGTGCGGGCCGGCGGCCGCCACGTCAGGCGCATCACGACTTCGGCGGCGATGAGAGCCACCACGAGGCATACGACGAGGAGCAGGAGATTCTTGAGTTGTTTCATATCACGCTCTCGGCGAACGCGGCCGCCGGGGACGGCGCGCCGAACGCGGCATCGCCTCGCGCGTTGCCGTGGCCGGTGCACTCCAGCTGGCCGGATCCACACAGTAATAGCTGGACAGCACTTCGTAAAGCTTCGGGTAGTCGCGCCGGAGCGCCAGCGACCGCTCGAAGAAAGTCTCGGTCACAACCGCAAAGAACTCCGACGGATCCTCGGCGGCGTATTCGTCCACGACGCTGCGACGGCCGCTCTGCATGGATTCCCAAGCGTCGGTGAAAGCGGTGTGCCACGTCTCCCGCGCCGCGCGCGAAGCAAGATGCGGAATGCCGTCCATGGCGCCATTCTCCATGTCGAGCTGATGCGCGAATTCATGCAACACCACGTTGTATCCTCCGCGCCCGGTTGAGGCGTGCTCGACCGCATCCTTCCACGACAGAATAACGACACCCATGTCCCACGATTCGCCGGAACGGTCTTCCTTATACTCGCTCACAACGTGCCCTTCGTTGTCTTCGACATCGGCATAGAAGACATCGGGATACACGAGAATGGTCAGCAGCTCGGGGTAGTACTTCGTCTCGCGGTTGAGGAGCAGGAGTGCCGCTTCACCGGCGATCGTCACCCGAACTTCGTCGGTGACCTCGAGGCCGTTACACCCTTCGAAATGCTTTTCCGCCAGGAGCACGTTGATGTGGCCGTGCAGTTGCACACGGAGACTCTCCGGCAGCCGGCGATACACGGGCACATTCGACAGCAGAATGGGAATGAATTCGGACGAAAAGGGCTGCGCGCGCAGGCGCTCCCGGCGGCGCTTCTTTACGAAACCAAACATTCGCTAGCGGTCCACCCGCTGCCACTCGGTCCATATTGCACGCACAGTTTCTACGCCGTCCGGAAAGTGTTCAATGGCATCGGCGCGTAAGGCCGGGGCATGTTCGGTGAGATAGCGATCCAGGTCTGCACGGGTGGCGACCACATACGCGCACCGGTATTCTCCGTCACCACCGCGCAGCAACCTACCCGACTCGAAACATCCAGTCTCCATGACCTCGGCGGTGTGTGCGGGCAGATATTTCTCCCACGCCGCGCGCAGATCGTCGCGAACCCGGATGGTGATCTCATAGATGAGCATGCGCGCACTCTAGCACAACGCCTGCGCCTTGCCAGCCCTTCCGCGCGCGCCCTATACTCGCGGACTACTTTGCCCCGGAGGTCCGATCGATGCGTCGTTCCCTGTTCGCGCTCTGCATTCTCGTTGCGCTTCCCTTCTCTGCTTCACACGCCCGTACCATTGTTCACGCCGGGCACCTGATCGACGGCGTCAGCAAGACCGTGCGCAACAATGTCTATATCATCATCGACAAGGGTCGAATCACGGACATCGTTGATGGGGATTCGCAGAAACTCATCCCTATGACTGGCGACGACACCGACCAGGCCATCGATCTCTCGGATCAGACCGTAATGCCAGGCTTGATGGATATGCACGTGCACCTGACGCACGAACTCTCTCCCCGCTCGCAGATCGAAGAGTTCACGCTCAACCCCTCCGACGTGGCCATGCGCGCCACCGCATATGCGAAGCGCACGCTGCTGGCGGGTTTCACGACGGTGCGCAATGTGGGCGACGACGGCACGACGACGGTGTCGCTCAAGAAGGCGATCGCGGCGGGGTACGCCGTCGGCCCGCGCATCTACACGGCGGGACGAGCGATCTCGACCACCGGTGGACACGGCGATCCCACCAATGGTTGGTGCGAGGCGCTGATGGGCGATCCCGGTCCGAAGGACGGTGTGATCAACGGGGCCGATGAAGCGCGCAAGGCGGTCCGGCAGCGCTACAAGGAAGGCGCCGATCTGATCAAGATCACCGCGACCGCGGGAGTTCTCAGCATCGCGACCAGCGCTGACAACGCGCAGTTCACCGATCAGGAGCTCAAGGCCATTGTGGAAACGGCGAAGGACTACGGATTCACCGTGGCCGCACACGCGCATGGCCCCGAAGGCATGTTACGCGCGGTGCGCGCCGGTGTGACGTCGATCGAGCACGGCAGTTTCATGACCGATGAGATCATGTCGCTGATGAAGAAGAAGGGCACGGTTTACGTACCCACGCTGATGGCGGGACTGACGGTGGTGGAGATGGCAGGCCAGCCGGACGCGCTGCCAGAGATCGTGCGACCGAAGGCGATCCGTGTCGGTGCGCAGATCGAGCATACCTTCCGCAAGGCAGTCAAAGCCGGCGTGCCCATCGCGATGGGAACCGACGCCGGCGTGTCACCGCACGGCAAGAATGCGAAAGAATTTGAGTTGATGGTGCAGTATGGCATGCCTGCGATGGACGCCATTCAAGCCGGCACGATTGCTTGCGCCAGGGTGCTGCGCCAGGAGAAGGACCTCGGATCCGTCGAGAAGGGCAAAATCGCAGACCTGGTCGCGGTCGCCGGCGATCCGATCAACGACATCAAACTGCTTCAGGATGTGAAGTTCGTGATGAAAGACGGCGTCGTTTATAAGCTCAACGGCTCCGAAGTGGTGCGTTAGCGAAACCGCAAGCTTGCAATCGAACTCCACTCTCGAACGCGCGGTGTCTTCGCTTGCTCAGACAGTGCTCGCGCGCGAACATGAAATATGGTTTCGCGCGCTGCGCAACTCGCCGCGAAGACACGCGCGTCCGAGAGTTCCGGCGTAAGCATCCAACAAGAAAACAGAGTGAAGTCAT